>NZ_JAGYGU010000014.1:0-102449 GCF_018991255.1 Lactiplantibacillus sp. 30.2.29 | reverse complement strand
ACTCGAAAAAGATGCACCGCTGATCCGAACAAGACATGTTTCGGATCGGCGGTGCATCTTTTTTTTGTTGGGGCACGACGGTTAACGGTCAGTCGTTGCTGGAACCCCACACGCTTGTGTTGAGAAGATTGACCCTACTATTAAAGGTGCGGGTGCCTAGGCCGCTTGGTAGTCAAAGTTTAAGTTGTCGGTAGTCGTAAAGCTCAAAGTTGTCAGCACTTGTCCCATAAGTGAATCTGGTTGAGATAAAGCTAATTTGAGCTGCTGGAGTTTTAATTCGACGGTGCCGAATGCCACGAGTCGTTCCAGAATTTCCGTTAAGGGGGCGACATCATGATTAGCGTCCGTCAGCTGGACTGTCAACGTTGCTTGGTGGGCAGCCATATCAATTGGCGCAAACCCGACCTGTCCGCAGAAATCATTCGTAGTCCGATCAGTAACGCCCCAAATCAGCTGACGATCGTTAAAAATCTCGCGCATCACTTGATTGATACGGTCGGCCGTCGCTGCCATGGTCACGGTCGTATCGGTCGTTTGGTAGAGATTGAAGACGTCGACCACGCGGACTTTTGTGAGCCAATCAAATGCATAGTGCGGCGTCAAAATAGGATGGTATTTTTCAAATTGTGACATCAAGCGCGTGCTCCTTTAAATGAGTTATTTCGATGTGAAACGATAAGTCTATTGTACCACGGGTCTGGGGGTGGGCTGGGTATGGATGATTTGGACTAGTAACTGTTTTGAATATTCCACCATAAAGCACTTAGTCTTCTAAAAAAGTAAGCACAATTATATCTCATGTGAAAAATCATTACATTTCAAAAAATACTAATGATTTTACTCGATGTTATAATAAAGGCTTACTTTTAGTCTGCTATCAGCACCAACAACCCCATCAACCTAAAAATCGGTCCTCCGAGTCACAAGCTCGAAGAACCGATTTATTTTAGTTATTTATTTTAGTTTAAACAATAAGAATCAAATTACCAAATCTTGACCCGTTTGTCTGGTGCCAAGTACATCGCGTCTTCAGGTTGGATATCGAAGGTCGTGTAGAAGTCATCCAGATTCTTTGGTTGCACATTGGCCCGCAACTTAGCTGGGGCGTGGACGTCGATTGAAAGTAACAGTTGCATGTATTCCGTTGTTGCTTTCATCCGCCAGATCATGGCCCAGTTGGTGAAGAAGGCGTTCAGGTCGACGTCGTCTTCACCCTTGGCTGCTTCTTCAGCACAACTCAGACCACCGGCATCGGCAATGTTTTCAGATACCGTCAGCGTCCCGTTGACCTTAGCGCCAGCGAAGTCGAGACCGTCAAATTCACTGATCATCGACTTGGCGAGTTCCTTGAAGTGTGCGGAATCTTCGTCTGTCCACCAGTTATGCAAGTTCCCAAATTCGTCGAACAGTGCGCCGTTGTTATCGAAGGCGTGTGAGATTTCATGGGCAATCACGGCACCGATACCACCGTAGTTCGCGCTAGAAGACTGCTCGAGACTATAGAACGGTGCTTGCAAGATTGCTGCAGGGAAGACGATGATATTCATGAATGGGTGGTAGTAAGCGTTGACTGTGTCCGCACTCATTTCCCAGCGCGTCCGGTCCGTGGCCTTACCCCATTTTGAGAACATGTCTTGCCGAGCAAGTCGGTTGAAGTGGAGCACGTTACTCAACACGTTGCCGCCTTGTTCAGGGGTGTGCGTCTTGAACTTCGTGTAGATGGCTTCCAATTTATCAGGGTAACCGACTTGAATGCCTAATTTATCAAGCTTGGTGACGGCCTTGGCACGGGTATCGGCACTGAGCCAAGTGTTGGCTTGCAGACGGCGCTTGTAGACGCCAATCATTTTCTCGACCATCTGATGCACGTCAGCTTTGGCAGCTTCACCGAAGTATTTGTGACCATAGTAGAGGCCAACGACTTGGTCAAACGTGCCGGTTGCGAGGTAGTAGGCGCTCTTCGCCTGGTTACGTGGTTCCTTTTGTCCAGAGAGGGCCCGGGAGTAGGTCGTCGCTAAGACCCGCATGTCGTCACTTAAGTAGCCACTGTAGCGTTGAACTAACTTCGCTTTCATCCAGTTCTTCATCAAGCCGAAGTTGTCCGGATTGACCACCTCATTGAAATAGTCAAAGAAGGCTGGCTCTGGCAGGATGACTTGTTCAGGATTACCATCGATGACCGAATACGTGATGGCAGCCAAGTCTAAGTACCGACTCGTGTTGACGAAATCGTTGAATTTACGAGGGTTATACATCTTGCTGTAATCAGCGGATTCTTCAGCGGATTTGACCCACGGCACGATCAAACGGTCAAACTTCAAGGTGTCGTCGACGATTTGTTTGGCTTCCGCTTCGTCGTAGCCGGTCTTTTGAAGCAGTTCAGTCATCATTTGGGCGTAGATGGCGAGTAACTTAGGGCCGGCCTGGTTGCCTTCGTCGTAGTAAGTCTTGTCGGGCAAAATGGTGCCGGGTGCTTGGGCGAAGAGGGCGTTGACCTTGGTATTCTTCATGTCAGCGTCGACGTCCAGGCTGAATGGCAATGGGAGGCCGTCGTAGATCCAATCGGGCATCCGTTGTTGTAAGTCAGCAAAATCACTTAGACTATCGACTTGCTTGAGGCATGGTAATAGTGGTTCAGCCCCGTTAGCGTCGCGTTGCTTAAAATCTTTGGCTAAGCGGTAAAACTTGATAAATTCAGCTAGCTGGGGATTATCAGGTTCAACTGAACCCGCAGCCATGGCATCAAAATCATGCATTAACGTTTTTTCGATGGCATCGACTAAGTCCATGAAGCCACCAGTTGAAGAATGGTCATCCGGAATGACGGCGGTTTTGAGCCACTCGCCATTGACGGCATCGTAGAGATCTTGTTTTACTGCTGCTTGATTAATGGTTGCCATTAAATCCACTCCCTAATAAATTTTCTAATACTAGTTTAATTATACCTTAGATTAATCCAAGTGGTATCGTCGAGAACCGCTGAAAATTAAAATGATTTTGGACAGTGAAAGCTGTCGGCAAAATTAAACCGAGTGGATGTAGTGGCCAAACGGCGCGCTTCAGTCACGGCAATCGCGTTAATTGGGGCCCTTATATACGATTGGTTGGGCCAAGATTACGGGCGCAAGTAGCGCAAAAATAGGCGGGTGAACAAACCAACCGGATGAACGCTCACAGGTTGTGAATCGCCATCCGGTTGGTTTGATTATCTTATTCAGTTAATAACAGTTGGTCTGCATCGTTGATTTTGATAATTTTGCCTGTCTTTTGGGTAATCAGGCCTTGGCGTTCAAATAAGGCGAGCTTGCGGCTAATGCTTTCAGGGGTGGTTCCCAAGAAGGTCGCCAAGTCCTTCTTCTTTAATGGTAATTTAAACGCGTCCGTCTTGAGTGCAGCCGCCGTTTCCGTGAGGTAGTTGGCTAGGCGCGCTTCGACGGACTCGGTCGCCGTGCTCGTCGTTTGGCGTTCCAGCTGGGTGAGCCGTCTGCCGAAGACGTTTAAGACGTTGATGCTGATGCTAGGATATTGTTGCATCAACGCTTGAAAGTCGGCGCGGCGGATGCTGCAGACATCGGTCGGAACCAGCGCTTCGCCAAAGGACGTGCGGCGTTGGTTCTCGAATAAGGCAGCTTCGCCATCAATATCACCAGTTTGTAATAAGTACAGTAACTGTTCCCGGCCATTTGCAGCTAATTGATAGACTTTGACTTGGCCGTTGGCGAGAATCATCAACGAATCGAGTGGGTCGTCAGCGCTGAAAATGGTGCTGCCGGCTGGAAAGTGATGATGCTGAACGATCGTTTCAATTGTATCTAACTGTTCATCAGCGAGTTCCTTGAAAATCGGCACTAACTGAACGCATTCATGCTCTGCCATGAGAACACCCCCTAATTAGATTCACCTTTACTATACCAGATTTCTGCTATGGCGTAGGCGTTCGCGTTTCATCTATGGCTTGATTTTTAACAATTTTATTGTAACCGAAAACTTTTTATTATTTCTTGACGGCGGTCAAGTTCTTATCAATAAAATCCGGTTATGATAGAACCATCAAATGAGTTGATACGGAGGTAATTGAAATGAAAATTATTATGCAATTAGGAACGTTGACCTGCCCATCATGCATGACCAAGATTGAAAAGGCTGTGTCGAACCACGAGGGTGTCGAAAATGTCAAAGTGTTATTCAATGCTAGCAAGGTCAAGGCCAACTTTGATCCAGAAGTAACGTCGGCCGATGATTTGGCACAAGTCGTTACCGGTTTGGGCTATGAAGTAGAAAACGTTAAGGTTAAATAGGAGGACGCATTCATGAGTGAATTAACAATCGATGAACAATACGCCGCTGAATTAAAACAAAGTGATATTGACCACCACGTCCCGACTGCCGGTGCGATGACGAATCACATCCTGTCGAATCTAATGGTCGCCTATGTTAAGTTAAGTCAGGTCAAATGGTACGTCAAAGGCCCGCAATCATTGGCATTGCGGACGGAATATCAACAACTGATCGACCAAAATGTCCGTCAGTTTGCTGAACTCGGTGACTTACTCTTAGATGAAAACCAAAAGCCATCTTCCACAACGGCTGAATTAACCAAGTATTCAATGTTGGAAGAAAACGGGGCTTTCAAGTACCAATCCGCTGATGAACTCGTGGCCGCAACCATCAAGGATTTTGATACGGAAAACCTATTCGTTGACCGGGCTATCAAGTTAGCTGAAAAAGAGACCCGGCCAGCATTAGCCGCATGGTTAGTCGCTTACCGCGGCAGCAATAATCGCAACATCCGGGAACTGCAAGCCTACTTGGGCAATGACGCACGCACCGGACTAGATGAAGAAGACGAAGATGATGATGACTAATTAGTCAGGTCAGTTCAAAGGAAGTGCTCGGGATCGCCATTGTGTGGGCAGGCGATTCCGGGTACTTTTGCTATTGTGACTGGGCTGCGCTATACTAGCGACATTAATTAAGGGAGGGACCCCAAGATGTCGATTAGTGATATTATCATGTGGACGTTTGTCTTTATTATCGCGACTGGATTCGTGACGGTTGTTTCAACGACAGTACTGTTGAAGCGAGCAAAACGAGCGCCCAAGGATACCGAGCAGTCCCACAGTGATGACGACGATGACTGGAAAAAAGATGATTGGAACCATGATGATTGGAAAAAGGGCGACTGGAAAGATTAGTGGCGTTAGCTGGCGCCAATTGGAAAATAACCGCCGCTGTTAGTAGTTGAGGTGGCTTACTGTTCGGCAGTGCGTGCTCGCTCAGCCTGATAGTCGGGTAGCTGCTCGATTGACGGATGAATGACCACTTTACTTGGTACAATTGAGCGCTGAATATTAAGAAACGACAAACTTTAGTTAGTATTAATGATTAATAAAAAACGTGCGTGATTGCGGCTATCAAGTTAACTTGATGCTGCAATCATGCACGTTTTTTTGAATCGATTGAGTGTTGTTTCGTAAGCCCGCTAACAAGCGCTATGAACAACTAATGTTGAAGACTTATCAGGGTGCTGATTGTCAATTTTTTTAACACACACTTGATCAGTTATCTGATGACGCACTTCAACGAAGCACTGCTAAGCTATATGAGGTTTATAATTATAAGCAAAAATACAAGCAAGGTGAGGCAACTACAATGCCAGGTTACCGGCCAAAACCGGTATATCTCTTACAGGCCTTCCAATAAGTTAATACGTACACGTTCAGTAAAAGTGTTGCAGTAGCGGGCCCGCAGTAGTCATATGCCCTAAATTTAGCAAAAGCTTCATTATCAGATTATGATTTGGATGGCTATCACGCAAAAACTGTGCAACAGAAGTAAAATAGGCTATCAAAACCAATGCGACCGGTCAAAAAAGTGGATGATATAAAAAAAGCTCCATTATGGTAATAGAGGACATTTGTACGGATGCTGTGTCAGAAGGAATCTGCGACGATATTTTAGAGGCGGTTTTGGAACATCGAATGCGCCGTATGCAAGAAAAGTTAATAACTTGTTTCACGTCTTGATTATTCTGATATTAACAGTGTCCAAGATGCAATAAGAGCCCTCAGAAAACAAACGAGAAACCAGTTCACATCTGGTAATTTACAGAAAATCGGGAAAGCAATTTATAAAGCTGCACAATCATTAAAGTGAGGATGACAAAAATGCGTGCTTTAGTTGAAGTCAATCAAAACAAGATTAATATTGAGTTAGATGATTTAGCTGAATTGATTTGGGGAATAGACAAGAACGGACTGTGGATTAACCATGCTGGTACCACACAAACTTTGAAAGATGAATTTCGACTATCTTTTTCTCTATTTCCAAGTGACTTAAATCCAGAATGGAAGAATGTTCCCTTGGAATGGAAGGCAGACGGATTACTTATACAGCCAGTTAAAGATAATTCTAAAGAAATTGCGGTGTTTACTGAGTATGAAACTGAGTTACCTTTCAATCAAAAAGGATTTTACAATTTAGTTGCATATCTAGCAACACACTTGAATGGCAAGATTAGCGAGGATGACGGTAATCACTGGAAGACGATTTCTCAGTTTCGTTTGAAACATAAATCGATTATGATAACTGACTTTTATCAACTGTTAGCCGAAAGCATCGAAATCAGTGCAAAAACTCTTCCCGTTGACGAACCCAAGTATTACGATTTATTGAATGAATAATTGAGAAGGCGGAAAATGATTGTGAGGCCCTATAATTGAGTCGATAAACAGGCCAAATGAGCAATACTTTATGTGTTTTTCTGAGTAAGCAGTAAATAATTAACCGTATTGTTTTCCCAAATTGGTTTACAAATTATTTCCAGTAAAAAAGAGTGTTCTGAACTTCTTGGTTTTTGAGAGAAGCTCAGAACACTCTTTTCCTTCAAAAGCACCTCATCAATTTATTTAATGAGGTAATCAGAATCCATATGGCGACCGCAGGAGATACGGTCGATTATTTACTGCTTATGTTATTTCGTTTTTAACAACAAGTCTAATGAGTGCTCGAGGTTCTGAACATCGGCACTTGTCATATTATCGACGCAATTATTGATATTGCGGGCAATGACCAGTTTCATTGCCTTGTCGATGCTGGACTTGACCGCGGAAAGTTGAACGAGAACGTCGTCGCAAGGGCGGCCCTCATCCATCATCCGCAAGACGCCGTCCAGTTGACCAGCGGAGCGCTTCAAACGGGTCTGAATTTGTTTACTGGTGACATATTCTTCGGTCGTTGCCATGGAGACCTCCTATCGACTTAATCGAGTGCTTTTTGTAGTTCGGATTCAAAGGCTGGCTTTGGCCGCGCGCCCACGAGATGACTGACGACTTGGCCATCCTTCTTGATTAGGAAGGTTGGGATCCCTTGAACTTGGAATTGGCTCGCAATTTCTTTATCGTTGTCGACATTCAATGAGACAAAGTTGACCTTGTCTTTGTAGTTGGCATCTTCGGACAATGACTTCAAAATTGGGTCCATCATCCGACATGGCGGGCACCAGTCAGCGCGGAAATCAACGACGGCAATCCCAGTATCCGTTTCTTTGGCAAAATCTTGATCATGAATTTCTTTAATCATGTTAACCCCTCCAGATGTGCATTATTAACAATTAACAATATACCCCCGTAGGTATGTAGATGCAACTTTTTTGCCCAAATGACCAATTCATCAAGTTAACTTTCAAATGGCTGACGTGCAAACGGTTTCCTGGGTTTGACAGTTATGTGGGGAAGCCTTACGATGACCACGGGGAAAAGGCTTTTTTACCTTAATGTCAGGAGGGGATTTTGTGACTAACACGAAGTCGGACCATGCTAAAAACCACGCTTTGGACTTATTTACTCGGTTACAGCTTTCACTACAGCAACATGCTACGCCCGAACGTTACCAATATGTGCTAAATATTCTTGAGACTGGTATCAGTAAAGTCAAACATAATCAACAGACGCCTGAACGCCAAGCCCGCGTCGTCTATGACCAGATTGCCAGTCAAGTGTTTGTCGATAAGTTACACTTCACTGCCGACGAGAACAAAGTGTTAACAGCGATCAATGAATTGGCGCATTCTCAAAAAGGGTGGGGCGAGTTTAACATGCTAGGAACGACCAATACGTGGCCTAGCCAATAATACGGATAAGGGGGTGCGGTTCGCTTGCGCCGATCTCCGCTTGTTATGATTCCTTTATGGTTGTCAGCTGACCTGCCATAAGGGACTTTTTTGCATGCCAAGTTCTAGATGTTCAGCAATTGAAACGTTAGCTTTAATGACTGAACTCCAGTACACAAGTCTTTCTGAAATCAAGGGGTGGATAGCGATGCTGACGGTAAATTAAGTCCTGCAATTATTGAGTTACGTCAATTATGAACCAGGGTGAGAATCTGATTCGCCAGTTTGAATTCTGATATCGCGCTTGCCAAACGTCGCTAGCTCGACTTTAATACGCGCGGGGGTATAATTAGGAGGCCGGCTCGGATGATTAGAAATGGCTTATTACAGCAAAATGAAGCGTTTACATAAATGGCTTTATCTGCTATCCTTCAAAGTATCATAGATGCTCGGTACCATACGAGGAGGATACAAGATGACAGGTTCATGGGAAGCACGCTACGCTGCAGAATTCTTTGGCACCCTGATCCTAGTGCTACTAGGCAACGGTGCTGTCGCTAATGCATTCCTAAAGAACACGACCGGAAACGACGATCCAGGACTCGCCAACGGGGGTTGGTTACTGGTGGCGTCGGGGTACGGGCTGGGGGTTATGCTGCCAGCAATGATGTTCGGGTCAATCTCTGGTAACCACTTGAACCCTGCGATTACGATTGGTCAAGCAACGGTTGGTCTCTTCCCCTGGTCACACGTTGCGCAGTACTTAATCTGGCAATTTCTCGGTGCCATCGTAGGACAATGCTTGATTCTCGCACTATACTGGCCACACTACCGACAAACGACTGATGCTGGTGCAGTATTAGGGACGTTTGCCACTAGTGACGCCGCTCACAGTCAGCTGAACGGGTTCATTACCGAAATGGTCGGGACCGCCGTCCTAATTTTTGGGGCGATGGGCCTGTATCGTGGGATGTTCTTCCATCAAAATATTGATATTGCTAACATCGGGGTCGGATTACTGATTGCGGCAATGGTCATCTCACTAGGTGGGCCGACTGGGCCAGCTCTGAACCCTGCCCGGGATTTAGGGCCGCGGCTCGTTCACGCACTATTACCGGTTCCCAATAAGGGATCTTCACATTGGGAATACAGCTGGGTTCCGGTCGTGGCACCGATTGTTGGCGCCGTGATTGGGATTTGGCTTTACAAGATCTTTTTTAGTTTATAATTGCAATTAATCAACCGAGCGTACTTATGAAATTATTATGGCGTTATCATTTTAGTTATTATTAGCTAAAAATAGCACCCTGACTAGTTGGGGAAGACTAGTCTGGGTGCCATTTTTTATGGGCTGGGGGTGGATCTCCGTAACGTGGTTAGGCCGTTGCGGCTTGGATCGTTTTGGCAGGTTGTTGTTTGTCGAACTTGGTCTGGAAGTTGATCAGGCGCATCGCGTTGAAAATAACGACCAGGATGCTGGCTTCGTGGACGAACATCCCACTGGCCATGTAAATGTAACCGAAGACTAAGCCAATCAGGAGGAAGGCCACCGTCGCGATGGCGATGAAGATGTTTTCCCGCGTGTTGAGCACCGTCTTCTTAGCGAGGCCATGGGCGTGGACCAGTGCTGGGAAGCTGGATTGCATCAGGACAACGTCGGAGGTGTCGATAGCGACATCGGTCCCGCTACCCATGGCAATACCGATATCCGCGTTAGCGATGGACGGACTGTCGTTGATGCCATCACCGATAAAGGCGACCGTGTTCCCATCAGCTTTGAGCTTTTTAACGTATTCGACCTTTTCTTCTGGCAATAAGTTGGCGTGAACTTCGTCTAAGTTCAATTCATCTGCGACTGCTTGGGCGGTTAACTGATTGTCACCAGTCAACATGACTAATTTCTTGATGCCCTGAGCTTTGAGTGCGGCGAGTGAATCCTTGACGCCTGGACGGATGGTATCGGCAATCCCGAAGATCAGTTGAACTTGGCCATTAACGGCCATGATGACTGTGGATTGACCACCTGCTTGTAAATCGTTCAGGTCTTTGAGTTGAGCTGAGTTAAGTTCGATTTGATGCGCGGTTAACATCTTTTGGTTCCCAATGACGACGGATTGGTCACCGACTTTAGCGCAGATGCCTTGGCCTTTGACGGTTTCAGTATCATCGAGGACGGGTGCGACACCAGCGGACTTTTGAGCTGCGTAGGTTACGATAGCTTGACCGAGTGGATGGTCAGAAACGCCTTCGATAGCAGCGGCTAAAGCGAGTTGATTGTCGGCGTTAGTCGTGTAAGTGTGCATCGTGGTAACGGCAGTATTACCTTCCGTCAAAGTCCCCGTTTTATCGAAGACCAGCGTATCGACTTTGGCAAAGGTATCGACGACTTCGCCACCCTTGATTAAGATGCCACGTTTGGCACCATTACCGATTCCGGCAACGTTTGAGACGGGTGCACCGATAACGAGGGCCCCTGGGCATCCTAGAACTAAGACGGTGATCGCTAATCGGAAGTCACGCGAGAAGGCGAAGACTAAGACTGCTAAAACGAGAACGGCAGGCGTATAATATTGAGCAAAGCGGTCGATGAACTTTTCAGCTTTGGACTTCGTGTCTTGGGCTTCTTCGACGAGTTCGATGATTTTAGCAAACGTCGTGTCATCACCCACTTGAGTCGCTTTGATTTTAAGATAGCCGTTTTCGACCATCGTACCAGAATAAACGGAATCATTGAGTTGTTTGTTGATCTGACGGGCTTCACCGGTGATAGAAGCTTCGTTGAGGTAACCATTACCTTCAACGACGACCCCGTCGACAGGGACTTGGCTCCCCGTTTTGACTAAGACAACGTCGCCTTCGTCAACATCATCGACGTCGACTTCTTCCGTACCATCAGCGGTTACGAGGGTCGCGGTCGTTGGTGACATGTCAGTCAAACCTTTGATGGCCGTCCGTGTCTTTTGTAACGTTTTGCTTTCGAGGTAGGACCCGAACAGGAATAGGAACGTCACGATGGCTGATTCGTTGAATTCGCCAATGATGAAGGCCCCGATAACGGCAATGCTGACTAACAGTTCAATACTGAAGACCTTGTTGCGCAGCGCACTCCAAGCCCGAATCGCGATCGGAATGACCGCAATCACGGATGCGACAGCCAGAATGACTTGGTAGCCCAGTGTGAATTGGAACAAGTATTTGCTGAGCATGCCGAGGACGATCAGAATACCAGTGATTAATGTGATTTGATTCGTATGTTTAGTTAGAAACCCCTGAATTTTCATAATTTGCAACTCCTTATTTGATTTGATGACCCTAGTATAGCCGCTGATTCTTGATGGCAACTTGATAGCCATCAAGTTTTGATCAATTTATCAAAATAAATCAGATTTACCGTTATGCTTGGTGTTTTCTTGCGTTAATGAGGATTCTTAGATTGGCTTATTGTTCGTCAGCCGGTGCGCGCCTTAGTCCGACCTCCGGAGCTGGCTGACAATGCGTATCTGATTGGGTTTCAACAAACACGCCAGCTACCAGTGTTCACTTAACTGAACACTGCTGGTGTGGATTACAACAGAGATAGAGATGGAGGAAATACCGTGGATTACCAAGTAACACAAGCTAATCAACCCCTGATGCCAGCTTATTTTCAGGGGCGATGGGCAATCAAAGAAATTGAGCAGCAACCCGTGATGTACAGTACTAATTTGGGCGCTGAAATGTGGTTTCAGGCCACGGCGGCGAGTTTTATCCGCATTACCATGCTGGATTTAGCGCGTGAGTTACCGAGTTGGATTGCGATTCAAATCGACGGGTTGCCGTTTCAGCGCCAAGCCGTGACGAGTGAGCCAATCTGGCTGACTTTGGATGGTCGGCCCCACGTGATTCGCTTGGTGCTGAGTGGTAATACTGATGAAGACCGTGTCTGGGATGGCAATCAAGGGTTTGCAATCAGTGCCTTGACGAGCGATGGAACGTTGCAGCCCGTTCAATTAGGACGCCATAGTCTGACTTGGATTGGCGATTCGTTGACTGCTGGCTGTTGGGTGGCTGGGAGAAATCCCGGTGAAGATTATCGTGGTGAAGCCAATTACGCGGCGGTGGCAAGTGACTTGCTGAATAGCCGCAACGTTCGAATCGCCTATAGTGCGGTCGGTCTCCAAAAACCTGGAACGGGCGGGGTCCCCGTGTTGCCAGATGCACTGACAGCGATTGATTCGACAACGCCGTGGCAACCAATCTCAACAGATTTAGTCGTTATCAATGTTGGTACGAATGACCGCAAACTTGATGAGACGGCCTTTACGATCGTGTTCCGACGCTTCTTGAATCAAGTGCAGCGTCTGTATCCAAATAGTCGCTTGGCCGTGCTGGTCCCGTTCAATCAGGCCTTTGCGACGGTAATTCGCGCGGTTACGGCGGAATTTATGCAAATTGAATTGATTGAAACGGCCACGTGGCACCCAAGTACAACGGATGACGTACATTTAGATTTGGCAGGGTCCCAGCTAGCCGGTGAGATGCTCGCACAGGAACTGACAACGCGCTATGCTACCCTGTTTAGTGGCGAACCGCAGCGCTAAGTGGAACGGTGAAGTTAATGGAATGCCGTTCGGCGGGACCGTTTTGTGCAACTGATGAATGTTAAAAATGGCGTCCGGACCGAATGTAACACTTCGATCCAGACGCCTTTTAGTCAGTCATTTATTGAGTTCGTTTCAGTCCGTTTGGTTTCGATTTTAGAACCAAACGTGTGCAGTTGAACGCATTCTCAACGTTGCCGATGCAGCGCTCTGGACTGCAAATCAGCAACCGCTGCCAGAACGTCCTCAGGAATATCAACATGCGCAATGAAGCCTTGCCCGCGGGGACCGTAGCCAGTGGGGGTATCCGCTAGCCGCTGAAATTCGCCGAGCAATAGTTCGGCAAAGTAGGCTGGTTGCCAGCCCGTCAGCGTGGTATCTCCCTTGAATCGGAGTGGTTCCAGTTGACTCAGCTGGAGTGTTGCTGGTAGATAGCGAGTAAAGTCAACACCATCCCAGTTAGCGGCAAACGTTAATTCAGTCCGTCGAGCAAGCAACGGGTCTTGAATCAGCAGGACGTGGCGCCAATTGGCTGGGGCTAAATCCCGCGCGTGGGTGGCGTTGCTCCCGGTATTCGTCGAAGTTTCGTCTAGTCGGAGCTCACCGGTATAGCCGGTTTGGCGGATGAGTGTCGCCATCAGGGCCGCTTCGCTAGCGTGCGATGCTGGCTGGTCAAGGTTGTGGCGTAAGTACTTCGTTGCGTGACCAACGCCGCCCGCAATGATGACGGTCGGCAGCTGATACTGCTGGGCGAGTTGACCCGCCGCAATCGCGGTCGCTGGCAAACTGTTGCCGCACAGGACGAGGCCGTCCACTCGAGTAGGCTGCGCAACGGCTTGGGTGAGCCAGTCGAGGCACCGATTAAAGGCAGTCAGTTCGTCCATTTAATCGGCCTCCTTGGTCCCAAAATGCGCAGCGGCAGCGCCAAAGTTAAAACGTTGATAGTGGACGTTTTGGAAGCCAGCCGTCCTGAACATCTGAGCCAGCTGCTGATAACTGGCAAAGTGGCGGGTCGTTTCTTGTAAGTAAGAATATTCTTGGTATTGATGTGCGAATAAGCGGCCAAATAATGGGACAACTTTAGTGAAATACCACTGCCAGACCGGTTTGATGAGCGGTTGATCGGGCTGGGAGGTCTCTAGGCAGACTAGTCGTGCGCCAGGCTTGAGGACGCGGTAGATTTCAGCTAATGCTTGGGCTTTGTCTGGAAGATTGCGAAGGCCGAAGCCAATGGTGACCAAGTCGAATGTGTTATCTTTAAATGGAAGGTGCATCGCATTACCACGGCGCAACCAGACCCGGTCCGCGACGTGTTGTTGGGCGACTTTTTGTTGCGCTAGCTTGAGCATGGGCGCGGAAAAATCCAGTCCAATCACTTCGCCAGTCGGTTGTAATTCCCGTGCGAGCGCAATGGTCCAATCTCCCGTGCCACAACACAAATCGAGGACGTGAGCATCAGGTGCGAGATGGATCTGGGCCATCGTTTGCTTGCGCCAGTGTCGATGCGTTCCGAGACTAATAATATTATTCATACGGTCATAATTAGGTGCAATGGTGTCAAATAAGCCTTGAACGTTATGTAAGTACCGATTTGCCATGTTGAGAGCCTCCTGTAAATTACTATCTTTATGACTTAACTATAGCAGATGTCAGGCCGCTTGCATGGGAAAAACGACAATAAATTAGGTGCGCCTATTAGAGCCGGTGAGCGCGTTCATTCTAAAACACGGTGATTTGATTGGGACTGCGGTTGAACGACTAGCCGCGAATGCCGGTGATTTAGTCAGGATTAGTCTGGATCAGTAGCTTGGATTTGAGTCGCCAAGTCGGCTAGTTTGCATGACGTAAAATCGAAATTAATGAAAAAGTCACTTTAGGGCTTGCCTTGAAGTAACTTGAAGGTTAGATAATAGGGCCATGAATGGGTCAATTCAAATTAGTAATATGGAGGTCTTCTAATGAATATCAAACAAGCAAGTGAGCAGACGGGCGTATCTTCGGCGGCGATTCGGTATTATGAAAAGGAAGGGCTGATTCCAGCTATCGACCGCAGTGAGACGGGAAATCGGGAAATCGATGACCGGATTATTCGGCGAATCGTGTTTGTCCGCCAGATGCGAGCCGCTGGGATGAGCATTGTGAATTTGCGGCGCTATATTCAGTTATTTGATGCTCAGGAAGATAATACGAGTGAGCAGATTGATTTATTGAAGACGCAGCTCGAAGAAATGGAAGAAAGACGTGATGACATTCAGGCGGCAATCGACCACTTGCATTACAAGTTGGATCATTATTATGACCACATGCAGGAAGCGGAAGAAGAGCTACGTGCCTTGGAACGACAACATAATCAGGACTAGTGACTAGCTGCAATCTTAAACAGTGGCTAGGGACAATCATGAAAAGGCCCTTGTGAGTCGGCACAACCATTCTAACTTAACTGAGTTGGATGATTACGCCGTGCTTACAGGGCCTTTTTGCAAAAAAACAAATTATTTTCAGAAAAAAGCTTGCCTTGAAGTTACTTTAAGGTTATAGACTGTGGCTATTAATTAAAGATTGAGGTAAGCAAACATGAATAGAACACAACAACGGTTTGGCATCATTTTGCCAATTATTCTGATTAGTTATTTTATGATTCTGCTGGATAATTCGATTGTTTTTACCAGTACGGTCAAAATCGCCGCTGACTTGAATTTGTCAGCCCAAGCGCTCTCGTGGGTGACGAACGCCTACGCGCTGACGTTTGGTGGCTTGTTAATGCTTGGTGGTCGTGCCGGGGATATTTTTGGACGGCGCAAGATTTTCTTGATTGGCCTGGTGATTTTTAGCATTGGCTCGTTACTGGTCGGACTTTCGACGAGTGCGGGGATGATTATTAGCATGCGGGCACTGCAAGGGATTGGTTCCGCTATTCTGGCGCCGACGACGCTCGCGTTACTAATGGATACGTATCAAGATAACATGCGGACACGCGCGATTGTGTATTATGGCGCTACTGGTGGTCTGGGCGCGAGCTTTGGTCTCGTGATTGGTGGCTTGATCTCCAGCTACACGACTTGGCGACTGGGCTTCCTATTGAACGTGCCGATTGGCATTGTGATGCTCTTATTGACTTTGAAATTTGTTCCAATTAGTCAACGCAGTACTGGCAAGCTGGATTGGTTGGGCTCATTATTATCAGTGATTGGGATCATTGCGCTGGTCTACGGGATTAATGGCGCTAAAAATCCGGTGTTAACGATTATCATTGCGATTATTGTTCTGGCAGCGTTTGTATGGCAAGAACACCGCTCAAACCATCCAATCATGCCATTGAAATTATTCGCTGACCGTGAACGCAGTAGTGCCTATGTGGCGCGGTTCTTCTTTCTCGGTGCGATGATTTCGTACTTCTTCTTAACACCACAGGCGATGCAAAATGTTTATCATTTTACGCCATTAATGGCTGCGCTAGGCTTTTTGCCTGAAACGGTGCCTCAATTCATCTTCGCCACCCTGGTGTCACGTTTGAATAACCGATTCACGAACAATCAAATCTTGATTGCGGGGCAACTGATTACGTTAGTCGGCTTATTGATGGCCGCGCTGGTCGGCGTACGCGCAGGCTACGTGACGGCGATTGCGATTCCAATGGTGATTATCGGGATCGGCCAAGGCTTTTCTTTGAGTCCGCTGACGGTCGCGGGGGTCGCAAATACGGATGCGGCGATTGCGGGATCGGCATCGGGCGTGGTCAATATGGTGCATCAGATTGGGAGCTCAGTTGGGCTGTCAATCATCACGTTAATGACGGCCGGCATTGCTAGTCCAGTCGTTTCGTACAATACAGCTGTCATGATTATGACAGGATTAATGCTGATCTCAACGCTAGCAGCTATGAATATTGCACGGAAATCATCAAATGATTAAAAAAACGGTTCTGAGCCAGCTTCCGATTCGGAGGTTGGTTTCAGAGCCGTTTTTGCGTCATACAGGTCTGGTTATTAAGCGAAATTAAAAGTCATCATCCGCAATTTGCGCCAGCAAGTCTCGTGATGGAATGAAGAAGACTTGGCCGGACAGCAGTTTGGAGAAGGTCAATAGGAAGTCGCCTTGGTCGACCATGTTTTGTAACATGCCCTTAGTGACGGTCCAGTGACGTGCGTAGCCGATGAAATAGGTGCCAATATTACCAACAGCGGGTTGCGCGTATGGGACGTTCATCCGAACGATTTTTTGTTCGACACCATCGACTTCATACTTGGAAGCAACGTTGTGGGCGTTCTTGAATTTATCGTCGTCGTCCAATTCAAAATCGCTGAATTTTTCGCGTCCGACTGCCTTTTCTTGGTCGCCGGTGGTCATGTGTTCCCAAATCGGCATGTCATGTTGCCATTTTTGAGCGAAGGCGTAGGAACCGTTGATGAATTGCGGATCCTCCTCGCCAACTAAGGCGTAATCAGCGGCGTCTTCGATGGCAGGCGCTTCGGTCCCGTCGATGAAGCCAATGATGGCGCGGCCTTCAAAGTAGCGAAAGCCCTTAGTTTCGTCGAGAACGGATGTGATGGGTGCGAGTACCCGCTGAAATTGGGTCTGGCACTCGTAAACGACCGCTTCGTTACTAGCACGAATGTGGAAGAAGAGGTCCCCGTCAGTCGCGGGCATACTGTACTTGGGACCGTGTAATGTCGTATAGGTCTCGAGTTCGCGCGGTTTGGGAGCGTCCGGGAAGAGGTAATCCCAAGCGCTACTACTAATACCGATGCTAACTTTCAGTTGGGTACCGGTCTCAGGCTTGGCGTCGCGGATGCGTAAGGAACGAATAATGGCTTGTGACCGGTCAGCAAATTCTTGGAACACTTCACGGTCATGTTGCGGATCCTGGCGGTTTAACTGAAGAACTGTAAATTGAACGTGTTCTCCGACGTCTTTCCAGACATCTTGGGCGTGACTTGGATTGATTGGCATGTAATCCCCTCCGTAGCTTTGATAAGTCTAGCGTAACTGGCTAGTCGAGAAGCGTCAAATAAAGGCGCCCACTTTGGGGTTAGTAAATAAATATAATTATGAGTCAGCTAGAGTCGTGTCAAGTAGTCTCAAAACTGGGCACGAAGTTTTAGGACACTCGTGGTGACGCCAAAAGGTTAGTCTGCGCGTTTTTGGGCTCGATGAGTTTGTTGTCAGTCATTATTTCGACCGGTCAGTCTCAGTCCAAACTGGTATTGGTAGGAATCGTTGGCGCTTGCAAGACATTCGGGATGAGCTGAATGAAGAGGCGATACGTCTCGATTCGATTGAGCGCCGGCTGAGTTGTTGCGAGTTGCCAAGCGAATTGATGGCAACTGTGGCCCAGAAAAGTTGCGATGAAGTGCTGGTGTGGCGCTTGAATCGCCAATGCGGTGAGTAGTTGCTGGGCGAAGCCAGTTTCTAGTGGAAGGACTCGGTCAGCACAATGCGCCCAAGCGGCCAGTTGGGGCAAATTCAAGTGTGCGCGCATGGTGGTGATAACGGCCCCTGCAATCGTAACATAGGTTGGGCTTTCCAAGTTATTAAGTGCGTGGCCGAGTTCCTGCAGGGTAATCAGGTATTCGACAACGATAATATCTGCAATATCTTGGTGATGTCGATAAAAGGTCGCACGACCAACATGGGCATCGTGGCAAAGCTGTTTGACGGTCAATTTATTGAAGGGTATTTGCGCCGCAAAGTGAGCTTGCAGCGCGGTCATTAACTTGCGGTGAGTTTGATGGGTTCGCTGGTCAATCTGCATTTGATTGTTCATTATAATTTTTGTCATGTATTTATGATACATCAATATCATATTTGTCTCAAAACGTCACTTCCTTAATTGTGTCAGGCGGCTATAATAGCTGTTACGGTTTGTTAACCGCAGCAGGGTGCCCTGTTAGTAGGACCCGGTTGAGAATTGGTGTCACTTACAATCGTGATTGGGCCGACGAGGGTTGCCCCTGTATGATGACCAATTAAAAGGACCCTTTTATAGGAGGAATTGAACAATGTCACTAAATCCACAACAAATGCGCGCCACGCGTGAAGAATTACAAGCAAACTTTGCGTTGACTGGACTAACGAAGACGCAGGTCGCAACTGATTTGAACATCAGCGTCACTAAACTCGACCGTTTATTTGATTTGACCCAACAGTCCTTGGAGGACCCGTGGATCTTACGCAACTATTTGATTGACCAGGTGGAAGCGGCCGGCAAGACCCCTGTGCCCTTTACCGCGTTGAGTGGCGACTGGCACCGGCACTGGTTTTTGAATAGTGCGGTGATCGACCGCCGTGAAATGTCGGCTGGCGATCGTTAATGGTTGGACTGGGTATCGTTGCTTGAACTGATGTGTTTGTAATGCCTGTTATCTCGGAATGCTTTTGAGATAAGGGGCATTTTTTCGTGTTGATATGGGAGTGCGGGTGCGGTGTATTTCAAAATCAAATTGAGACGTCGCAAAATAGTCACATTTTTGACGGATAATATTAATAGGGTTAATGATTCATATAAGGTGGAGAGCTGAGTTCAAACACTTGAAGGGGGTGATAAGCAACATGATGATCAATGGACATGGATTTGGGCCGGATTATCTGATAGATGCCGGGGCAACGCTGATTATATTAATACCGCTATTCTTTTATATTTTGATTCGGCAATTTTTCAATGGCCATGTGACGATTGTTAAAGTGAGTGGCTTAATTGCATTTTTTCTGTATGTTTATGCGCTCCTGAGTGTGACATTCTTTCCAATAATGGTCTTTAAGTGGGGTGCTAAAGCCTATCAATATGGATTCGGCAAACAGTACCTTGCTAACTTCAACGTTTTGGAGCTGTTTCAGTATGCACCCAGCCAAATCATTGGAAATCTAGCACTGTTATTACCGTTGTCAATACTGGTGGCGTACTTGTGGCCCAACCAATTTAGCCAGGTTAGACCCAATATTATCCTTGGCGGACTAACGACTCTGGGTATCGAGACGCTCCAATTACTGATGAGTTTCTTCTATCTAGGTAACCGCACGTTTGACGTCAATGACCTGATTTTGAATATAGTAGGATATTTGATTGGTTTTGGACTGTATAAAATCTCTAAATCGATATTCAAACTGTCACCTGACGTATTTCAAATTTTATGAATTCCGCCAGAGTAGTCGTTTCTGAGATGAACCAACAGTGATAACAGTGATGGTCACGATAGATATCGGACGAGACGAGCCTGTAATTTAGCGGCTGAAATCGTAAAGCAACAGAACGTTACATCATATTTTTAGCATAAAATCAGACTCGAAAAAACGCCATTCAGCACCTTTGTTCAAAGGACTGAATGGCGTTTTGACAAGATTAAAATGGACCCTACCGGATTTGAACCGACGACCTCCTGCATGCGAAGCAGGCGCTCTCCCAACTGAGCTAAGGGCCCAATACACTTTTTAGTATACCGCAAAATAAGTCGGGTGCAAGTCCAGGTTAACGATTAATGGCGACTGGCGCGGTGATTTTGGTTGCCCCGAATTTTGTGGACGCGCCGCTTATATTGGGCCTTTTGGTTGCTGACAAACTTGAAATGTTGCATTTTACCGCCGAAGACTTGGCCGTTTAACCGCAGCTTGAGCCAGTCTTGCATCACTGCAGTCATCGAATTGATTTGGCTGACGCGTAATTGATCGTCCTGTTGTTGAGCCAATGGCAATAAATTTGTTGATAATTGATTTACTAATTTTTGATGATAGGCCATTAATTCGGGAGTCAGTGGGGCGTCCGTATACGTGTTAAATAGTTTTTGAATCGTCTGGAGGGCGTCCTTAATGTCGGTTGGTTGATAATAGCGTTCGTTTGATTTCGTCAAGTTAATTTCCTCCCTTGCCCATTCAGTATAGCAAATTTTAGTTAAAAAGCATGGTTCAGCGTAGCCAAACTAGACGGCAGCGGTTACAATAAGGGGTAAATTTAGGAGGTGCCCATCATGACGACAACCACCGCACTGACCACCCAAGTAGAACAGGCTTTGGATCAGTCATATGCTAAGTTCAAAAGTGAGCAGTTAACCCTTGATAAATCGCAGCTATTCGAGAATGCTAATCAGATATTTGCGATGAAAGAAATTGAAGCGGCCACTCGCCAGTATTTATTTGACGACGAGATCGCGCAGCAAGTCATCAAACTAGACGCACAAGTTTTGCCGACCATGTACCAAAAAGGGCAGGAAGGCGAATTTTTGAAACTGAATTTTACGGGCAATGATATTCGTTGGCTGTTAGGACTGCCGCGGACCCATCATCGCCAACGCGGCTCAAAATAAACCGGCAGTAACCGAACGTTTGGTCGTTTTTACCATAACAATTATCCGAATTTCTAGTCGTTGACTATTGAAATTCGGCTTTTTTGATTAATCGGCAAGTTTTTTTCAAAAAAGTTTTGAAAAAAGTAAATTTTAGTAATAAAAAGATGCCGGTATGATAGCGTTTCAAGCTGGAAATGTTACGATGGCCAATTATTGTTACTGTTTTGTAACTTTCGTAACATATTGTTATTTTGTTGGTATTGGTATGTAACACAAAATGAGTAGTATAGACGTTGGCTTGAAGTACATACGTGACATTCTTTTTGGAGTGATCATTATTAAAGTGAAAGTAAATATTAAACAAGTGATGTTAGGAACTGCTGCTTTAGCTGGTATGTTAGTTACTAGTCAAGCAGTTGCCAATGCCGATTCAATGACTATCAAAGCAGGGGACACTGTTTGGGCATACTCACAAAAGTACCATGTTTCAGTTAACAAGATTGCCGAAGCTAACGGCTTAAGCAACCCAGATTTAATCATCGCCGGTAAGACCATCAACATTCCTGGCGTTAAGACTGGTGAAAAGGTTACGACTAAGACGACCACTGCTAGTGCAAGCAGTGCTAAGTCAACTAGTGCCGCAACTTCAACTTCACAAGCTGCTAGCTCAACGACTAGTGCAGCTGCTACCAGCTCATCAACTACTAGTGCAAGTAGTACGAGCCAAGCAGTATCAAGCAGCTCAACTGCAGCTCAATCAAGTAGCACTTCAACTGCTAGTGCAAGCAGCGTAACTTCAAGTGCTTCATCAAGCTCAGTTGCTTCACAAGCAAGCTCAAGCTCAGCAACTTCAACGAGTTCTGCTAGCCAAAGTTCTGCAAGTCAAAGCTCAGCTTCACAAGCAAGTTCGGCTTCAACTAGCACGACTGCAACCAGCACTCAATCAGCTGCTGCAACTTCAACTAGCTCACAAGCAAGTTCATCTGCAAGCACGACTAGTTCATCATCAACGACTACAAGTGCAACTGCCTACAGTGCATCAGCTACGTCATCATCCACTTCAACCACTAGTTCATCAACGACTGGTTCAGCAAGTGCTTTGATCGCCGCTGCTGAGACTTACTTAGGCACACCATACGAACAAATGGACTGCTCTGCATTTACGCAAGCTGCCTTTGCTAAGATTGGTCGTACCATTGGCCGGACTACTTATGTCCAAGCTACTCTTGGTACTCACGTATCATTTAGCTCAGCACAAGCTGGCGACTTGATTTTCTGGGGTTCTGACTCAGCACCTTACCACGTTGGGATTTACTTAGGCAACGGTAAATACATTGCCTCACCAACTGAAGGCGAAACTGTTTCAATCAAGAGCACCACTTACTACACACCAAGTTTTGCTATCCACATGTTCTAAAACGATTATTTAACAAACAAAGTCGCTATCCAATTCAGGTTGGGTGGCGATTTTTTTGACCAAAAATTCGTCGCCTGTGCTAGTCGAATTGTGCTGGCAAGTCAGGTTAGCCGCCTGCATATGAGCTGTCGTAGGCGCGCTTGATGGGCAGGGAAAATCAGCAGTAACGCTAGCGCCGGATAATGCATGCCTGGACTTAACTTAATGTTTTATCGCATTATCCCACCTGAATCGGCACACGTACACTAATATGCTCAATACGCTAGGGCTAGTTATTCGTGGGCATTAAAGATGATTAAATCGTGCTGATTAGTTCAAAGTCAAAGGCAACCAGCTTAGAACCGCTGGAAATAGTGCGAGTTAGCGTAAAGGTGATGGATAGACGCGGCCTATGCCGGCTTCCAGGCATTTCTGACAACGCTGGAACGCGATGGACACAGATTTAAGCCGAAAGCCCACGTCTTAAATACTGGTCTTCCACTAACCAAGCACACAACGCTTGCTAAGTGGAATTTCATCGCTGAGCATTGTCAGAAAAACCTTCCAGCCGGGGATGGTATTCGAAAGGCAGACACGTGCAGACCCAACCTTTGATGAGCTAGTCGTTGGTTCTTAGTAAACAGTCGATTAGAAACTAACTGTGAGGATAGTTTCTAACGATAGCTGAGCAGCATTACTCATATTTAACATTTATAAACCAATAGCTTCATCGAACTTTCTCTAGCCGTCTGAGATTGCAAAGCATCAAGCTTTAAACAAAAGCAATTCTGTCGTCCAACTTCAAGACAAGTTGCCATTGTAATTAGTGAATAATCTTCAGGCTAACTACTCGGTATTGCGCACCATAAATCATCACCGCTGCTGATTAAAAGTTTGCCTGAAGGACCAATTACCCAATATTCAGTGGTCAATTGTACCCAGATAGGTGGTCGTTCATCCGACATTCGAGCGGCTTCCCAACTGGAGGGGCCGGCTGACAATGCTCAGTAGCCAAATTATTCTTAGTCGGAAGTGGGTTGCTTCCGGCTTAGAATAAGACTCGTATTTGAAATTGCGCAGTGGGTTTCTGCGTGAGTTCAAATCGATGTCGGCTTACGTTCCAGCAATTGTCAGCCGGCCCCGGAAGTCGGACTAGGACGCCTCACCGGCAGACGAACAGGAATCCACCAACCGGCACTTTTTAATCATGATTTATGACATATTAACTAACCCAACACGTACGCAACAAATTTTGAGTAACAAAAAACTGGTCGCATCGTGCGACCAGTTTTAGTGAGGACAGGTGCCCCAATTGGTTTTTATCACTGAACCAGCGTCTAGGCTTTAGTCTTGCTGTTCATGAATTTCTTCAATAGTTGCAGTTCTTCTTGAGTTGGCGTTGCTTCACCAGACTTGATGTTGTGAATCCGCTCAACGGATAGTTGACTGCCGAACGCTAGATCGTTATCTGTAAGATGATGCTCGCGTTCAAAACCAATGAGCTTTTCTGATAATTGACTTAATGGTAGTTCCATGCTCCTCACCCCGATTTTTAGAATTCGTAAAAGTTCAGTGCCATATACCTGCTACTTTTATTATAACCTTAATTGGTTTGAAACGGGGAACGAATACCATCCTTATTTTGCAAGAGGTTGCTTTAATTGTTGCTGTAAGTGAACCAAGCTGTCCGTGACTTCGTGTGGCAAACGGTCGTTATTGTTGTGTTGATATTGGTCCACAAAGTTTGCCCGAATGCCCAGACGGGTCGCAACTAATTGGCGATAGTCCGCGTTTTCCCCGTCGACAGGGAAGTCTGCGAGTTTCAAATTCTGCATGTGGTCGAGACCGGCGAAGGATTCCCACTCAGTCGTGTTATTGACGATGGCTTCTAGGGCGCCTAACGTAATTTCTTTAGGGATCTTCTTGTCACCAAAGTAGCCGGTATTGAGCAGGTAGCAATCCAAGTGGCGTTCTTCAAAGAGGGCCTTGAAGTCATGGTAGTCTTCGGATAGTGGGTAGACCCGGAATGGGTTCGCAAATGGTTCGATGACTAGGGCGTTCCGGTCGACGTCACCAATGATATTTTCAGCGGAGCTCCGTTTAGTCGCTAATGTTGCCCCGAACGTCGCAGCTAGGACCGGGTCGTCAACTTTGATGACTGGTGGCAAACTATCATCTTTCATAATCCAAAAAATGGCGTTGATCGGTGCGTCTTCCTTATCGACCCGATTCGTCGAAGCATAACGTGACTTGATCGTCCGCCCATTCCCATTGCGCAAATCTTCAGTGACTAGCACCTTACGTCCTTGGTCGTCTAAAGTGACACCGACATTTTGAATCGTCATGAAGTATTTCGTTTCATCCGAAGTCATCGGATAGTCGTTCGTTTTGTCAAAGTAGGACGGTTCTAAGGCGACTGAACTCCCGTTTTGACGATTGATGACGAACGCATCGTCATGCAGAACGGTAATGTCGTACTTATAGCCGTGTTTAGCGTGCGTCAGCGTCGACTTACCGGAACCTGAGAGACCAAACATGGCAAAGACTTGATCTTGTTTGTCTTTAAAATGGAACGCTTTGAGGCCACCGTGAAAAGCGACGAAGCCATGCCGGTGCGCGATTGACCATGCTAAGGTCAAAGTCGACTTTTTGAGTTCGCCGAAATACGGCATGCCCAGAATTGCGGCGGTGTTGTGTTGCGGGTCAAAAATCGCCAGCCCATCAGGGTAATCTGGGTCATGATAAGTTGGATCGGCGTAAATGTAAATATCACCTTCAGGGTAAGCCACCGAACGCTCGAACATGGCTTGGTAAGCCGCAGTAATCGGCTGGAAGTTGAGCATGTAAGAGAGTAGGTTGTTGGCGAATCCGTCTGGAATGGCCAGGTGGGCGCGGACGATGAAGTCTTCATCGAGGCCGACTAGGACATCCGTTTTGATGAAATCTTGGTGTGCGCTGGCAAAAATAGCTCGGCGCAGACGACCAGCCATATCAGCTTCACTAACGCCAGGGTTGCCTAAAATGCGCCGTGCTTGTGCGGTCCGCCCGACAACTTTACCGGTATTGGCAATCAGCATCTTGGCATCTGCTGGTAAGCCTAAATCAGTGGCGCGATAGATGGGGAGGTCCGTAATGACAGTTCCAGGACCCTTAGTGGCGCGGTGGTAAGCATCGGCAACGTCAGCAACTTGATGCATGTTGTTACCGTAAAAGGCCGTTTCCACGGTGGAACGGATCTGTGAGAAGATTGGATTATGCCGACCGATATCGGCTAATTGATAAGAATTTTTAGTACTCATATGATGTGCCTCCCTACAAAGTTAATAAGTTAATTTTAGCACAAATGTTTATTTTGGAAAGCGCTTTCTTTAACGAAATGTATACTGCTTTGTTATTCGTACGCAGTTAATGGATTTTAAGCGATATGTGAAATAGTGATTAAAGCGTCGACAGTTTATGCGGACTATCGAGATAGTTAATGACGTTATTTATTAATGAATTAGAAGCAATCTTACTTGCGTTTAAAGCTATATTAGTATAGTTTATTTAAAGAGAATAATTCAAATGTCAGTGATGGGAGGCATACCGGTGCCACGTAAAAGAAACACGCAGCGACGAATGGAAATCGTCAATACGGCGTTCCGCTTGTTTGCAGAACAGGGCTACGCCAACGTACAGATGAAGGATATTGCGATTGCATGCGATATTAGTAAGTCGCTGCTTCAGCATTACTTCCCCAAGAAAATCGTTTTGTTGAGTACGATGCTGAATGAGTTGACGCTTAGCGCGTTCATCTATAGTAATGAACAATTGACCTTTTTATCGGCGCATCAGCGGACGATGATTCAAATGAGTTTCGTCCTGAGATTGCTTGATGAGAATCCGACGATGGAACACTTCATTCAGGATATATTTGAAAGCCCGGAGTTGACCACCGAGCTTGTATTAGTGACCCTAGATTGGCTAGAAGCTATCGGGGTCGAAGGCGAGGCGGCGATGATTAGATACGCCTTGAACTTCGCGTTATCTGGCGGGATGGCAGTCTTTTTCAAGCGCAAGATTCTAAGAGCTAGTGTCGGCATGATTTCAGAGAATATCGACCAAGCGTTCTATTTGCTATTAGGCGAGAATGCTGAGAAAATTGATCAAATCTATTTAAGCACCGCCAAGTACAATACTGATGCCTATTATCAAGAGTTTGTCAGTTATCTGCACAAACACGCAACGATTGATTTAAGTACTGAAATAAAAATTTAATATTAAAGTAATCTAAATTGCTTGTATTTCGTAAAATATACTAGTACACTTTAAAGCGGGGAAATGATAAACGACGCTTACTAATTAAAAAAGCATGGGGCGAATTATGATTGGGAATTTAATGATAATTCGACTAGTGAAAGGGAGACTTAAACATGAACGAAGATATGGAATTTTTTAATCGCTTTAGCCATATGTACTTACATGGCTTCAAGAACTTATCAGATATGTTTGCGGAACCAGCGACGGAACATGGTATTACGTTAGATGAATTTTACATTCTGTACGATATCGCTGAAGCTAAGGGCAAGATCCGCCTGATGGACATCGCTGAAAGTCACGGCGTAACGCGTTCAGCTATTTCACGGTTAATTGGTCGCTTATTACGTAAGGACTACTTATACCAAGAAGCTGAAGATCATGATCGCCGTAACAAAGTTTTGAAGTTAACGCCAGAGGGTGCCCGTGTTGAACATGAAGTCTTCACTGAATTGATCCAACGCAACCGCGAATGGCGTCAAAGCTTTAGCTTAGCTAAGCAATATCAAACGCTGAACTTAGTTGAAGAATTTATGGATAAATTCGTTAACGAAGATGCAAGTAAGCAAACTAAAAAGACAACGTATGCTGATTTGAAGCGGGCAGAAGCCTAACGCTTGAATCAACTTATGACAAAATCGCTTCGGAAAGCTAGCCTTTTCGAAGCGATTTTTGTCTACTGAGCAGTTTTTAACAATAAACTGCGACCATCAGGCATAATCCGTGTTTGTACTAGAAAATGGGGTGTTTACGGTTACAATTGTACATTTAAAACGCTTGCAAAATGTACATCGTTGGTAACTGTTGGCTGTTTCAGTTAGCCGTTGATAAACGACTACCGGTAATCGTCGACATCGGCTCTGACAGTGGTTTTCTGCGTGAGTTCAAATCGATGTCCGCCCTGTTCCAGCGTTGTCAGCCGGCCCCAGAAGTCGGACTAAGGCGCGCATCGGCTGACGAACAGGAATCCACTAACCGGCATGCTTTAATCATGATTCATGACAAAAAAGTAGGTGGGGTTCAAAATGATTTTGAATCCCACCTACTATGCGAATCGCTATTATCCAAGCGTCCCTGATCTAGCCAAAGATCGACTTGAAGATTGAATTGAAGAAGTTGACGATGGCTGTCCAGATTTTTTGCAGTAAGTTCTGATTTTCTTTAGTGTTGAGCTTACTGAAGACGTTTTTGGCATTGGACTGAATGTTTTTCATCAATGAATTGGCTTGGGTCTTAAAACTGGATGAATCTAGGGCACCGGAATCACGAATCTTGACCAACAAGTTAATAATTTCAGTTTTTTGGTTATTTGTAATGACATTAGTTAAGTTATTATTGGTAATTTGTTGGTTAACGATGGTCGTAATTTCGTTTTTGGTCACGCTACTCCCTTTTTGAGCCATTTCTTTCTTGGCACCCGCAATGGCATTATTGAGTTGAGAGTCAGTATAACCATCTTTATTTTTATTAGCTTGGGTGATACCGCTC
Organism: Lactiplantibacillus sp. 30.2.29; assembly: GCF_018991255.1. NCBI lineage: Bacteria > Bacillati > Bacillota > Bacilli > Lactobacillales > Lactobacillaceae > Lactiplantibacillus > Lactiplantibacillus sp. 30.2.29. Next base: position 74,303 of record NZ_JAGYGU010000014.1, on the reverse strand, counting down.
AGGGTGCTTAATTCGTCCTGAGCCGCTGTAACTTGCTTGGTGTTCAAGCTATTACCGGTCTTGGCGTAAGCGGCGTATACCCCAGCTAAGGCGCCTGAGCCGTCGATTGGGGTCGCAGACGTGACGTAAATATTAGCGTCAGTGATCCCAGCGGTCAAGGCCGCATTTTTATATTGATTGGCGGTAATAGTTGTAATGTTATTACTGCCGTTATAGTCGAGAATTTTAACATTAATACCGGAACCAGAACTCGTCTTTTGAATCATGGCACTCGACCAGACACCTGAGCTACTGGTGAAGCTTTCGCCCGCTGGATTGAGATATTTAACCAGCGTGTCACCGTTGACGGTCAATGTCTGGTAGTCCGCGCCGTTCAAGCTGGCCGTGAGGGTGTTGATAGTACCGGTCTTCTGACTACTAGTCAGGCTGCTACCTAACGTGACGATTGGTTCGTCGCTGCTACTGTCAGCGTGCGCAAGGAGTCGCCAGCCACCAATCCCGAATATCAGGGTGGCAACCAGGGCGACCCATCTAAATTTGAAACTTGTTCGTTTCGTCATTTTATTTTCCTCCGCATCTTAACTAATGCACCTTGTACTAATGTGAACCGTTCGCTCCCGGGTTGTACGTGCAACAAGCATCAGGTCGTCATTAGTACGTATCATCATTATAGCAGACCCCTATCATTCGAGGCCGGTCAAACGCCAACCTTGGCAGAGTTCTAACTATCTTTATAATTTGTTTATTATTTGCCGAAGTCCCCAGCTTCCGCTATACTCGGGGTAAAACAGGGGGGAGGCCATTATTATGACCCAAAATCGCGTAATCAATGCATTAAGTTATTTAAGTATTTTATTCCTACCAGTATTATTTCCATTAATTGTCTGGTTATTAACGAGTACCAATCCGGAAGCCCATCGAGCCGCGGGACGGGCGTTCTGGTTACACTTGCTGCCGACGATTCTGGGCATCGCCATGCTGGTCATTCTTGGTGTGAGTGGAATTTACATGGATAATTTGGCTAACAGTGGCTGGCTCGCCATCGTGTTACTAGCGGTCTTTGGCTTGGTTGCCGTTGCGAGCTATTTGTGGTCAATTATTCGCGGTATTCAATATTTAGTCGCTGACTAAGTGAGTTACAATGCAGTTCAGGGAGGTCTTCACATGGGTGTTAACGGTTCATCAGAAGCAGATCAGGCAATGATGATTCAATTTTGGCAAGTGGGCTATGGACAGACGACGGTGGACGATTTGATTGGGGCTGCCGGGTTGTCCCGCACGCAATTTTATCGGCAATACCACAGTAAGCGCGTCGCGTTAAGGCGGAGTCTAGTCTGTTACCAAGCCACATTGGACGAACAACTCGACCGGTTGATTGAACGGGAACGAGCGCGCCAAACACCTTTACCTGCACTGATTGCGGCTTGTGCCCTTCTGCCATTTCAAAGTGACCAGTGGCCAGCGGGCTGTTTGATGGTCAACTTGATGGCTGAGCTGGGAACACAGGACGCAGCCTTGAGCGCCCAGTTACAAACGATTTATGCCAACCTGCAGACACGGTTCGTCAGTTTACTGGCGCCACAAGCGCAAACGTTACCGACCACGGTGGCTGAAGCGGCTGCGAGTCTGATGCAAGTTCGCAGTGGGTTACAGTTGTTGGCTAAACAAGCCGTTGGTGGGGCTCAGTTGAAGCAACAGGCACAGACGAGTGTGAATTTGATTATGGGGGCGCATTAGAATGGCTGTAATTAAAGTGATTCACGGCGATATTACGAAAATGGCGGTTGATGCGATCGTGAACGCCGCTAATACTAGCTTGCTCGGTGGTGGCGGGGTCGATGGGGCGATTCATCGCGCAGCGGGCCCGGAATTACTAGCGGCGTGTCGGCCGTTACACGGTTGTGACACTGGTGAGGCCAAAATTACCCCGGGTTTTCGGTTGCCAGCGAAATTCATCATTCACACACCGGGGCCAGTCTGGCAAGGTGGCCAGCGTGACGAGTTGCGATTATTAGCGAATAGTTATCGCAATAGTTTGAATTTAGCGGCGGAAAATGGCTGCCATACGGTCGCGTTTCCGTCGATCAGCACGGGTGTTTATCATTTTCCGCTCTCATTAGCGGCGCCGTTAGCACTGAAAACGCTACAAACGGCGGCGCAAACGACTGCACAGTCTGTCACGACTATTACGATTGTTTGTTTTGATGACCAAACTCAGAGCGCTTTTGAGACGGCATTGGCAGCGCTGTCGAGGTGACCTTTACAAAAAAATTACACATGGACGCTACTATCTTGAGGGAACGCTTGCTATAATGTTGATATACCAACCATCGGGGATGGTCGGAATTTTTTATGCAGCGGGCAATCAATTGATGAGCCTTGCCAACAAGAAAGGAATCCATTGTGTTAGATATTTTTAAAGCGGTAATCTTGGGGATCGTAGAAGGAATCACCGAGTTCTTACCTATTAGTTCGACGGGACACTTAGTCCTAGTTGACGAATTCATTAAGATGCAACAATCCACGCAGTTTACGGATATGTTCAACGTCGTGATTCAGTTAGGGGCCATCATGGCGGTCGTTGTGTTGTATTTCCACAAACTCAACCCGTTGTCACCACGCAAGAATACAACTGAAAAGCGTGATACTTGGGTGCTCTGGAGCAAAGTCTTACTGGCCGTGATTCCGTCAGTGATCGTCGGCCTACCGCTGAACGATTGGATGGATGAACATCTGATGAACTGGGCGGTCGTTTCCGCCACGCTGATTATTTATGGGATCCTGTTCATTGTGATTGAAAACCACAACAAGCAGTTAACGCCACGGTTCGCGAACCTCCGGACCTTGCCTTATACGACGGCGCTGTTCATCGGGTGTTTCCAACTGCTTTCATTGATTCCTGGGACATCGCGTTCTGGTGCAACGATTTTAGGGGCGATTTTAATCGGAACGTCGCGTTACGTGGCGACTGAATTCTCGTTCTTCATGGCGATTCCAACCATGTTTGGGGCCTCACTACTGAAGCTCGTGAAATATTTCGCCCACGGTGGTTCATTGGCCGGTCTACAAGGGGCTGTCTTAGCCGTTGGGGTGATCGTTTCCTTCGTCGTTGCCTACTTATCGATTCGCTTCTTGTTGGATTACATCAAGAAAAACGACTTCAAGGCGTTCGGTTGGTACCGAATCGTCCTAGGGGTGCTCGTGATTGGCTACTTCACGTTGATCCACTAGTACTTTGCAAGCAAACGCAAGCCCGGGTTTGTCCGCCAGCTTGATGGAAGTCAGCACGGCAAGCCTCAGCTTGAAGTGACATCATATTATGAATAAATGAAGGCCGGTGACTGGTTCCAAACAGTCGCTGGCTTTTTTAGCTTCAGCCAACTTAAGCGAAGTGATTGCCCAAGCTGATAGCGAATACATCTTTTCACGTCGCACGTACAGGAGGGTGTATACTGAATGCGCGGGTGGCCGCCAGTGAAAGGATTTTTTCGCAGGCAGAATCCGTAGTCATTAAAAATGGGGCACAACGTGAAATAGCAAGCAGATAGTCATCGAAAGTGAGGCTGATTGAAATGGTATTATCCACGAAAATTGTCAAATTAGGCAACTCGCAGGGCATTCGACTGCCAAAGTCACTCCTCAAAGAAATTGGAATCGTTAACCCAATTAATACGCTAGTTCAAGTTTCTGTAGCGGATGGTAAAATTGTCATTTCGCCACAAGCGGAAACGTCAAGATTGATGCAACGCTTTGCTGGCTTTGATTTAGACGACTATTTTGATAATTCTCATCAAGTCGAAGATGATTGGGGCGATCCAGTGGGAAAAGAGCGATTATAAGCCGCAAGTATTGGCCTGAGATGCTTCAAAAATAACAAACTACAATCAATATCAATTGAAATGACTATGAGCAGATGACACTGATATAACGTCATCTGCTCATATTTTTGTGTTCACTAGGGATTACATAAATTAGCATGTCCGTCATTTGCGACAGCTATTTGAGATGATGACAAACTAAGGCCGTGCGTGCACTAATTTATAGTTGGTGACGCCATATCTCTGATTGTAGGTGATTCTGACGATTTGCCCGCGTTTGAACGGTGCTGGATCTGCAGCGACCGTCTGGAAACGAATCGTTCTTTTTTCACCCTTGGAATTAGTTGCCAATCCTTGATACTGGTACCCAGTAGCTGAGACGTTGACCGGGAGCGTGATGGGATAAGTGCCAGTGGGACGCGTTATTTTCATGTAGTAGTAAGTCCCGCCGTAGCGAAAAATCCCCCAACCAATATTGATGAGAATCATCATGGTTAGCAATGCGGCTAAGCACCATTCGATAAAGTGATACGATTTAGGGTTCATTTTGAGGCCTCCTCGTGGACGGATTTTTAGCGATGTGCGATGTTGTGAAGGTTCGTCATGGCAGCGCGTCTATCTTCCTGAGTGATTTTTTGAATGTATTTATAAGCGCTTACATTTTAATGTTTTTGTTACGTCCAAAAGCATTGGCTTAATACGATTATTATTGTAAATGGGACCAGTTAGTAATCCAAAAATTCCAGCTAAATTCGACTGATTAACTTACATTCCATGTCGGTGTTTGGTAAGGGCATGCCACTTTTTTACGACTAGCAACTAACGGAATTTTTATACATAACTAAATGACACCCCGCAATTAAGCATATCAAGCAGTGTGGCTATCATTTGATGACAGTCATGTCTCTCGACACAACAAAATCGGACGAAACGCCAACTGGGGTTTCGTCCGATTGCTGTAACATCTAAGTTTAAATTAAGCGAAATGTAAGGCCAGGCGATTGATGAATTCGGCGACCAGAAAGCCGATCGCAATTACGCCCGCGATAATGACGACTTGAACGAAGTACTGGTAAGCTAAGTCCGAATGGCCCGTCACGAGGTTGCGGACGACCCGGTAAGACTGACCACCAGGAACCAGTGGTACCAGACTAGGAATGTTAAAGATGATCATCGGCATTCGCTTATAGCGGGCAGCCATCCCGCTGGCGACCCCAATCACGATGGCTGCGACGAGGTTCCCGATGGCCAGTTTGGCATCAACACCCAGTGGCAGCACGTGATAGAGTACTTCATACGTGAACCAGCCAGCAGCGCCGACCCAACCACTGAGGTTGACGGCGCGCCGCGGAATGTTGAGCAGCACGCCAAAGCCGGCCGTGGCGAGATACGCTAAGATAATTTGTAACAATCCAGTTGTGAAAAGCCAGTGTGCCATAAGACGCCTCCTCGTCGTTTAGTAGAAAAATGAAGTCAGTGCGATACCGACCCCAATTGCGCAGGCCGACAAGACGGCTTCGACAGCGCGGGCGGGGCCACTCAGTAAGTTCCCCGTCATCGTGTCGCGCACGGCATTCGTGATGGCGACTCCCGGGACTAGCGGCATCACGGCGCCGATAATGATGGCATCCGGATGATAGTGGCCGTTAGTGAGATAAAAACCAACTAAGGTAATCAGGCCAATAATGAACGCGCCGACAAATTCACTGAGGAAGCGAATCGAACCCACTCGATTGATCCAGTAGAAGGCCGCAAAGCCTGCTAGCCCGGCCAAGCCACAAGTGATCAAGTCGGCCGGGGCCGTTTGTCCAGTGAAGGCCACCATCAACGGCACGCTGACGACAACGGCAGCCAGACACAGCCAGCTGAATGGGAAGGTCGGTACAGCTTGATTGACGCGTTCCAATGCCGCAAAAAATTCGGCTAAATCAATCTCATGATTAGCGAATTGTCGAGATAGGGTGTTGACCTGATCCACTTTTTCAAGATCCATGCCGCGATTATGAATGGCACGGACTTCACTCGTCGCATCATCTGGCAAGGAAACGGTGATGCCGGTTAATAATACGAAGACCTGCGCATCCGGATGGCCGGCATTAGTGGCGATCCGCTGCATCGTATCTTCAACTCGTTTGATTTCAGCGCCATTTTCTAACAAAATGGCGCCAGCTAGTAACGTAGCTTTTAACATGACTGCCGTATCGCGCATCAAAATCCCCCCACATCAGAATGTTTATATTTTCTCACGAATTTTGCGTATCGTCATTAGTTTGAAACAGAATGTTTGCCGGAAATGGTTGATTATGGGTAAAATTATAACAGCAAATAAAATTATGGAGGCATTTTTGATGACAGCATTGACCAAACTTACCGATACGTACACCTTGAACAATGGGACTAAGATTCCGATCGTTGGTTTTGGGACTTGGCAGACACCAGATGGTCAGGTCGCTTATGATTCCGTATTAGCCGCATTAAAGGCCGGCTACCGGCACATTGATACGGCCGCGGCTTATGGCAACGAGGAAAGTGTTGGCAAGGCAATCGCTGATAGCGGCGTTGCCCGTGAAGACCTCTTCGTGACGACTAAGTTATGGAATGCGGACCACGGCTATGAGGCCGCTAAGCAAGCACTCGATACGTCGCTTGAAAAGTTAGGGTTAGACTACGTGGACTTATATTTGATTCACTGGCCAAACCCAGCTGCAATGCGTGACAATTGGGAACAATTAGACGCGGACACTTGGCGTGCAATGGAAGAAGCTTACACGGCACGGAAAGCCCGGGCAATTGGGGTTTCTAACTTCCGTCCTAAGCACTTAGATGCACTGCTTAAGACTGCCAAAGTCGTTCCTGCCGTTAACCAAATTTTCTTGAACCCAAGTGACATGCAGGATGAAGTCGTGGCTTACAACCGCGAACATGGCATTTTGTCAGAAGCCTACAGTCCATTAGGTACTGGTAAGATCTTCAGTATTCCTGAATTAAAGGATTTGGCTGACAAGTATGGTAAGAGCGTTGCTCAAGTTGTGTTACGGTGGTCATTACAACACGACTTCTTACCATTACCAAAGTCAGTGCATGCTGATCGGATTCAACAAAACACCGAACTATTTGATTTTGAAATCAGTGATGAAGATATGAAGGTCATCGATGGCTTCCACGGCGTCGCTGGACTTGCTAACGACCCTGATAAGGTCAACTTCTAATTAGAATTTATTGAAAGTGTCGTACCATTGTTAGACGGGATGTCTGATGATGGGGTGACACTTTTTTGATGGGAACTCATTTAGGCGTGCGCAACCAGTCGCTATCGGTAGTGAACGCGAATACAATTGGACTGTTCGCAGGCTTCAAAAGGATGTACAGAGAGATTGCCTAATAGTGTTTCTTGAAAATTTAGAATTCGAGGGCGTAACGATAATGGCAAAAGATTTGACGGTCAGTTACCCGGTGGTTATCACGCATGATAACACAGATGTAGACTATCCATACGAGGTTTATATTCCGGCTTTTGAGGGATACACGCAAGGGCGTAACATGGCGAACGCAATCTTGATGGCCCGTGACTTCATCGGACTGAGTGCCATGGATTTACGGGAGGATGGCAAAGCTTTGCCGCATCCGGGGCGTTGCCAAATAAAACGCAAGATGATCAGAACGTAATGCTGGTTGAGGTTAATGTTGACGACTATCAACGTCGACAGGATAAGTAAGCGGCCCGTAGTCTAAGTTGGACCTGTTTTTAAGCAGGTCCTTTTTGAATTGCTGCAGATTTGTTTGATTAGAAATTACGAGTCACCGACTCATTTTTCAACCGGCACCCGTAATCCAGCAAATTACGTGGAATCCGAAGCCGAGTTTTGACTGTCCTTAATAATCACAACGGCGATCGGCCCACAACTTATGAAAGTTTAGTTCAGACTGGCATTTAAGCCTAGTGTGGCGGCAAGTGCCACTGCCAGCTGTGTTACACTCAGTTAACTACTTCAAATTGGGGGCCTGTGAAATGCTGCTTATTTTAGCAATTTTACCAATTATTGTGACGGTCGGACTGGGGGTGGGTGCGGGCCTGCGCCATCAATTCGCACCAAGTACCAGCGATATTTTGATTCAGCTAGTCATGCACTATGCCTTGCCCCTGAGCCTGTTTGGCGGAATCTTGTCATTGAAACGAGCGACGATTCTACAAAATCGCGCGGTGGCGGTATGGCTTGCCGTGGGGATGTTAGGTGGCATGGCACTGGTGATTGCGTTTCAAGTGCTACGGCACCAAACGCTAGACGTAGCGACGTTACGCGGCCTGGTGATTGCCAGTCCTTCGATCCCGTTCATGGGCGTCTCAGTATTGCTAGTGCTCTTTGGCAAAATCAGCGTCTTACTAGTTGCGCTGGGTGGGCTGTACATGAACTTGATACAAGTTCCCTTGAGCGTCTTGTTATTGACGCTTGCGAGCGGTTTACCGGCCGAACAGCGGTGGCAAGCTAGTTGGCAGAAGTTACGCAGTGCCTGCCGTCAGCCGGTCGTTTGGGCGCCAATTAGCGCGTTCTGCTTGAACTTACTAGGCTTACGACTGCCGAGTGCGTGGCTGACTAGTTTTACAGAACTTGGGCAAGCGGCAGGCGGAGTAGCCTTGTTTGCCCTGGGATTACTGTTGACGACGCGGCCATGGCATTTGACACGGACGGTCGTCGGTAACGTGGTCATGAAAAACATCGGCTTACCGCTAGTTGTCTGGGGCTTGATGGTACTCGGACACGTTGCATTACCGACGCAACAGTTAGTCATTGTGACCCTAGCAATTCCGACGGCCACGATTGCGACGATGCTCGCGGTCCAAAATCGAGTCGTGCCGGATGAATACGTGGCGACACAGATGTTGAGCACGATCATCGCCCCGATTACAATGGGGGCGTTTATGTGGGCGCTGCAGTTAGTTTGAGGACGGTAACGTGTGGATGAGCTGAAATAGACAAACTAAAAATACTAAGCTTAACGGTATAAAAGCATCCGGCTGGATCACTGATATGCCCGTTAAGCTTAGTATTTTTTTACGTTGCCAAATTTTACGTTTAGAGACGACGATCACAGCTGCTGGTTGGCGTGTTAAAGGACCTTAATTTCAACTTCTTTACCTAAAACGCTCATAATTGCAAAGAAGTCATCAAAAGAGACGTTATCGCCTTGTTCGATAGCTGCGATTGTTTTTGGCGATAGTCCTGCGAGTTGGGATAACGCTGCTTGGGTTAGTCCAGCATCGGTTCTTGCGTTATAGACAGCAACTGCAACTTTAAGTTTGCCGCGTTCAATGTCAAAACTCTTTTTAAAATCGGAATTCTGACATTCTTCCTTGATGAAGTCATCGATTTTCATTAAACCAGTCCTCACTATCTACCTTCCTTGATTAAGTCGTCCATTAAACCAATTCCTCCCAAAAAACTGCTTAGCGTGCCTGATATCACGTTTAGGTGTCGTTGGTGTTTACTGTCAAAATGCTAAAACAAGAATCAGTGGTTTAACCGCCAGTGAGGCGATTACGGCTAGTTAACAGCCAGCTGTCAAATGAGCGCCACCGGGATAACCGTAGCAGTTAGTGGTATTTATATCTTCAACTAATAGCGGACCTGAAAGTTAGTCGGTTGTTTCGCGGTTACGACTGGGTGTTGGGCAAAGTAATCCGCAATCAGCACCGTCATATCGGTTGGTAACCGGCGAATGATTTTATCGCCGCGATACATGGGATAGTTGCCGCCACCGCCCGCACGGTAATGGTTCAGCGTTACGGTCAATTGCTGGTCGTGTGTGACCGGGGTGCCGTGATAATCGAGTTGAACGACCCGTTGACCAAAGGGCCGAGTCAAATCGAAGGTGTAATCGATGCCGCTGTACACATCGTAGACATAGTGGCGCAGCTTCGGGTGCATGAACTCCGGATTAACGCGGACTTGGCCAGCTTCCAAAATGAAATAACTGGCACAGCGTTCGAGAGCGGCGCGTAAGTCTGCACCAGTAATCGCTTCGACCGCCAACTTGTTCGGGTAAACGTAGCTGTTCATCACTTCGCGCATCGTCACATGTTGCTTAAGGCCCGGGACGTCGTCGTTAAACAGGGCCGTGGCAGCAATATCCGTCCCAGTTGCGGCCATTTCGACGCGATTGATAAAGTCGATGTACGGATGGTTATGCAAACGGGCGTCTAAGTGGTCGTGGACTAGCATATCGCCGTTGATTTGACCCAAGGGCGTGTCGAGCCAATCTTCCATTTGGGTATTGATGGGGTCGATCAGCGCCATCGCTTGAGGATTGGGTGCTGCCGCGTCAACTGGAATCACTTCGGGGTGACTGGTCGCAACTTGATGTTCGGACGTCAAGTCCAGGGTAATCATGCCGACTGCCACGCCCTTCATACCGGGCTGAGTGACGGGAACCCCGTGCACTTTAACGGCTAATTGGCGGTGTTGATGACCCGTGATGAGCGCGTCGATGCCGGGCACTTCCGCTAACAAGGCCGAGCCGCGATTTTCACCATTCATTCGTTCAGTCGGGTGGTCCGTGAGTGGATCACGTTCCAGTCCACCATGGTAAGCGACCACGACCACATCGGCCAGTTGCCGTAGTTTGGGCACCCACCGTTTGGCCGTGGCGACCACGTCATCGAAATGCAGCCCCGCGATGTGGTGCGGCTGTTCCCAGTGGGCGACGAATTGAGTCGTTAAACCGAGAATCGCCACTTTGACGCCGGCCCGTTCGAGGATCGTATAGGGTTTGGAAAAAAGCGTGCGGTGGTGGTCATCGCGAATGTTGGCTGCCAGCATCGGATATTGCCGGCTAGATTCACACAGGTCGAGGTAGTCGAGCCCGTAATTGAATTCATGATTGCCAAAAATACCGGCCTGCACGTGGTTGCAGTTGGCTAGCCGGGAATAGAGCGGCGCCGCTTCCTGGTGGTGGCGTGCAATGAAGTAGGTCAACGGGGAGCCCTGCACGTAATCGCCGTTATCGATAACGATCGGCCACACCTCGTTTGAGTCTTCGCGGGTCAAGTCTTGAATAACGGTGGCGACACGGCTGAGGCTAAATGGTGCGACGTTATCGCGACTGCTGTAGTCTGTCGGCGCTAGGTAGCCATGCACATCACTTGTTGAGATTAATTTGATTTTCATTACAGCGTGCCTCCAAGGAATATTTGTGTTCTATTATAACAATATTCATGGCAGGTAACTTGATTTTGAACATAAATCTTCATCTTTTTTGATGATTGCCGGTCGTTAATGTTGAAGCCGGTGACGATTTAGTACGTCGTAGCGCTAATGGATACAACCGTTGGGGACGTAAGCAACGGGTAAATGATGAGAAATTAGTGGGACCCAACCGACTGCTCGTTCACACATGTTCCAATCTTCAAACCTTCTTCATAATTTGGGCGTAAAACGACAAAATGTTTCCGCTATCATTAAAGTTGACGAATGTTAACGATAATCGAATTACGGAGGACAAGACGATGCAAAATTATCAGAATGCACCATTTAAGCCTACCCCCGAGTCCGGTTTAACGACCACAGTAGTGACGGCCCAGACGACTAAATTCGGTAAAAACGAATTAGTGGCCGCGCGTCCCGTACCGCTGTGGCGGAAAATTTGGCAACATATGAGTGACGTCTCGTCGCTCGTGCTCTTATTTGCGGTTGGCCTAGCGACCTACTTAGCGTTAGCCCAGAACGGGGGCTGGACGAAGACAATCGTGATTGGCGCGATTTTAGTGATCAACGTCTGTATTGGGTTATACCAGGAAGCCTCAGCTGAAAAATCACTGGCCGCGTTGAAGTCGATGAGTCTGCCGACTGCAACGGTGCGCCGCAATGGCGATACGCAGACGATCCCGGCACCGGAAATTGTTCCGGGCGACCTAGTGATTTTAAAAGCTGGTGACCAAGTTCCCGCGGATGCGGTCGTGCTAACGGCGACTAATCTCGCGGTTGACGAGGCCGTATTGACGGGTGAGAGTGAAGCAGTTGAAAAAAGCGCCTATCAAGACGGCGCCGAACTGACGGACGACAGTCAAGTCTTTGCCGGAACAGCGGTGACAGCTGGAACGGGCACGATTCAAGTGTTAACGACTGGGATGGCGACCGAACTGGGCCAAATCGCTGGCTTGTTAAATAAGACTAAGCAACGGGCGACCCCGTTACAAGGCCGGTTGAACCGCCTTTCGAGTTGGCTCACGACATTTGCAGTCTTAGGTGGGATTACCATTTTTGCCCTGAGCGTCTGGGTCCAGAACCAAGGTCTAGCGGACAGCCTCATGATTGGGGTCTCACTAGCGGTCGCGGCGGTGCCCGAAACCTTACCAATTATTGTCACGATCAGCCTCTCGCACGGGGTACGACGGATGGCGGAACGCAATGCTATCATGCGCCGCGTGAGTGCCGTTGAAACGATTGGGAGCGTCGACGTGATTGCGTCGGACAAGACCGGAACATTGACGCAGAATCGAATGACGATCACTAAGTATTGGACACCAAATTCTGGTATCCAGACAACTGAAGAATCCCTAACGTCAGCGGGCCAGAAGCTGATGCGCTATTTAGGATTAGCAACTAACGCAGAAATCAACATGGTCGATGGCGAAGAACAAGCGATTGGGGATGCCACTGAATTAGCAGTTGTCCGCTGGTTGGCCCAACATGATTTAGAACGGCCGGAGCTAGAAACGACGATGCCCCGGTTGGCAGAAGACCCGTTTGATTCGACCAAGAAGATGATGACGACCGTGCACCAGTTAGACGATGGGCAACGCCTCGTGATCGTGAAAGGGGCGTGGGACCGACTGCCATTTGCGAACGACCAAGCGGCTCTGGCAGCGGGGCAAACCGCCCATGATACGTTTGGCCAAGCCGCCTTACGTGTCCTGGCCGTTGGGTATCGCGTCATTCCCGCTGAAGTGACGACGACCGACTGGGATGAATTAACTACTGACTTGAAACTGGCGGGGCTGATTGGACTGATCGACCCACCTCGTCCAGAAGTGATTCCAGCCATTCAAGCCGCTAAAGATGCCGGGATCTTCCCAGTCATGATTACTGGAGACCACTTGATGACGGCCAAGGCCATTGCGACGGAGATTGGCATTTTAACACCCGGTCTCAAGGCGCTGAGTGGTGAGGAATTACGCGCGTTAAGTGACGATGAATTACAAGCACAAATCGACCAAATTGCCGTGTACGCGCGGGTCTCGCCGAGTGATAAGATCCGCATCGTGCAGGCTTGGCAACGGTTGAATAAAACCGTCGCGATGACCGGTGATGGCGTGAACGACGCACCCGCTTTGAAGGCAGCGGACGTGGGAATCGCCATGGGAATTACCGGGACGGAAGTGTCTAAGGAAGCCGCCGACATGGTCTTAACGGATGATAACTTTGCGACGATTATTGCGGCGGTCAAGGAAGGCCGAACGGTGTACCAGAACATTATTAAAGCCGTTGAATTCTTGGTTGGTGTCAACTTTGCACAAATCTTCCTGATGGTCGGTGCCGTGCTGTTCGGTTGGGGCGCACCACTATTGGCCGAACAACTGCTGATTATCAACGTTTTAGCGGATGGGATTCCAGGCTTCTTCATCAGTCAAGAGCCGGGCGAACCACAGGCGATGCAACAACCGCCAGTGGCTAATGACGAAAGTATCCTAGCACGTGGCTTAGGCCAACGGTTATTCGTTCGAGCAGCGACCTTTACCGTCTTGACACTTGGCATTTATGCGCTTGGCCGTTTTGGACTGGCGAATGACCAAGCGTCCATCGGGATGACGATGGTCTTCCTAGTGTTAGCGCTCGGGTCAATGATTGATATTTATGCCATCAAGGATCGCCGGCCACTGAGCCGGGACACGTTTACCCGCAACCCAATGCTTAATCGCGGCTTACTGATTGGGATTCTAGTTGTTCTAGCCATCGCAATCGTGTCACCGTTCCGCAACTTCTTCAGCTTGGTCACCTTACCAGCTAGCGCGTGGCTGATCGTCCTCGTCGCAACCCTTATCCCAACCGCCGTTCTGGAGCTGAACAAGCGCTGGCAAGCCCGGCAACGGGACCGACTCGTCGCTGACCCTGCGGAATAGGCGGAGTTAGACGAGTAAACTAATAAAGAAATATTTGCAACATTAGGTTGGGTCGCTTGATAGCCCGTTTAGCTGACAAGTCCTGACAGATCGTATTAACGTGAAATGGCCGTCATTCCAGTTGTGGGAATGACGGCCATTTTGGGGCAGCATTTAGGTATGGAAAAAGACATCCGTTCAAGCTAGTAATGCTCGAACGGATGTCTTTTTTGAGTGCGCTAGATGCGCGAATCAAGTACAACTAATTAAGACTAAAAGACAGGCCGTTGTGCTGGCTTGGAGCGTAAATCGTCGCAATTATAAGCAGCGAGTTCTTTTAAGCCATCCTTGCTAGCATCAAAATAAGCGGTCAATCCTTGGGCAATCATTAGGTTAAGTTCTTTTTTGGCATCAAATTGGACGACCAGCACGGGTACTTTGTCAGCGACCGCTGCGCCGATTTCAAACATTGTGCCAGAGTCCGGTTCGTTCGTGTCACTAGTCATATCATAATCGAGTAAGGCGACGACCACGTCTGCACGGTGAACTTGGCGCATGTCAGAAGCGTAGACGTATTGTTGCCAAGCGCGGCTACCAAAAGGTTCTTCCTCAAATTGGTGTTCTTCGGGAATGAAGATGCCATCTGGATTGATGGTTGGGTTGGCAAGTAAGGCTGCCTTGACCTGTTGGATGCGTTCCTTTTGGGCGTCGTCAAAAAACGGTGCAGCTAGGTAAACGTTATTCATAATGATTTCCTTTCTGGACAATGAAATAATGATAGGCCTATTTTAGCTGAAAAACGGGTCGGGTTTCAAGCCCCCGTTTGGCAAATGTCGTCGTCGGTGCTAGTTCTAACTGGTATAAAAATTAGTTGGATACGCCGCTTAGCTGGTGGTCGTCAGCTGGCTGCCCTTGAACTTAATAACTTGTTCAATACGGCGTCATCAATAAATGGACATCGGTCAGATAAAATATTAATATTAAGTAGATTATAATTCTACATAACATAATGTATTGATGATGTTTACTTGAATCTAATTCTAAAATAGGCTAAATTAAAATAGGTTACAGGGAGGAATATTGAATGGCAACACCAGCATTAGCAACGTACCATCTGATGGCGTGGGATGAACTGCCAGACGTTCCGGTGTATATGGAACAGCTGTTAGAACTCGTCAATGACGCACTAGCGCCACTTGGGTCGACGGTGACGAAGACGATGGTCAATAGTTATGTGAAACAACACTTTTTTAGTCGGCCAACGGGACGCCGTTACACCCGCAATCACGTGGTGGCAGTGCTCGTCGTTTCGATTTTGAAGCTGGACTTTTCATTACCGGTTATCAGTCAGGCAATCTTGCAAATACGTGACTCTAGACAAATTGAACCGCGTTATGAACAGTTCCGGCAAGCATTTGAACAGGCCTTGCGGGAACAACCGCTGACAATCGCGACGAATGACCCACTGACACACGCGATTCAACTGGCAGCGCAGACGGTTGCGTCACATTTATTAACGAATCAAGTATTAACAGATTTAGCACAAGCATAAGAGAACAATGGCATGAGAGAGGAAGAATTGAGAATGACAACGCGCAAAAAATGGACGCTGGCACTCGTCGCGTTTTTGACCGTGGTAGTGATTGGGATTGCAGGGGGGAGTTTCTATTTATACCACTTTGCCTTTGAACCCACGCCCAAAGTTTTGACACACAGCTCAAGCAAGAGCAAGCATACCTTGAAGCAGAATCAGGCGTGGCTCAAACGGGTCAATAAGCAGACCTGGCATGAAACGTCCGCGACTGATAATTTGAAGCTGGTCGCTGATTACGTTCCCGCTGCGCATAAAACGAACAAAACCATCGTGGTCGCACACGGCTACATGGGCAATAAGGAACAGATGGCGAGCTATATTCGGCTATGGCACCGCCAAGGCTACAACGTGCTCGCCCCCGATGATCGGGGTAACGGGAAGAGTCAGGGCGATTACTATGGTTTCGGCTGGCCGGACCGCTTAGATTATGTCAAATGGACCAAACAAGTGATTCGCCGTGTTGGAACGAACAGCCGTATCGGATTATTTGGGGTATCGATGGGTGGTGCCACGGTCATGATGATGAGTGGCGAGCAGCTGCCGTCCCAAGTGAAGGCCATCATTGAAGACTGTGGGTATACTAGTGTTGGCGATGAGCTGGGCTATGAACTCAAACAACTCTACCATTTGCCGAAATTCCCATTGTTATACACGGCTAGCTGGGTCGCTGAAGCCAAGGCACATTTTAACTTCATGAAGGCCAGTTCGGTCAACCAATTGAAAAAGAACAAGCTGCCGATTTTCTTCATTCACGGGGCCAAGGATACCTTTGTGCCAACCAAGATGGTCTACCAGAACTATCGTGCGACGACCGTCAAAAATAAGCAATTATGGGTCGTTCCAGGTGCGGGTCACGCAGAATCGTACACGCTGCACCCGAAGCTGTATCAACAAAAAGTCAGTCAGTTTATGGCGACGTACTTGAAGTAATCGTTTGTAAGGCACCTGGCCGTTAGTATCGTTGAACCTGAGTGGCGTCGAACCTAAGAAGCGTATTGACTCTAGACGAGCTGGTGCGCTGTTCAGTTAGGTGCTGGTTCCACAGCGTTAAGTCGAAGACCGGTCTGATTTGACGGTGATTATTGGTACAAAAGATAAATAAAGCCTGATTTCAAAATGCCGTGATGACGCGGTGAATTTTGAAACCAGGCTTTTTAATTATAAATTGGCTAAGTTCAGCGAATATCATCAGGTCGAATCGCTAAATCGGAAGTTTCCCAAACTGACGCCACTAGCCGATTAAACGGTATTCCAGCAGTGCGTCTAGTTTGTGTCAGCTTTTAAACAAACTAACTCACTGAACGTTTCGCAAACGGATGGCGCATGCTAGGAATGAAAATCAGGACGCCGATGAAGTTGAGCAGTAACGATAGGGCGGTAAAGATGAAGACGCCATTGTAATCGAACCAGCCCGAGACGGCCCCACCAAGTAAGGAGCCCAGCATACTGCCAGCTGCTTGGAAGGACTGATTCCAGCTGAAGATCGTTCCCGTCAGTTCACGCGGCGTATTCTTGGATAAGAGCGTTTGAACGGTCGGGAAGAGCGCACCATCAGAGATTCCAATCATGAACCGCAGTAGGCCCAACGTCCAGACGCTTGAGACGAACCCTTGAGGGAAGTACATCAAGATGGCGAACACGAAGCCAAAGACGAGAATCCGGTCTGCACCCCGGTGATCACCCAGCCGACCGAGTCGCGGTGCGGAAAGTAGCGTTGAAATCCCGGGAAGCGCGGCGATGATACCGGCCACCACCGTGATTGGACCAACGTTATGCATCAGTTCTTTGACATACAGACTAATAATCGGGGTAATCGAGTTGTTACCCATTTGAATAATCATCGTTGAGACAAGTAAGGTGATAATTAGGGTTGGATTTTTAAACTGACTGAGGAGGCTGTCTTCACGTTTAGTAGCAGTGACATCGCTAGGCTTGAAGTTCTCGTGAACGAGCGTCAAGCTTAACACGAAGACGATCAGTAATAGAATCCCCGTGATAATAAAGGTCAGGCGGATCGAGAAGACTTGCGCGAGCACCCCACCCAGAATCGGGCCAATCAGGTTGCCAGAAACATAGCCGGTCGTTAGGATCCCAATCGCCGTCCCGCTGTTTTCCTTGGGCGTTTCTGTCGCAATTAAGGCACTGGCATTGGGAATGTAGCCCGCGCAGAGCCCTTGCAGGAAGCGCAGTAAGATCAGTAGCCAGATATTATGTACGAAGCCCATAGCACCAATAACGAACGCCATCCCAAGTGAAGAGCGCAGTAACATGATTTTGCGGCCACGTCGGTCAGCAAGTTTGCCCCATAGTGGTGAAACGACGGCGACTACGAAAAAAGTCACCGCATAAGTGAGTCCACTGTACATCGTCAATTCATTTTTCGAAAAATCTCCCATTTGCCCGACGTATAGCGATAAGAACGGCATAACTTCGGAAAATCCCATGCCGGCGATAAACGTTCCAAGCCAGAGTACGGCTAGGTTACGCCGCCAACCAGTTAATGCTCCCTTCACAAGTGTCACTTCCTTAATAAGTTGATTAAGATTATCTTAATGCCATTTTAGGTTTTGTGCAATTAATGATCTTGGTCTGTCATGAATCATGCCAGTTGGTGGATTCCTGTTCGTCAGCCGATGCGCGCCTTATTCCGACCTCCGGGGCTGGCTGACAACGCTGGAACAGGGCGGACATCGATTTGAACTCACGCAGAAACCCACTGCGCAATTTCAAATACGAGTCTTCTTCTAGCCCGGGAAAACCACCCGGACAAGAAGAACTTCGCCCTTGAGCATTGTCAGCCAGCCCCTACAGTCGGGAACCCGCTCGAATGGCAGATGAACGGCCACTTATCTGGGTGCAATTGACCACTGAATATTCGGTGGCTGGTCCTTCAAGCAAACTTTTTGAATCAATATTGATGATGCTTATTTACCGGTAAGGTCGTTTGAAGATTAGTGCTTAACTCAGATTTACGATGAGCTGATAAAAATAGCCATTTTTGGTGAATCTAGGGCTTTAGCAGCTATGTCAACGAGAGAAAGTTCTATCAATGTTCAGTGATGCGGACTAAAAATACGGATAGGCAACTTCGATATTCCCAAAAACTAGTCTGACCGTTAAATATCAAAATAGCTGTCCACTAAGAATCAACGAACAGTTCATCGAAAGTTGGGTCCGTAAATGTCCGCCTTTCGAATAGGATCCCGGCTGGAAGGTATTCTGGGCAAGGCCCAGTGGTGAAATTTCACTTAGCAAGCGTCTTTTGCTTGGTTAGTGAAAGACCAGTATTTAAGACGTGGGTTGTCGGCTTAAATCTGTGTCCACCACGTTCCGGCCATTGCCCAGAATGCCTGGAAGCCGGCTAGGACGAGCATACCGCTACATGTTTACGGTAACTCGCACTATTTCCAGCGGGTCTCAGCTGGCAGCCCTTGAACTTAGAAAAATAGCATGATTTAATCATGATTCATGATAAACTAACTAGCACACTGCGCAGTTGAGTGTGTCCGGGTATTAGCCACATTATCAATCAAGAGGGGAGATTCAAGTGAGTACCAAACTCATTTGAATCTCTTTTTGCGCCAGCAATCATAGAATACACGAGTTAACTTGCGCCAAAAAATCCCTCACCATGGGACGATAGGATGCACACGAATTATTGGTCAAATAGACTTGACCAGCCGTCCCTAAAAAAACTACAATGGAAAACATTGTAGAAAGGGTGAACGATGTGCAACAAGAGTCGAAGTATCAAATTGAAGTGGTGGCGCCTAAGCACCGACACATGTCCAATTGGGATATGTTTGCAACCTGGATTGGCGCTAATGCCAATAATGGTACGTGGTACGTTGGTGGCGTGTTAGCCGCGTGCGGGTTATTGACTGCTCTAAAAGTGATTGTGGCATCGTCCGCGCTGTCGTATTTATGCTTGTCGTTGGTCGGTTTTATGGGGTACAAGACCGGGGCGGCAACAATGAGTTTGATTCGGGGTTCCTTTGGCGTTCGGGGGAGTTATGTGCCGTCATTCGTGAACCTCACCCAGTATATTGGCTGGACCGCGGTGAATACGTTTATCGCGGCAACATCCGTGAGTTACCTATTACATGATCTAGTAGGTTGGCCCGTTTACGGGAAGCCTGGCGGGGCGAAAGGCTTGATTTTGGGCATTATCGTCATGAGTATCCTGCACCTGCTCAGTGTCTCGGTCGGCCAACGCTCTGTCCAAATGATTGAGCGTATCGGCATTATTCTAGTTATTTTGTTTGTCTTATGGGAGACGGTCGTCGTCTTTCAAACGGTCTCAATACATGACCTGTTAACTTGGCGCGCTCCAACGCATTTGCACATGACGGCAGGCGCTGGTATGGACACGTTAGCAGCTTTTAACTTATCATGGGTCACCGCGGGCGCTGACTTTACCCGGTTTACCCGCAAACGGAGCGGCGCGACTGGTATGCCATTCTTGGGGGCTTTTACAGGCTTGTTCTGGTTTGCCTTCATCGGTCTCGCCGCAACCATCAGTATTGCCATTACTTCGGGGGCTTATGATCCCAATAACTCTGACCCTAGCACGATTGCGAGTCGGTTAGGCTTGGGCGTACTTGCCTTACTGGTCATCGTCTTAACGAGTATGACGGCCAACGCGGTCAACCTGTTGGCGGCAGGGTCTGCGCTATCCAACATTTTCCCACGGATTCGCTTACGACCGGCGTTATGGGCAGTGACGATCATTGCAACGCTGGTGACGCTGATTCCACTCGTGATGGGGAGTTTCTTGGACGCTTTTACGGCGTTCTTGGACTACATCGGGATGGTGCTCGGGCCGATGATCAGTGTGATGCTGGTCGACTTCTATTGGCGGCATCGTCAACACTATGATGTGAACGAACTAGCTAGTTCTAAGGGCCAATATTGGTATCATCATGGCATCAATTGGATTGCACTCCTCTGCTGGGTCTTAGGCGTGGTGATTTATCTGTTGCTCAAACAACTGCCTTGGATTGCGACTTTCACGGGAGCCACGTTCATCGACATGGTCATCATCGCTGTGATTTACATGGGTTTGATGCGAATTTGCTATCCGTTGACTGCCAAACAAGGCTAATTGGACTACAATGGAGGAGTAAACGAAATTAGAACGAGGGGTGTCATGATGTTTAAATTAACTGAAATTGACGACGTGTTAACTAATTTGGGTGACCATGCTGACTTTGCCACGATTGCCAAGAAGGAAGCCGACCTGGGTGTTCAACATTTTCAATACAATGTTGAAACTGGTGCGACGACTTATTTTGGTGAGAACGGCTACCTAGTAGAACGCCGGACCAATGGTATCGAAGGTATTGTTCAACCTGAAGAAGACGCTGCGGCCGTTGAAAAAATTGCCAAGCAGTACGTGTCTGGTGAAATGGCGCTAGCGGACGCTGTTAAGCATTTTGCGAGTGCCGGGTGTCAGGCGTGGACGGCCAACTTAAAACGTCAGGTCATCAATTTTACCGGTAAAGAAGGCAAAATTATGGCAACCGTCAGCTTTTAAATTGAAGCAAGCGAACTAAAAGGCAGTTTTCGTGATTCCCTAGTGAAAGGGAAGACGAAAACTGCCTTTTTTGACGGTATTTATTAGTTGCGGGGCTTGTACGGGTTTAATTGCAGTGCCAGTTCCGGCCATAGTCATGTGTCCTGAAAATTCGTTGTGCCGGCTAAGGTCGCATAGACACCGTGGTGCATCAGTTTTGACTAGCTGAAACCAGCGCCAAGCCCGGTTTAATAGCCGGCTTGATGATATTGTTTGCTCAATCGACGTTCCAAACTGAGTAACGTCAATGGACTGAGTTTGCGTAGTTGGTCTGAATCGTAGCGCATGACTAATTGTTCAGGGCTATTGATCGTAATGCTGGTCACGCCATCTAAGCCTTGGAACGCCTGTTGAATGGACCGTTGAAGTTCCGGGTGTTGTGGCCAGACTGGCGACGTCAGCATCACTAAACCGTGTTCGGGGTGCTGGTAAGTCACATGGTATTTGTTGAGATAGCGTTGAAACATTTCTTCTGGATTCATAGCTCCTCCTTTAGTGATATGACAGTCAGCGACAAACTTGGTGGTTACATGCCGAACCAGACGACCCAACCGAAGAAGGCGACCAATCCGACGAGTAAGAGTGTGATCAGTGCCCAAATCGTCCCAGCGATTTTAGCCCGCTGACGATAGTAGTGTCCACTGAGAACGCCACATAAAACGGCCAAGATGAGGCTAGTGCCAATAATCAAACCAATTGTAAGTTCCATAAATAGTATTCGACTCCTCACATTATCAATTTAATTGTGCAGGAAAAGTCAGTAAAGTGCAATTATTTATCAGGATTATTTCTAGTTATAATTCCTAATAATGGCCTTTGTGATAAATTAATTTATTAACAGGAGTAGCTCCTAATTGTTATGACGAACAAAAATCCCGCCGAATCTAGCCGTGTTGTGCTGATTCGACGGGATTTTACTAATTGTTAGTCAAACGATTAGAAGTTATTTTTAATGTGCCTTCAAATGGGCAATTTAGCATTGCATTCAGCACATGTTTTAAAATATGGCGCCTTATTTAGCCGTCTTCTTAGAGAGCCGGGTTGCAAGCAACAGACCAACGAAGGCTAAGACTAAGGTGAAGTAGAAGCCATAGTGGGCACCGTTAACAAACGCGCCGGCAGCTTGATGACCGCCGTTGCTGTAGTATGCGGCTTGGCCGATACCTAAGAGACTCGTCGCAAGAGCAGTTGAAATCGCACCAACGACTTGTTGTAAGGTGTTCATGATGGTACTACCATCCGCAGCGATTGGACCAGTCAATGAGTTCAACCCATGGGTCTGCGATGGTGACATGGCAAGTGGTGCCCCAATCATTAAGACGACGTGGGCTAAAATCACGTACCAAGTGGCCGTTTGTGTGCTGGTTAACGCAAGCATCAGCGCCCCAACCATGCAGATTAAGAAGCCGATCATTGCAGGTGTCCGAGCACCGACGGAGTCATATAACCGACCAGAAACGGCGGAAACAATCGCGTTTACCAAGCCACCAGGAAGCATGATGACCCCAGTCAAAGCAACTGGAATCAAGAGCCCTTTTTGGATGTACATTGGTAACAAGTACATGGCAGATAGGATGATTCCAAAGTCAATCATGACTAAGCTGGCACCAACCCGGAAACCAGGAATTGCGAAAGTTTTAAGGTTCAAAATTGGATTGTCCATCGTTAATTGACGATGAGCATACCAAGCGAGAATAACGATCCCGAGGGCCAGCGCACCTAAGACAGTTGCAGAGCCCCAACCTTGATCACTAGCCAGACTGACCCCAACAACTAGGCTCCCGAAACCGACCATGGATAAGAGGATCGATAAGAAATCAATCTTTGGCCGGGTAACAGGGGCGATGTTTTTGAGTGACGTTACGGCAAAGAGGAAGGCGATGATCAAGAATGGAATAAAAATCCAGAAGATCCAACGCCATGAAGCAACCCCTAAGACGACCCCAGCTAAAGTAGGACCAACCGCGGGGGCGAACATGATAACTAGTCCGACCATCCCCATGGCGGCACCTAACTTATAAGGCGGGAAGATTTGCATGGCAACCGTGAACATTAGTGGCAGAATCAAGCCAGTTGCGATCCCTTGAATCATTCGACCGAATAATAGCACGCCAAAACCAGGTGCGGACGCTGAAATAATTGCCCCAACGGCAAAGTCGATCAGCGCAAATAGAATCACTTGACGAGTCGTAAACCACTTTGTAATTAAACTAGATAGTGGGAGAACAATCCCAATCATGAGCATGTATCCGGTTACTAACCACTGAACAGTAGCAGTCGTTACATGAAGCTGAGCCATCAATTGAGGCAGGGCGATGTTCAATGACGTTTCACTGAACATCCCAACAAAGCCACCAATTAACATTCCCATCATGGCTAGCATTGGATGGGCAACGGGAACCCGTGCTTGTTGTTTTGCTTGCGGGTTACTTTGAACTGAATCCATTATCTTTTTCACACTCACTTTCCTAAACAATGGGTTAGCATACCAGATAATTAATTTTTTCGTAAGTATTTTTTCTGAAAAGGTATAATTATTTTTTTGTAAGCGTTTTAATTGACCGTGTTAGGAATTTAGTGAGTAGCAAGATACAACAGTTCGCACCCGATACTTGTGCCCGTTACCAGTTGAGCTGGGACGGGCAAATATTGGGTGCGACTAGAAAATTAATGACTATTTTTCAAATCAAACTAAATAGATGAAGAGGACTAGCAGGCAGAGGGCGATGATTAGTGCGAGCACCGCCGCAAACTTGGACGTTTTGTAGTGCTTGATGCCAAGATAGCCAAAGCCTAAAAATCCTAGAAAAGCTAAAATCATTATCCAAAATCCCATGAAGAGACCTCCAATTTATGGTTATTACTAATAGGTGGGGCGAATATCGCAGATAAAATTAGATGATAATATTCGTTATAGTAAAAACTAAACATATTATAACGCTATTTCAGCTTAAATTTGAAGCGCCGCATGTCAATCATCGTGACGTCGTTAAACATTGACATCTAATTGACGCTAAGTTTCTACATTCAGCGGCTGGATATGTCCGGTATTGCTGAAAGTCACACGAGTAATCGCCATAAACGCAAATGATACGCGAACGCTATACAATCATAGCGTTCGCGTATCATTTGTTCTTGACTATCATTCAGCCAAGTCGGATGTCAATTTTTCCAGACTGCCCGTATTCAAACGGACAACTAGTCACAGCGTCTAACTTAGACCTTCGCCTCAAACTGGTGGCCGCACTTCGGACAAGTAATGCGGACCCGACCGTGGTGGCGTGGAATACGAATTCGCTGATGGCACTGCGAACAGTAAAAGAACCGGTACTGCCAGTGCTGGGTGAGCGAATACTTGAGGCGGCTGAAGGGACGTGTCAGCGGTAGCCAAATGCGCTGAAAGCCGCGGTTGATGGCAACTTGGCGATAGATTTGCTTGGAGAACAGGCGCCAATAGCTGATCGCAATCAACAGGACGGCAATTAAGACCAGCCAGTTGAAGCGCACGAAAAAGCTAATAATTAGTAGTAGTAATGCTAAATAGTTGAGAAAGCGATTCAAGGTATCGTTTTGCCCATAACGACCGCGCATCCATAATTGGAGGCGTTGTAAGAATTTAGAATTTGGTTTCAAATCGTGAACCCCCGTCACTAAAATAGTTAATATTAGGTAGCATAACACATTTTTTACCAGATTAATGGTACCAGTTGACTAGAATAACGGTGTATACTTATGCATATTATCATGTGTTGTGTCTGGCGGGTGAGTTTCACTGCTTTTTGCCTACCAATATTTCAGATACAACGCAGAGAAGATTATGATATCGAGGGAAGATCATGGCAATTCAAGCACATATTACACAAGCACAAGTACTCGACGCAATCAGTCGGGCCGCATTGACGTTGGACAGTCACAATCCAGAACAAGCGGGATTACAACAACTACTCAATGAGTTTCGGCAAACTTTATTACATACGAATGGACAGACGGCGACGACCGTGCTGTATCACGGTAAACTGACCAGTTATCTGTTGCAACACGCCGGCAATTATCCGACGAGTGTGACGACCTTGGCGACGCTACTCGACCAATTCGTGGCGGCCCAATAATAATGGTGTGGTGGTTTTGACCGCCTGAAGCTTAAATTTGATAGGGGTCATTATTCATCGGGTGCGAAAAGGGTTATGATAAGTAGGACGGAAGTTTAAAATTGCTTTTATTCGTTTACGTTTGTAAACTGTAATTAACTTCATTAGAGAAAGGTGGTCAAACCATTGGAAGCACAGACGAAAATCGAAATCAGTGATGCTGAATGGGAAGTCATGCGGGTTGCTTGGACATTGGGGAATGTGACCAGTAGCCAAGTCGCCGAAGTCATGGCCGATAAGATGGGCTGGAAGACAGCCACGGTCAAGACATTGCTGGGCCGGTTAGTGAAAAAAGGCGCGTTGCGGGCTGAAAAGAGTGGTCGGGCGTTTACTTACTATCCGATGGTTGAAGAACAGCCATCCATGGATGAAGCCGTCAAGACACTGTTCGGCCATTTATGTCAGATGCGGGTCGGTCAGACGTTGACCGATTTGATCAGTGAGACTGAATTAAGCCAGACAGACATCGCCGCGCTACAAAAAGTCTTAGCCGAAAAAGCCGAGCACGCGCCCGAAATGGTCGAGTGTGACTGCGTTCCCGGGACGCGGTGCTAACAACGGCAAGTCTAAAATTCTTACGCCAATCAGTCGCGAGTTTTAATCATGAAAAAGTAACGGTAGTCCCTAAATCAGCGGGGGCTACCGTTTTTTTGTGCCACCAGTATGCCCATTTTTTCCGTTAAGTCCGCTGATTACCATAAAAAGTGTTTTCCTTGACTTTTATCGTCTACAATTGTAAACTCAAACTGTAAATTACAAATGTAGACGTACGACATTGGGGAGGATAAACTTATG
Source organism: Lactiplantibacillus sp. 30.2.29 (assembly GCF_018991255.1). Lineage (NCBI taxonomy): Bacteria > Bacillati > Bacillota > Bacilli > Lactobacillales > Lactobacillaceae > Lactiplantibacillus > Lactiplantibacillus sp. 30.2.29. Next base: position 48,280 of record NZ_JAGYGU010000014.1, on the reverse strand, counting down.
AAGGATATGGATATGCAACACATGCAGCATCATGATAGCCATGATATGGGTGACATGGATATGGGCAATGGCGAGATGATGCACATGGGCAACTTAAAGTTGAAGTTTTGGGTGTCGCTGATTTTGACGATTCCAATTGTTGTGATGAGTCCGATGATGGGGATGCAGTTGCCGTTTCAAGTCGTCTTTCAACCGTGGTCCGATTATCTGGTCGCAATTTTAGGAACGATTTTGTTCATTTATGGTGGGCAGCCGTTCTTTAGTGGCGCCAAAGCTGAACTTAAAAACCGGAAGCCAGCGATGATGACCCTGATTACGATGGGGATCAGCGTGGCTTATATCTATAGTATTTACGCGGTGATTGCGAATGATATTTTGCACACTAAGCCAATGGTGACGGACTTCTTCTGGGAACTCGCCACGTTGATCGTCATTATGTTGTTGGGCCATTGGATCGAAATGAACACGGTCATGAACGCTGGTTCGGCCGTGGATAAACTGGCGAAGTTGCTTCCAAGTACCGCGCATAAGTTGGTGGATGGCCAAGTAAAAGACGTGCCGATTGCGGACTTAGTCGAAGGTGACCGCGTTCAAGTTCGAGCGGGTGAACAGATTCCCGCAGACGGGACGGTTGAGAGTGGCGCGACGAGTGTCAATGAAGCAATGGTTACTGGTGAAGCAAAGTTAGTTGAAAAACGGCGTCAGGATCAAGTTGTCGGTGGCTCCGTCAATGGTGACGGTACGTTTGAAATGACGGTCACCGGGACTGGTGAATCCGGTTATTTGGCTCAAGTGATGAAGCTCGTTAGTGACGCGCAAGCAGCCAAGTCGTCACAAGAAAATATGGCGGATAAGGTTGCGGGACTGCTCTTCTACGCGGCACTGACCGTTGCCATCGTGGCCTTTATCGTTTGGCTACTGGTCGGCAACCTGGCCTTAGCCTTGTCGATTGCCGTGACCGTCCTCGTGATTGCCTGCCCGCATGCGTTGGGGTTGGCGATTCCCTTAGTCGTTGCCCGTAGTACGGCGATTGCAGCGAGTCACGGTCTCTTGATTCGTAATCGGGACGCAATGGAACAAGTCAACAAGCTGAACTACGCCTTAATGGATAAGACGGGGACGCTGACGGCCGGTAATTTTAAAGTTTCCGAGTATCAGAGTCAGACGGATGAGTTGACTGACGACGCCGTCTTAGCAATGATGGCCGGTTTAGAAAATGGCTCCAGTCATCCGCTCGCTGTCGGCATCTTAGCGGCGGCTAAGGAACAGCAAGTCACACCTAAATCCGCCACGGATGTTCATCAGATTACCGGTGTCGGACTCAGTGGGACGATTGACGGGCACACTTATCAAATCGTCTCCGCCGCTTACCTTGACAAGCAACATCTGTCTTACGATAAGCAAACCTTTGACCGTTTAGCGAGTGCCGGGAACTCCGTTAGTTTCTTGATTCAAGATACCGCGGTCCTCGGCTACGTCGCACAGGGTGACCAGATCAAACCAGAAGCGGCGCATTTGATCAAGAGCTTGAAAGCCCAACAGATCACGCCCGTCATGTTAACGGGGGACAATCCGCAGAGTGCCCAAGTCGTTGCGCATCAATTGGGGATTGAAGAGGTCCACGCAGGTCTCTTGCCAGAAGATAAAGCTAAGTTGGTCCAACAGTATCAGGCTGACGGCAGCCACGTGATGATGATTGGTGATGGGGTCAATGATGCACCAAGCCTGGCGCGAGCGGATATTGGGGTCGCGATTGGTTCTGGGACGGACGTTGCGATTGATTCGGCGGACGTGGTGTTAGTCAAAAGTAATCCGAATGATGTCGTCGACTTCTTAGCACTAGCCCGGCAAACGACCCGCAAAATGGCGCAAAACCTATGGTGGGGTGCCGGATACAACGTCATCACTATCCCGTTAGCAGCCGGAATCTTAGCACCACTCGGCTTCATTTTGAACCCGATGGTCGGCGCGGTCGTCATGTCTTTAAGTACAATTATCGTTGCCATCAATGCGATGACGTTGCGGTTGCGTGATTGAAATAAACTGATGACCGTAAATTAATTCGTGCAAATACGTGTTTCGCTGGGTTTAAGATGCTAAAATGATAGTATTTAAATCAAGGATGTGAAACCTATGTGTACTAGTTTAACGATTCAAACCACGGCGGGTGATCAATTTTTAGCACGCACCATGGACTTTGCTTTTGAACTTGGTGGTCGGCCAGTCGCCATTCCTCGCAACCACCACTTTAGCAGTGTCACGAACGCCGATGGGTTTGACGCGCCCTACAGCTTTGTCGGGACCGGCCGTAATTTGAACGGCTACGTCTTCGTGGACGGGGTCAATGAACACGGCGTAAGTGCGGCCGCATTGTATTTCTCAGGCCAGGCTCACTTTGCACAACAGGCGAAAGCCGATAAGCTGAACCTCGCCCCACACGAAGTTTTGATGTGGATTTTGGGGAATGTCAAGAGCGCCGCAGAACTAGGCGACCGGTTGGCAAGCTTAAACGTGATGGAAGCTGCGGCACCGCTGCTCAACATCGTGGTGCCATTACACTGGATCATCAGTGATAAGAGTGGCGCAACGTACGTGCTAGAACTTGAAATGACGGTGTGCACTACATGGAAAACCCAGTCGGTGTCATGACTAACACTCCCGATTTCAACTGGCACTTAAAGAACCTGAGCAACTATGTCAACTTGCAGCCTGAACCACACCCAAGCCGTCAATACGGTGAACTGGAAGTCAATCCATTTGGACCTGGTACCGGTGCACTGGGTATGCCTGGCGATTATACTTCGGTTGCACGCTTCGTCCGGACCGTCTTCATGCGGCAACACACGGATGCCGTCGATACGGACGCTGAAGCCGTCAACGCGCTTTCGCACATGCTGAACTCGGTAGAAATTCCTAAGGGCGTGAAGATGCAAGCTAACGGGACGCCAGATTACACGCAGTATCGCGCCTACATGAGCATGAACGAACCAGCATTCTATATTCAACCTTATGCTGACCAGACGATTACGCGAGTGGAATTGACGCCAGAATTAATGACGGCTGCTAAACCAACTGAATTTGAACTTAAGACCACGCAACAATTTAATGAAGCTAACTAATTTAGTCGGCTGTTGATCAAGAAGAAGGGCTACCACTCAAAAATCATCGCGATTTTTGAGTGGTAGCTTTTTGTGTCCAATTAAGATCATTAGCGACAGTTTTGCGGTCCGTAACCGATAGATTGATTAACTTTAATAATAAAATGGTGGTACACTAGATTATGGTTTAGGGATACATAACTTATACTTGATAATGATTCCAAATAAGCCTTGCAATTCTCTGGAAAAAGATATAATATTTACTAGGTAAGAATGATTATAAAGTACGTACGGAGGCGGCAAACATGAAGAAGAAAATGTCCTTAGCACAACGAGTTAACGTGCTACGTGCAAGTGTTATGGGGGCTAACGACGGAATTCTTTCCGTTGCCGGTATTGTTGTTGGGGTCGCGGGGGCCACGACGAATAGCTTTTCGATTCTGATTTCCGGATTAGCAGGCATGCTTGCCGGAACGATTTCGATGGCAATGGGTGAGTACGTCTCCGTGAATACGCAGAAGGATTCGCAAAAAATGGCGATCGCCACGCAAAAGACGGCATTAGCCGATGACTATGAGGCGCAAGCAGATATGGTCGCGCAAAAGTATATCGAACAGGGCATCAGCGAACCACTAGCCCGACAAGCGACTCAGGAAATGATGGCTGAAGATGCCTTGTCGACGACGGTTCGGGAACGGTATGGCTTCAATCCGAATCAATTTATCAGCCCGTATGCAGCTGGGATTGCCTCGATGATTGCCTTTCCAACTGGCTCGATTCTGCCACTAGTCTCAATCACATTTTTCCCACCACATATCAAAGTGTTCGCCACGGTCATTGCGGTCGCCATTGCGTTAACCATTACGGGTTACGTGGCGGCGGTGCTCGGAAATGCCAATCGGCGTCAGGGAATGTTACGTAATGTGGTTGCCGGATTGTTAACGATGATCGTGACCTACTTTATCGGTCACTTATTTGCCTGATGAGTAGGGCCAAGGGGAGCGAGAATATGCAGTTAACGAATACAAAAACGAAAAAATCAAAACAAACGATGGATGAGAAGCTGAACTCACTACGGGCCGGCGTTCTCGGCTCCAATGATGGGATTTTGACGGTTGTCGGGGTGCTGTTCAGTGTTGCGGCGGCGACCACCAACCAATTTACGATTTTTATCGCCGGACTATCTGACCTGCTAGCCTGTGCGTTTTCGATGGCATCTGGCGAATACGCTTCTGTCAGCACGCAAAAAGATACGGAAAAAGCAGTCGTTGAAAAAGAACGGCAATTATTAAAGACGGACTTTGCGGGTGAATTACATGCAGTTCAACGCCACTATATGAACTTAGGCGTTACGGAAGCGACGTCGTTAGAGATTGCCAAGGATCTTTTATCAAAAAAGCCACTCGAAACCGTCGTCCGCGTTAAGTACGATATGGAACTCGGACACTATATGAATCCGTGGGACGCAGCTTTTGCTTCATTGTTTTCCGCTTCAGCCGGCGGTATTTTCCCACTATTTGCGATGACATTTGCGCCAGCACATCTACAGTGGCCCGCCACGATTATTGCGGTGTCCGTTGCGGTTGCCTTAACCGGATACTTATCCGCCGTGCTAGGTAAGGGTAACGTCAAAACTGCCGTTATCCGGAACGTGATTGTCGGGATTATTACGATGTTTATTCACTACTATGTTGGGACGTTATTTTAAAAAATAAATTACTGCTCATCTCATTTTGCCTGCCAACACTTGTCGGTCAAAATGAGTAGTGGCAGTATGTATTTGGGTCATGAAGATACCTCTATAAATTTTAGCCTCGTGCTAAAACTGTCGGTCTCCATGGTCTTTTTTTGTGCGTTCATGGGTGTGGTTCTTGATATTAAGATTTGCTACTGAGTTGGATTATTGTTCGTCAGCCGATGCGCGCCTTAGTCCGACTTCCGGGGCCGGCTGACAACGCTGGAACAGGGCGGACATCGATTTGAACTCACGCAGAAACCTACAATAGCAAGTTTACGCTAACTCGCACTTATTTCTCAGCGGGCCTCAGCTGGCTGTTTTTGAACTTAAGAATCGCTCTGTTTTAATCACGATTCATAAAAAGGTATCTAGCACGAATACATATTACTGATGAGTTGAACCAGTCTGAAGCAAGCAAACAGACTGGTTTAACTTTAACTTTTCTTAAAATGTTCGGTATTGACCGCTGTAGACGGTTGACTGCGGTAATTATGATAAATCTGGCCGAATCTTGCTAATAAACAAACGGTAATTTTCAGTGAGTTTTAATTTAGTCCCGGTATAATATTGCCATTAATTAAATTGAGGTAGAGCTAAATTGAAGAATACGACAACTAGCCGTTACATGAAAGGCATTATGTGGGCGATGCTCGCATCTACGCTTTGGGGAATCTCGGGAACGGTCATGCAATTTGTTTCCCAAAATCAGGCGATTCCGGCTGACTGGTTTCTTTCAGTGCGGACGTTATCCGCTGGTATCATCTTGTTAGCGATTGGTTTCGTGCAACGTGGAACCCAGATTTTTAAGGTGTTTAAATCCTGGGCTTCGATTGGGCAACTAGTTGCGTACGCAACGTTAGGCCTAATGGCGAACATGTACACGTTCTATATTAGTATTGAGAAGGGGACCGCGGCGGCTGCCACGATTTTACAATACCTGAGTCCACTATTTATCGTGTTAGGGACGTTGGTGTTTAAAAAGGAACTGCCCTTACGAACTGATCTGATCGCGTTTGGCGTCTCGCTACTGGGGGTCTTCTTAGCGATTACAAAGGGTAACATTCATGAATTAGCAATTCCAACGGATGCTCTCATCTGGGGGATTCTATCCGGGGTGACGGCCGCGTTATACGTGGTGTTACCACGGAAAATCGTTGCGGAAAACTCACCAGTCGTGATCCTTGGTTGGGGAACATTGATTGCCGGAATTCTGTTCAACCTATATCATCCAATCTGGGTTGGGGCGCCTAAAATCACGCCAACCTTGGTTACTTCGATTGGAGCCATCGTGTTGATTGGGACGATTTTTGCATTTTTATCATTACTGCACAGTTTGCAGTATGCGCCATCCGCAGTCGTCAGCATCGTGGATGCGGTCCAACCAGTTGTCACCTTTGTGCTAAGTATCATCTTCTTGAACTTGCAGGTGAGCTGGATTGAAATTCTCGGTTCATTATTGGTGATTGTTGCTATCTACATCTTGCAACAATATCGCAGTGACCCGCTTAACTAACTGAATTAACTAAAAATGGCGAACCTTGAGTAGTGTGCTCATTGGTTCGCCATTTTGATTGTTAGTATTAAGGGTGCGGTGCTACGCCAACACCAGCTTTTTGGCGGGGGCGTGCATCTTGATGACCTCAGCGCCCAAGTCCGTGTAAGGCTGGCCTTCAGCAATCAGCCCGAATTTTTCATAAAACTTGCGCACCTGGGTCTGAGCGTCGATTTCGATAGTCGCATCGCGATAATGGACTTTTAGAATGGCCATGACGTGGTTCATCAGTTGCTTGCCAAGGCCGGTTCCCCGGTAGTCGCTGTCAGTTGTGATGCGGCCAAACGAGACGATGCCCGCATGCTCATAGATGCGCGCGTAAGCCACTAAGCGACCATGATCGTAGGCAAAGACGTGGCGCGCCGTCAAGTCAGTGTCGTCGGGATCCTGATAAGACCGCGACTGTTCCTTAACAAATGTTTTAGCGCGTAGTTGGTAAATATCATGTAGTTGGGTCGTGGTTAGACCAGTAAATTGCTTAACGTACCATGTTAAATTCACGATGAAACCCTCCTTGAAAACTGACGCATTAATCGCCGGTTATTTTCAAATTGAGTCTACAATTTAACACGGGTATTGGCAGGCGTCAATCGTAAAGACCCGTGATTTGACGCGCTTTAGCGGCTGATTTTTTAATGAGATACGTGTGAGAAAGTGGATGCCGATATGACTTGATATTAGTCAGTTAATTGGCGATGGACGTCAGTTTGTTATTGAGATATTCTAATTTTTCTCATAAAAACAATGTTAGTGGTTCGCTTGTGGTGGCTACAAATTTCTAAATACTAGTACTTTTAGTGCGCCAGTGGATTTGACATTCACTTGGATGGTCCCAGCTCCAGCTAACTAGCTATTTGGAGATGGCGCGGCGGCTTATCTAACTAACTTTGCGGCACGCAGCTTAAAACTAAAGGACCTGCGACCGGTTGATGACGGCTTCGCAGGTCCTTTAGTTTTTTGAATCGGTGTTCGCTAATTTGATTAATCGCACACGTCGAATTGGATAGTCATTAAGCTCAATACCAAGCTGGTTTATCCCCATCAGTATTCGGCTTGTTGACGCCTAATGAAGCGCGAACACTGTTAGTTGGGTCTTGAATCAACTTGACCACGAGCGCTGCAATACTCTTGCGTGAAACCTCGGTCCCCTTGAAGGCGTCGTGACGCTGGGTCGTTTCGTAATCAATCTCGTCTTTATTCGTTAACCAGGCTGGCCGAATGATGGTGTAGTCGAGGTCGGAATTTTCCAAGACTTCGGCGGCCGCGTAATAGCGGGTGAGGTAATCGCCCAAGGTGGCGTTGTTCCATTCCCCGAACTTGCCCGGCACTTCATCGTAAATCCCTAAGGTTGAGATCCAAATGAGCCGTTTGAGACCGGTCGTATGCATCGCAGCTAAAATCGTTTCAGCTTGTTGCTTGATATTTTGACCAGCTAAGTTTGCGTAAACGACATCCTGACCAGCCATGGCCTGTGTCAATTTGGACTCGTCAGTGGTGTCACCATCAATAATCGTGACCCGCTCCGATTTTAAGGCCGCGACCCGCTCGCTATGACGTAAGTAAAGTGTCAGTTCATTGTCGGTTTCGGCCAGTAATTGTTGTTCGGCTAGCCGGGCAATTTGGCCCGCTGCCCCTAAGATTAGTACTTTTGACATGTAATCCCCTCCTGAACAACTTAACTGTAAACTTTATAATTACAGAATGCAAGTAAGCAGTTTCAAAAAAGTTGGATAAAAATTGTGCCACTTTTTGAATTTAGACCTATAATGAACATGTAGCGAAGATTAGTCTTCGCCGTCCAAGATAAAAGAGGCGATAATCATGGCACAAAAGCTTAGCAAGGAACAAAAAAAGGCTATGATTCAAAAAGCCGAAGAAGAACGTGCAAAGCATCCAAAGAAGAAGAGTGGCGTTTCCGGTTTCGAAACGATCGATGAAGATGCTAAAAAGTTATCTAACAGTTAATTATTAGCGTTATTCTTCAGTGAAGAGTGGGACTTAGGTCCTGCTCTTTTTATTTGCTGTAAAATCAGTTACGGTGCTGATTCGGGAAGAGTCCTACGCTCAGTTAAGCGCAACTTGGTACCACAATCATGAGTTAAAACGGCCAGCGTCATAACGGTTTGCAAACGCGGTCATTGTTGGCGGTAATCCAGATTTCATAACAATGGCTGTTCCCCGGTCCATGCAGTATAATAGCCCTAATCAATGATGGGGGTGACGTGTATGGATCAATTTACAACATTCATGGCACAATTGGACGCCGCATTAGCACAAGAGCAGCTGGCGCCTGCTGAGTTGGTGTTTGTGCCAGTGACCTTTAGTTTCCATGATCAGCACCTACACGTGGCAATTAATATGTTGCAGACTTCGTTCAATCAGGGTGACAATGCGTTTGGGGTCGCGGATATTCTGGACCGAATTCGGATGCTCGTTGGAATCGAGTTGGCTGATCGGCCGCAATCCCGTTGGCCGCGCAAAACGACCACGCAGGCAATGACGATCACACCGCACAAAATGGTCCGTGTGATTCCAGTCGATATGCAAGCGTATCGAGTCGACTGATTAGCACTCGATGCGTTAGAGTGCTAAATTGTTGCAATTTTGATGAAACTGCTTATGATTAAAACTGTAAACAAGTTGAAAGGGTGATTGCATAATGGCTAATGAAATGATGAATTGGCACAATGATTTATTCGATCGGTTGAATGACTGGACTAAGATGGATGATTTAGTTAATGGCTTAGGCCGCTCATTCTTAAATGTTGGTTCCCACGGTTCAGTATTGAAGACTGATATTAAGGAAACTGATGACCAATATACGATGAAAGTTGATGTTCCTGGGATCGATAAGCAAGATATTGCCTTGAAGTATCGTGATGGGACATTATCAATTGCCGTAAAACGCGACAGTATCAGTGATGAGAGCGACAAGGACGGCAATATCATTGCCAGTGAACGTCAAACGGGACGGTTCGGTCGGCAGTACTCATTACCAGACGTCGATGTTGATAAGGTCGAAGCACGTTATGAAAATGGTGTTTTACAATTGACCTTGCCGAAGAAAGCGGCTGCTGATACGCACCACATTGAAATTCAATAATTCGTTTCACAGAACGGCTGACCGGTAGTTATCGGTAGGTCGTTCTTTTCGTTGCTATAAGGGATAATGAAACGGTTACAAAAGTTTGTAAATTTTTTGTGAAATCTGGAATCAGATACTCACATCTTCGGCGGATTTCTGGTACAATTTAATCCTATCGAAAGTTAAGTGACACCATTTTTCGATAGTTGTTTAGTTTTGTTGTCGGATTTGTAAGAAAGTAGGAATGCGTGATGACGGAAGGTTTTAGACCGAGTCACCCTAAGATTGAGATTGACGATGACCCTGGAATACGGGCCCAAATCGAAGCTTTGACTGGTGAACTCTCACAACAACAATTGGCCAAATGGGCGTTGATTATCGCCAAGAAGGCCTTGCAATATGTTGATGACCAACAGAAATATGATCGGCAGTTACGGTTGGCAATCGATGCCAATGAGCTCTGGCAAGTGAACTTAGTGAGCGGCTATCAGGTGCGGCAAGCACTGGCCCGTCTCTCGAAGTTGGCTGCCAATACGACCAGCTCGATTGGTGCGGCAGCATTGGACTGTGTCCGGTGGGCCGTGGCATCTGCGGATGCGGATGAAAATGCCTTGCGAGCTTCCGACCAAGCAATCAAGTTGATTAATTTAACACAGCCGAACAATGCAGCGGCAGTTACTGCTGAACGTCAATGGCAGTATGAGCAATTAGCTGGACTGGCTGCAAATATCCAGCAAGGATTACGTCGTATGCTATAATCTTCACAGAGATCAAATTAGGTGGGGATAACTTATGGCAGCGGTACATGCAGAAGCAAAGGCGGAGTTGTTGCGTCAGTATCAAGAAATCGTAACGAAGTATTTAACCAATATTAAGGAAACGGTGGATGTTGAGGCGCATTTTGAATTAAAGAACGAACCGGGATTTAATTATTTTGTTGATTACTTATTTTTAGCGAACGTCTGTTACCAAGCTAGTTTGGATATTTTGAACAACGAGGATGACAAGTACCCAGAAATCAATAATCAATTAGCAACCGTGATTTTAAAATATCCAGAGTATCTGACATTAGCGGTATTTAACGCTGATTTTCAGGATGAAAGTGTCACTGACCATTATGAAAAGACGTTAGTTGACCTTGCACATACGTTAGATTAATAACTTAGAACGATAACGGCCGCGGACTTCGGATGACGAAGCACCGGGCCTTTTTTGGAGGAACGCAATGATTGAGTGGGATGCAGCAACCATTAAGGATTTTCAAACAACGCTACTGGCTTGGTTTGATGAAGAAGGCCGGGACTTGCCGTGGCGCCATGACCATGAGCCCTATCACGTCTGGGTATCGGAGATCATGCTACAACAGACGCAAGTTCAAACGGTGATCCCGTACTATCAGCGTTTCATGGCCCTATTTCCGACCATCGCCGATTTGGCAGCCGCCCCAGAATCCCAATTATTGAAAGCGTGGGAAGGGCTCGGTTACTACTCACGTGTGCGTAACATGCAACGGTGTGCCAACCAGCTGCTGACAGATTATGATGGGCAGTGGCCACGTACAGCGGCAGCGTTGACGGACCTGATTGGGATTGGCCCCTACACGGCGGGCGCGATTGCCAGTATCGCTTTTAATGAGCCGGTACCCGCCGTCGATGGTAATGCGTACCGTGTCTTTAGCCGCTTATTAAAAATCGACGCGGATATTGCCAAACCGCAGACCCGTGCGTTATTTGAGCAAGTGATTAGTCGGATTATACCGCATGACCGGCCAGGCGATTTTAACCAGGCAATCATGGATTTAGGGTCCAGTTACATGACGGCTCGCCAGCCAGACAGTGCGCATTCACCCGTCAAACGATTCAATCAAGCGTATTTGGATGGTGACGAGTTGGCGTATCCCGTCAAGACGAAGAAGCCCCGGCCCAAGCCAATCGCTTACGTCGCGGTGCTCGCTCAAATGCAGGACCACTGGTTGATGACGCAGCGGCCCAGCAACGGCATGTTAGCAAATCTATGGACGGTTCCCTTGATCCCCATTGAAGAGCTGGACTTGGATGAGGATTATCAGCCGGCTGATTTAGTTGCGGCAGTCGAGACCTATTTTAAACAAGAGTATCGCTTAACTTTGACGGCGCACTATCTGGACAAACGCCCCGTGACCCATACGTTTACCCACCAAAAATGGACGATCCAAGGGGTGGGTGGCGAAGTTATGTTAGGTGACTTAGCATACTTTGCGGGCAAGGCGGTGACAACTGCAGAACGGCAGCAATTACCGATGCCTAAGGTCCAGGAGAAGATTTTTACGCGATATTTGAGTGATTGATTCCGTAAACATTAAATACCTTTCAGCCCTCAGATATGCTATGGTTGTGGTAGAATATAGCCAAATTAATATTGTGACGGAGGGTCGCGCATGCTGAATGTATTCGATATTGTTAAGCTAACCAAGATAGACCATAAAGAAGTTGACAGTAACCAAGTCGTTGTCACGGACGGCAATGGCAAGCCCAATGCGATTTTAACCGAACTACTCAATGATGTGGTGGGGAACATGCGGATTTTTATTGATATGGAAAATATCTACTCTGTCGATGACCTCATGCAGGCATTGGCCGCACACACGCCACTACCACAAGATGTTTTGGAAGAATATGAGAAAGTCCTTCGTGAACCGATTTATAACATTAATTTTGTTCCCAAACGGGGGCAGGTTGAAGTTGTCGTTGGTGAAGGCTAGAGCCACAGCTGAAACACCACAAAGTTGCGCTAAGAATTCATGGTAATTCTTAGCGCTATTTTTTTGCGTGATTTTATAGGTTCAAGTGCTGCCAGCTTAAGCCCGCTGGGAACAGTGCGAGTTAGTGTAAACTTGCAGTGGAAGGCGCGTCTTATACCGGCTTCTAGGTATTTCTGACAACGCTGGAACGTGGTGGACACAGATTTAAGCCGACAGCCCACGTCTTAAATACTGGTCTTTCACTAACCAAGCAAAAAACGCTTGCTAAGTGAAATTTCACCACTTAGCATTGTCAGAAACACCTTCCAGCCTGGATGGTATTCGAAAGGCGGACATGTGCTGACTCAACTTTTCGGTAAATTAGTCGTTGATTCCTTGGTACAGGGTCATTTTGACATTTGATTGCCAGACCAGTTCCTGATAGTAGCTAAACGGCCACACTCATGTTTTAACCTTTCTAATCAGCGGCTTCACAGAACTTGCCAGAACTTTTTCTGATCGTTTGAGATAGCAAAGTCTCGAATTATAAATGAAGTCGATAATATTCAAGCAATCTTATCAGTACTTAAATGCCATAAAGCATCATCGATTCCAATTGAAAGTTCGCATGAAGGTCCTGTTTCTTAACATTCAGTGGTCAATTGCACCAGGATAGGTGGTCGTTCATCTGCCATTCGGGCGGCTTCCCGACTGTAGGGGCTGGCTGACAATGCTCAAGGGCGAAATTCTTCTTGTCCGGGTGGGTTTCCCGGACTAGAAGAAGACTCGTATTTGAAATTGCGCAGTGTTTTTCTGCGTGAGTTCAAATCGATGTCCGCCCTGTTCCAGCGTTGTCAGCCGGCCCCGGAAGTCGGAATAAGGCGCGCATCGGCTGACGAACAGAAATCCACCAACTGGTACATTTTAATCATGATTCATGACAAGCTAACTAGCACAATACATACATGTCTACGCTGGTAAGTGTTGGATTTTTGGGTGGTTAATTAACGAACGAACTGCGTTATAATGAAGGCGGATAAACGCTTAGATTAGTGTGGTTGATGAGACTTATAAAGGAGCGGATGAAGATGCAATTGAAGTTAGAACGAATCTATACGAAGCCCGTGGATACGGATGGTTATCGGCTGCTGGTCGACCGGCTATGGCCACGTGGTATCTCGAAGGTCAACGCGCAACTAGATGATTGGGTCAAAGAAATCGGACCGTCAACGGAATTGCGGAAGTGGTTTAATCATGATCCAGAAAAGTATCCTGAATTTGTCAAAAAGTATCAAGCAGAGCTGGACGCCAACCCAATTACGCCCGACTTTATTCGGCAAGTGGCTGAACAATTGGCGAAACAACCAGTGATTTTATTGTTCGGTGCTAAGGACGAGACTCACAACCAAGCAGTGGTCCTCCAAGAATACCTACTTGCTAGTGGTAAGCTACCGGCAACGACGACCAAAAATTAAAATATTGGTATGGGTAAACTTAATATAAGTTTTATAATAAACTGCGGACATCAAATTATTTTAATTATTTCTTGAAAACGCTAGCAATTAGCTGTGAATTTTGCTATGATTATGTTGTTAATTAATGACGTCAACTATTACAGTGCACAATAATGGGGGCTGCATTGTTAGGCAAGCAAGATTGGGGATAATATTATGATTAACTTATGTGTGTTACCAAGTACCGCAAGTTGTCGCAAGGCCCACCGCTGGCTACTAGAGCATCGAATCCCGTTTCATGAACGGAATATGAACGCGCAGCCGTTAACGGAAGCTGAAATCAAGCACTTGCTACAGTATACGTATAATGGCATTGATGATCTCATTAGTACTAAATCTAATGCATACCATCAACTCAGTAAGACGACGCCGATCGAGGACATGTCGTTGAGTGAGGCGGTCCGCGTGCTGAGCCAAACGCCGCAACTGTTACGGCGACCTATTATTTTTGACGATCACCGTTTGTTATGCGGTTTTAACCAGGATGAGATTCGCATGTTTATTCCACGCGATCAACGCGTATTGAAGATGCAAGCAATGGCACAACACCAGATGGCATAAGAGTAGCCGTCGTTTTGGGGAAGTTCATAAATTTAATAAGCGCTTATCTGTCATAAAAAACTGATGTGAACAGGTAAGCGCTTATGTTTTGCATAAATTTGACAAGTGCTAGCCATTTAGTTAGTATACTAACTAAATGGAGGTACGGCTGACGAATGAATAATACGGGATATTTGATCATGCAATTAGCGAAGCAGATGCGGTATCAGTTGAATCAGCGTTTGCTCGCACAAGGGTTGACGGTTCAGCAGTGGGCAGTCATGCAACAAATCGACTTGTGGCAACAACGAACGGAGACTGCGCCAACGGCTAACCAGCTTTGCCAGCAGCTCGACATGGATAAGCCGACGATGTCTGGCATCGTGCGGCGGTTGACGGCTAAGCAATTTATTGAACAGCATCCTAATCCAGACGATCAGCGAGCGAAGTTATTACAACTGACGTCTGAGGGGACGGTCGCGTTACACGCAGGTCAGCAGGTGAGTGACGAGGTGTTAGCGCTAAGTTTGCAGGCATTAACAGCAAGCGAACAACAAACGCTACAACAGTTGTTACGTAAATTAGAGGGGGAGACGTTCAAATGAAAATTCTAGTGATTGGTGGTACCGGCAACATTGGCTTGCCGCTGATTCAATATTTGAATCAACAAGCAGGGGTCACGGTCGTCGCAGGTGCTCATAATGTGGCCAAGGATCAACGGCAATTAGCTGACTATCCGGATGTCGAGCTGCGACCATTTGATTTTTTGAATGCGGAGACGTTTCGGCCTGCTTTACAAGATGTCGAGAAGGTCTTCTTTGTTCGACCACCACAGTTAGCTAAGCCGAAAGAAGACATGTTGCCATTTTTAACCTGTTTAAAGGACCAGCATATTAAGCAGGTCGTGTTCGTCTCATTGATGGGCGTCGAACACAATCCGATGACACCCCACCATCAGATTGAAAAAATGATTGTCGAGCTGGGACTGCCATACACGTTCATTCGGCCCAGCTTTTTCATGCAAAACCTGAACACGACGCATCGTGAAGACATTCAGCAGAATCACGACTTGTTTATTCCAGCCGGTCGTGCTAAGACTAGCTTCATCGATACGCGTGATATTGGCGAGATTGCCGGCGTCGTCTTGCTTAATGACCAGTATCTACAACAAAAATTGACGGTCACCGGTCCCGCGGCACTGACTTATCAAGAAATCGCCGCGCAAATGACCACGATTTTTGGCCATCCCGTGACTTATAGCCGCCCCAGCTTACTGAAATTCCGGCGGGTAATGTTGAGACGTGGCCTGAAGAAGGATTACGTCAACGTCATGGTCATGCTCTACCTCATTACACAACTCGGTAACGCCAAAGCAGTCACCACCACCGCTGCCGAGGTTCTCGGGCGCCAACCCCACGACATCACCACCTATCTTCGAGACTATATTGACGAATTAAGTTAGGCCAGCATCATTACTTTTGGCAGCTGTGTGATATGCCATGTCGTATTTGAAGCGCGCTGATGATTGGCCTGATACTCGTCTGCATGTGCTCATCTTGCTCCGACTTCAGGGTCTCAGCTGGCCATTTTTTGACCCAAACGCCTTGAACAATTTCAATCATGGCTAAATCTAACTCAAAAGCCCTGCCACAAGTCATTCATGATTTGTAACGGGGCTTTAATTAGGGCGTAAAATGTCGAATAAGCGTTAAGCGTATTTGTGGGCGATTTTGGCAGCGGCTGCGGCGGCAATTGAACCGACTAAATCGTCGATGAAGGTGTTGACGACCCCAGATTTGTCCGTGTCGAGCTTTTTGATTACGCCTTCTTTGACTTTATCAACGTAACCATAATTGGTCACGCCAATTGTGCCGTAGATGTTGGCCATGTTGAGTGCCAAGCCTTCGTCAACGCCGAAGACGCCGGCGTCACTGACGATGATTGATTGTAGTGGCTCGTTGAGTTGTCCCTCTGTAGCGAGGCGGTCAAGTTCGAGCGCGACCATCGCGTTGTTGAGCAATTCCCGTTTATGCAAAACCTCGTGGATTTCTTGTTCACATTCGGCCACCGTCAAGTCTGGGACGTATTTGGATTGTAACCGATACGTGATCTTGGCGATTTCTAGTGGCGTGATGTCCTTGGCATCTAAGGCGTGGATGACAAATTCATACGCCGCCTTATCCGGATATTTAAATGTTGGTTTTTCCATGATTTCCTCCAGTCAATGATAAGCGATTAATTAGGTTAATCAGCTAACCTACTTCCTCCATTATAACGAGCTTGGGGCTGAAAGAATATGAATAAGTACGATAGTTGATCCGTTTGGAAACGATTGTTTGTCATTTGCGTTCAAACGCGTAAAATAAACATGTTAAACATAATGAAGGGTACGATAAATTTGGTGAAGCAAATGCGAACGGGGACGCGGTTGCTGTTACTGACGTTTGTGATCGTGGCGGCCGTCGTCTTGCTAGGTGCGCGCAACAGTGACACGAAGATCACGAAGGTAACGAGTCAATTGACGTCGCGTTCTGTCCGGGGAATCAAGCAACAATATCAACAATCGAAGACGGCGACGATTTTTCTGCATGGCTATAATGGCGGTGCGTATTCAACGAATTATTTAATTCATAAAGCTGAACAGACTGGTGCAGCCCAAAAAGCGCTTGTCGTGCACGTTTACAAGAACGGTGTGATGGCGTTCAAAGGGTACTGGCAGCGGTCGATCAAGAATCCGATGGTCCAAGTCGTTTTCCAAGATAATCACGCCTCACAAAAGGCACAAATCTATTGGCTACACCAGGTTCTGGTCCAGTTGAAAGCCAAGTATGGGGTTACGGGGTATAATGCGGTCGGTCATTCGTTAGGTGCCAATGACATTATTAACCAGGCGTTGAAGTATGGACATGATAAACGCCTGCCAACGTTACATAAAGTGGTGACGATCGCCGGACCGTTCGATGGCCTGACGGGTTTTCTGAATACGCAAACGGAGGCGCAGGCACGCCAACTGGCAATTAAGCCAACGCGGTTTACCAAACACTTTGCGACGATGCTGAAATATCGCAAAAATTTTCCACAGCACGTCAAACTCTTGAACGTGTACGGTGATACGAATACTGGCTATAACAACGATGGCTTTGTGGGTGTCGCGTCGGCACGGGCTGTTCGCTACCTGTTACGTGGCAAACTTACGCAATATCGCGAAGCCTTTTACAGTGGTGCGGATGCCGCCCACTGTGCACTCAATCAGAATCCGAGTGTGGCTCAACGCATGATTCGGTTTTTGTGGTCGGCGTAATATCACTTAAGCAATAGCCTGTCGATAAGGCGCTCTGATTAGAAGATTATTCTAATTAGGGCGTCTTTTTGGGTGATTTGATGATTCAAAAGTGGGGAGGAGAGAAAACTAGTGATTAGGCGCTGAATAACAACGATGATAGCGCTTTTCGAATGATGACGAACTTAATAAAATTAAGTTAATCTGCCATTATCCCGTCGAATTCGCGTCGGAGTCCTTAAAAATCCAAACTAAGTCAAAGTGAGGCCCGTGCTATAATGACGGAACATTAAGATTTAACAACAAAGCCATTAGAATTTGTGGAGGGATCTTATGAAAACAACTAATGCGGATGGAACGGTGCGGGCGCTTAGTAACCGGCACATTCAGATGATTGCTATTGGTGGCACGATTGGGACAGGATTATTTCTAGGATCAGGGAGTACCATTTCGAAGACGGGTCCGTCAGTCATGTGGGTGTACTTAGTATTAGGCTTTTTCTTCTTTTTGATGATGCGTGCGATTGGAGAGATGTTTTATGCAGACCCTTCACAACATACATTTGTCGCGTTTATCTCACGCTATTTGGGGCCGAGCGTCGGTCATTTTACGGGGTGGACTTACTGGATTGGCCTAATTTTCGTTTGTATGGCTGAGTTGACGGCGACCGCGACCTACGTCAAGTTTTGGTTGCCCAACGTTCCGGCGTGGCTGATTGAAATCAGCTTTTTACTTATTCTGGCAGCTGTCAATTTGACCGCGGCACGGCTATTCGGGGAAGCGGAGTTCTGGTTTGCGATGATTAAAATCGTTGCCATTGTGGCGTTGATCGTCACTGGGATCTTCATGATGGTCGGCCATCACCCAACGCCATTAGGTCAGGCCTCGATTGGCAATTTATTTCATAATTATCAGCTGTTCCCACACGGTATGGCTAATTTCATTTCAGCTTTTCCGATGGTCTTCTTCGCCTTTCAAGGGATTGAATTTGTCAGCATTACGATTGGTGAAGCCAAGAATCCGCATCGCGTGATTAAAAAAGCGGTCAATGAAACGTTATTGCGAATCTTATTATTTTACATCGGTGCATTGATCGTCATCATGGGAATCATCCCATGGACTTCTTTATCCCCAGACAGTAGTCCATTTGTCCAAGTCTTCAAGTCAGCTGGTTATCCTGCTGCGGCGGCCATTATTAATTTTGTTGTGTTGACTTCGGCGGCCTCATCGTTAAATAGTTGTCTATTTTCAGCCGGGCGTCATTTCTACCAGCTTGCCACTGAAATGCCAGCGACTAGCCGGATGCGGCAGTGGTTCGGGACGATTTCAAAAAGTGGTGTACCAGCCGCAGCCATCGTTTTATCCGCCGTATTGGTCTTAGTCACGCCGGTGATGAGTTTGAGTGCGGCGACCACGGCCGTCTTTACGATCGTTACTGGGATTTCTAGTGACATGTACCTGATCGTCTACACGTTAGCGATGGTCGCGCATCGGAAGTACCGACTATCTAATGATTACCTGGAAGATGGCTTCAAAATGCCGGCGTACCGGATTACCAGCCCACTGACGATTGCCTTTTTCGTCCTGATTTTTGCAAGTCTATTCTTCATTCAGGCCGACATTATCGGGGCAGTCGGGGCGATCGTTTGGACGTTGCTATTCGGAACGGTCACGACGGTCCATCAAGCACGCTTACGGGCAGTCGCTCGGGAGTGATAGGTGATAAAAGTGGGCCATTCAGATTAAAAATAAATTAAAAGATTGCTTGACGGTTAAAATGAATGGTGGTATTGTTAACCGTAAGTTAATAACAGTACGTTAAACGTTACATTAAGTAGCCATAGTTGTGGGTGTCAGGAAGCCGGTGGATGCTGCGAACCGGTCAACAGCTATGTTTGAAATACGGTAACCGAGTTTCGAACGAACGGATAATAACTAGAACCGTTATCTTCTAGTGAGTGGTGGATTAAGTGTTTGTAATCCGCAACCTGGGTGGTACCGCGACTAGTCTAATCGTCCCTGTTGTTCTATTGAACAATGGGGACGATTTTTTTAATGAAGAGGATGAGGATAATGACTAATCAACGCTGCGGTGGGATTGCACGATATTGAAATTTTGATGACTAACATCGCTTGTCACTGAAATTGCAATCAAAGGAGTCTTGAATTATGAATAAAACGACAGAACCACAAATTAGCACCTTAGAAGCTGTGATTGTCTTATTAGTTGTCCTCGGCATTATGAGCGCCGGAGTGATTGGCTGGGGACTTTCACCCCAAGTCCCAGTCCTATTGGCGATGGGCGTCGTCACGGCCTGGGCAATGTTGCGGGGCTTTCCTTGGTCAGCCGTGAATGCCGGCATCAAGGAAGGTATAGATAAAGGAATCGTGCCAATTTTTATCTTTATTTTGATTGGTGTCATGATTTCCACCTGGATCGCAGCGGGAACGATTCCAACGTTGATGGTGATTGGGTTCAAGATTATTAATATTCAATGGTTCCTGCCATCAGTGTTCATCGTTTGTACCCTAGTCGGCGCGGCGGTCGGCAGTGCGTTTACGGTTACTTCGACGGTCGGCATCGCCTTCTTCGGGATGGGCGTGACCATGAATTTGAACCCGGCTTTAGTTGCCGGGGCCATCATTAGTGGCGGTATCTTCGGCGATAAGCTCTCACCGTTATCAGAAACGAATAACCTGGCTTCAGCCGTGGTCGATACCGACTTGTTCACACACATCAAGCATCTTTTATGGAGTACGTTACCCGCAGGCTTGATTTCATTAGGGTTGTTTGCCATGTTAGGCCATAGCAATACCGGAACGAGTTTGGCCAAAATCAATCAAACGGTCGCCGTGTTAAACGGCCATTTCAGTATTTCAGCCTTAGCTCTATTACCAATCGTCTTAGTGTTTGTCTGCGCAGGCTTCAAAATGCCAGCCATTCCAACCATGCTACTGAACATTTTCGTCTCAGCGGGACTCATTTTATTTGAACAACCTGGCATGTCGATGAAGAAGTTGACGGCCATTATCAACACCGGCTTCGTTTCTAAAACGGGGAATACGAGTGTCGACACCTTACTTTCACGGGGCGGTATTGTCAGCATGATGAGCATGGTGGCGCTGATTGTCGTCACACTGTCACTAGGTGGTCTGCTGGTCAAATTTGGCCTGATCAATCAGATTATGACACCCGTTGCTAAACACTTGAATAGCGATGGCAAACTCGTTTTGGCAGGCGTGTTGACTTGCATCGGGGTCAACGTCTTCGTTGGCGAACAATTTCTCTCCATTATCTTGCCAGGACGGGCCTTCCGTAAAGCCTTCAATGACGGTGGATTATCAGGAAACGCGCTCGGCCGAGTACTTGAAGATGGCGGTACGGTCATCAACTACTTAGTACCTTGGGGTGTCGGCGGTGTCTTCTTAACGACGACTCTCGGCGTACCAACGGTTCAGTACCTACCATTCGTATTCTTCAGCTTACTGTGCCCAGTCATTTCAGTCATCAGTGGGTTCACCGGCATTGGCATGGCACACTTGAAACAACGCTCAGCAGTCAAAGCCGAGCATGCAACGACCGCACAGGCCTAAGAGCTGAATGCTTCCAATATGCATTAGGTGAGTTGTCAGGAATCATGGTTAAAACGTGCCAATTCTTAAGTTCAAGAGCTGCCAGCTTAAGCCCGCTGGGAACAGTGCGAGTTAGCGTAAACTTGCAGTGGAAGGCGCGTCTTATACCGGCTTCCAGGCATTTCTGACAATGCTGGAACGTGGTGGACGCAGATTTAAGCCGACAAACCACGTCTTAAATACTGGTCTTCCACTAACCAAGCACAAAACGCTTGCTAAGTGGAATTTCACCACTGAGCATTGTCAGAAATACCTTCCAGCCGGGATGGTATTCGAAAGGCGGACATGTGCGGACTCAACTTTAGAACGACTAGTCATTGATTCATAATAAGCAGTACGTCTGTAATCTAACTGTCAGATTTGTTTTGGTTGACATTGCTTCATGACTCATTTGTCCATTGTTGGGCTCGTCTTTATAGGAGTGGCCAAATTGCTAGCTCTGCCAAGTTGAGTTTTCGAGTTAGACTGAATATGAACCATCACCTCAATGCCTAGGAATTGCTGATCCTGACTCACAGTTTGCCTGAAGGACCAGGTATCTATAGGTCGGTGGCCAATTGTACCAGAATAGGTGGCCGTTCATCCGCCATTCGAACGGCTTCCCGACTGGAGGGGTTGGCTGACAATGCTCAAGGGCGAAATTCTTCTTGTCCGCCCTGTTCCAGCGTTGTCAGCCGGCCCCGGAAGTCGGACTAGGGCGCACATCGGCTGACGAACAGTAGACCAACTAAGTTACACTATTTCAACCAAAAAACCAGCATCGAAATCAATCGATGCTGGTTTTTTGACGTAGACTTGATTAAACTGAGTCTACTGTAAATTAATCGCTTTTTGAAAGTCTTGATACATTAAGTGATTCAAGTTGATGCCGCGTGATTTGGCGATGAACCAAGCGAGTACTTGGAATGGAATGATGGCCATCAGCGGTGCTTTATAAGGGTCGGTGACGGGGTCGAGCAGGAGCGTTTGGTCATCGTTGACCGCGGGCTGTTCGCCGGTCAGGCTGATGGTGTAAATGTGCGGCGTCAACCGAGATTTGTACGTTTTAACCGCTTGCAATTGTTCCATGACGGCTGGGTCAGTATTGATTTCAATATAGAATTGGCAATGGTCTTCATGGACGCCCATAAAACCGCCGTGGGTAAATGAGGCGAGTGAGTAGCCGTGGGCGGGAACGCGCAGGATTTCAGTAAACTTGGCTTGCATTTCAGCTAACGTACCCGCGAGGACGTTGGCGCCAATTGCGGTGAATTGGGGCGCGTTCGTAAAGTCAATCGTGAATTTGCGGTAGAAGTCGTTGGCACGCTGGACGGTTTGATTCATGTTTTCAATGAGAAAGCTGAATTCGTCGAGCTCTTGATTGACTGCTAGTTCGGTCAGTCGTTCTTGGAGTGCGGCGCTTCGAACCGTGAGTAACATTAAGGTCAAGACGATGGCTTGGAAGCTCAACGTGATATACGGCACACTCTCCTTGCCCGTTATTAAATCACAAGTCGCGTCGGCGATGTCAGTGAGTGCTGATTCTTTCTGATCGGTAATGATGATCGTATGAGCGTGGCTGGCTGCCCGGGCCTTGTTGATGGCCTCCAGCATGGTTGGGTCATTTTCAGTCAGTGAGACACCAATTACCACGTCAACACTGGGGTCGGCTTCCTCATAAGTCACGTAGAGGTCTGCCGCCGCAAGCGTGACTTGTAGTCCTGCGACTTTTTGCATGTAAAGTCGGGCGGTATTGGCCGCATTCAAACGTGACCCGGTTGCCAAAATCAACCAGTGTTGCGGGTGCTTGGGTGCGTGCGCTAATGCCGCGGTAATCTGCTTCGGATAACTCGCCAATAGTCGTTCCAATACGGGTTGTTCGCGACGAATGTAGGATAACATCGTCGGATTGTTCATCATCATCAAAGTTATCAGCTCCTCAAAAGTAGTGATGGCCGTTAAGTCAGTTTTATTGTAAACGTAAATGAACCAATAGTCAGCAAGAAATGTCATAAAAACTGGCGAATTTGTCGGCTAAACTGGTTGGGACGATGACAGCTGTGGTCGTTGGACTCGCGAATCGTGGCTAGGCTATTTGGAGCCACTGAGCATGGCATTGCTTTATCAATGGACCCGGTCAACAGGTCACCTAATTTTTGAAGAGTTGTTCTGAGCAACTGCCGGAACGTAATGGTTATACTAGTTTTCACAGATTACTCGGACTGAAATTAGGGCTTGCATGCACGTGGAAAGGCTGGTAAAGTAAAGGACAATTTATTAAAACAACAAATTGCCTATATAATGCCATGATATGGATGGCGAGTTTCTACCCAGTACCGTAAATACTGGACTATAAGCGAATTGAGTCGACGGGTCCACACTGCTTAATTTGCCGTGTGGGCCCGTTTGCTTTCTCCGTAGACGGGCGAGTAAGGAGAAGGAATACGATGACAAAGACTGTTGAGATGGTAATTACAGGTGCGCAGGTCTTAAACGTTGAGACGCGCGAATTTGAAGCGACGAGCTTGTGGATTGACCACGGCCGCATTATTAGTAATTTGCAAGACGAACCTTATGAAGCTTTAGAACACGTGGATGCGCGGGGCAAATGGATCGTGCCAGGAATGATTGACGCTCACGTGCATATGGAGAGCGCGATGGTCGCGCCGAGTGAGTTAGGCAAAGTCCTGCTACAACACGGGGTAACGACGATTGTGACGGATCCGCATGAACTCGCAAACGTGGCTGGAACTGCTGGTATCGAATATTTGATTGCGGATGCTCGCCAGACGCCCTTAGACGTGTGCTTCATGTTGCCGTCATCCGTGCCATGCGTTCCTTTTGATGATAATGGGGCGACCTTACACGCAGCTGATTTACGGCCGCTATATCAAGAGCCAGAAGTCCGCGGTTTGGCCGAAGTCATGGATTACGGTGCGGTGGCCCGCGGTGGTGAAGATACAATGGCCAAAATCCATGATGCGTACGCGCGGGGCTACCATGCAGATGGGCACGCGGCTGGTCTGGATGCCCATCAACTGAATGTGATGCGCAACGCCGGACTGGATACCGACCACGAATGTATGACCGTTGAAGAGGCCCGCGACCGCGTCAAAGCTGGCATGACCGTCTTTTTGCGTGAAGGGACCGTCGAACGCGATGTATTAGCGACGATTGGTGCGGTCACGGAAGCAAACGCTGGCCGTTTTGCATTCTGTACGGATGACAAGACCATCAGTGATTTGATGACGGAAGGGTCGATCGACTACAACGTGCGTTTGGCGATTCAAAGTGGGATGCGACCAGCACTGGCGTACACGCTGGCCAGCTATAACGGCACTGTTGCTCACCGCTTAACGGACCGCGGCCGGTTGTCAGCGGGACAGCTTGCTGACCTAGTCGTATTAGACGATGTGACTGCTGTAAAAGTGGCTAAGACGATGAAGAATGGCCAGTGGGTCACTGAAACGACGGCGACCCAACCGTTAACCTTTACGGCGACCCACGTTCAGCAGCACGCCCAACTCGCTGATTTTAAATTGCCATTAACAACTGGCGCCGCAAATGTGATTGGCGTTCAGCCGAACCATATCGAAACGGACCATTTGACGATGACGGTCGCACCTACTGAGAACTTTGAAGCGGATATTGATCAGGATATCTTAAAGATGGTAGTTGTCGAACGCCATCATAACACTGGCAAAGTCGGCGTTGGTTTGGTGCACGGCTTCGGTCTGAAACACGGCGCGATTGCTGGTACTGTGGCACATGATGCGCATAATATCGTTGCTGTCGGGACCTCGGATGAAGCTATCATGCGTGTCATCACCCAGATTACGCAGGATAACGGCGGCATCGCAGTCGGTGATGAGCACCAAGTTTTAGCCACGATGCCCTTAGCAATCGGCGGCCTACTATCCACGAGCGCTTATCAAGTCGCGGCGGCTCAACTGGATGGTCTCAAGCAAGCGTACGAAGTCATCAGTGAGCAACCCCTCAGCTTTGATCCGTTCATCACGCTTTCGTTTTTGACACTACCCGTGATTCCAACGCTGAAGCTGACGGCGCGCGGCCTGTTTGATTACGATTCATTCGATTTTATTCCGGTCGCGACGGCCGCAACCACTGAATCGCTCGCAACTTCGCGATAAAGGCTGTGCCGTCAGATAACGATATCTGGATGGGCCAGTGGATAATGAACGATAGATGATAACTGAAAAGCTGAGTAGCGGGAATCAAAATTGGTTCGCGTTGCTCAGCTTTTTGAGTTAAAAAAGGCGTATCGGCAGGTTCCGATACGCCATGAAACTATCTAGACAAGAAACGCTCAAGACGATCACGTTAGGTTCCACAATGGGGCCGCTTAGAACAGAATCATCGGCTAGGCTTGCGGAAAAACCGTGCGTCAGTTGTGTACTCGTTATCGTGAGTTATCTGCTGAGATTGAAAATGGCGCGAGTTCAAGTGCTTGCGTGTTTTTCAGGATAGCGGGCCAATTTTGAATCAAATCGATAAAGTGATGGACGTCAGTAATGGTTTTCTCAAGATAAGCGTCGGGTTGCTGTGCGACATTGGTTGCGATGGCTTGATAGTGCGGTAAGTCAATCGAAGCATAGACCGCGACAAATCTTTGAATCGTCGTTTTTAATTTGGCTAACAATTCGGCTGAATCGACTGTCGATAAATAGGCCGCTGCGACCTGTTGGGCCATGTCATTAAAATCGTCTGAAAGGGAGACGTCAGCGAGGGCGTTATTCGTCACGGTAGTCATTAATCTGGACAGTAGCTTTGAATGACCATAAGTCAGGTGATCGATTTGGTCATAGCGATTTTCGTTATATTGATGAACAACGCGGTCATTATGGTAGACCATCCGCCAGCCTGATTTCCCGACTAAAGTGTGGTAAAGATAGTCGGTACCCGAAGTGACGTTGGCCGGGGAGACTGGAATCTTCAAGAAGACCTCTTTTAAAGCAAAATTACCAGCATCGATGTAGTTTGATTTTTGTTCTGAGAAGGCTAAGTTACCTGGGAAGGTCTCGGTCGAACCCTGGACGTACTTATTATTAATATAATCGTCTAATTGGCTTGGACTATAGGTAGGCTTTGATAGTGAGAATAATTTTCGCAGTGTTGGTAGGTCGTCCGCAACATCTGAATAATCGATGCCCCAGGCGCCCAAATAACTACTACCAACTAGCAAGAACTGGTCATTTTCGTTAAACGCGCGCATCTCCGCGATGAGGGGTGTTATCTGTGTATTGTTGGCTTGTAGATAAACGTCTGAATCTCGCCGATGAATATAGTGGGCCCCTAGCAGATGAGCAATGATCGAAATTTTATTGACCATTTTACCGTATGAAAACCCACTGCCGACGACTAACGCTGCCAATTTGGGGTCTAAGACTTGATTCAATAGCGCATCAAAGGCCGATACTGGAATATGCAGGCAGGTAATCTTCAGTGCTTTAAATGAAGCTTTCAGTTGGGCATGGTTACGGTCGAAAGTTGCTTGCGTGCTTGAATCTAGCAGGACGAATATCAGTTGCTCTGGTAGTAAGACGTGCTCGTCGATTGCGACTGCAATATCATTGGCCAAACTTTTGATACTCTTACTAGCGTCCCGATTGGTGGGAATTGCATATAGGTGCTTCTCACTTGTCATTAACTTATCTCCCTTGAAATTTCGAATTGAACGCGTCGAAATGGTTTAGATTACGTACTGAAAATTGAGTGAAACGAGTTGATAAACGATTTATCGTTAAAAAAAGATAATTATTCTAATCTTTATCTCATAATAACGGTTTGATCCAGCATTTTCAATCTTTGATCGGTATTAATCATACCGATGCGTTGGGCTAGTGATCGTATTTAAGATGATTGAAACGAGTTGTTTTCTAAGCTTAAAAGCAGCCAGCCCCGGAAGTCGGATTAGGACGCCGACCAGCTGACGAACAGTAAGCCAACAACTGGGTGAGTTTCAATCACAATTCGTAACAAATTGACGAACACGATAGGGCGTCAAAGCGGGATCAAAAAAGCCAGTTATCCTGTTTAATTCAGAATAACTGGCTTGATATAGATGGTAAAATTTCAGTGCTTAAGCCGCATCGCGACTCGCCATTCGTAGGTTAAAAATGCTGCTGACGGTCTTTTCGACGCCAAGCGATTAAGAAGGTGATGAGCATGTAGGCGAAGTCGACTAGAATCGCTTCCTTGAGTGGAACGCCAAGGAGGCCGGCCGAGACGACGGTTAAGACGATAACGAAGGTCAGCGCTGATTGTGACCAGCGTAAGAGCCATTCTGGCATGGGTTAATTCACATCCTTTGTCGTTGACTGTGGACGGTCGCGTAATGCCCGTAGCGCCCAGAGAATTGAGACGGTGTCGACGACTTCTTGTAGCATGGCACCAAATAGGGCGGGAATAGTACCGGTGCTGGCAATCAGCATCAGAATCGTACAGATGGCGATACCGATCCACACGGCTTGTTTGGCAACCTGCATCGTATCCTTAGCAATCTGAATCGCGGTAACGACGCGACTCAGGTCGTCTTTTAAAATCACGACATCCGCGGATTCGCTAGCGGCGGTTGATCCGTGTGCACCCATGGCGATACCGACATCGGCAACTGCTAGTGAGGGGGCATCGTTGACCCCGTCGCCGACCATAATGACGGGGCGTTCAGTTGCTGGGACGGCTTTTAAATGGGAGATTTTATCTGCGGGAAGGAGGTCGGCGGCCACCGTATCGATACCAACGTCCGTGGCGATACGTTCCGCGATCGCTTGTTGGTCGCCAGTCAGCATCATGACGTTGCGAACGCCTTCAGCGTGGAGGGCCTTGAGCGTTGTGGCCGCTTCTGGCCGGACGTTATCGATGAACGTGATATAACCGACGTACTGGCCGTCGATAGCGACGTAGATAGCGGTCGTGGCTAAGGGCTGTTCAGTCGTGGTCGGCGCGACGAATTTGAGCTTGCCGACCTTGACTTGGTGGTCGTCAATCGTAGCGGTCACCCCGTTACCCGTGACTTCTTCGAGGTGACTAGTCGGACTTAACTCCGTGCCGCTGACGTATTTCACCAGTGACCGTGCCAGAATATGGCTGGAGGTCTGTTCAGCGCTGGCGGCCAGGTGACAAATCTGTTCGGCAGTAAAACCAGGCTGTGGTACGATTTGGTTGACCGTCAGCTGGCCACTGGTAATCGTCCCAGTTTTATCAAACGCGGCCGCTTTGGCCGTGGATAACTTTTCGAGCATATCGCCAGTCTTGACGACGATCCCATTACGGCTCGTTCGACTCATGCCTGAGACCAGCGCGACTGGAGCGGCCAGGATCAAGGGACAAGGCGAGGCCACGACTAGCACCTCTGCAAACCGGTGTGGATCGCCACTGAAGGCCCAGGCGATACCAGCAATGACGTAGGCGACGAGTGTAAAGGGCACCGCGTACCGGTCGGCCAGGCGCACGAACTTCGCTGGTCGGGATTCAGATTCTTTGACTAACTTGACCAATTGTTGATACTGACTATCGCTGGCGAGTTTGTCAACGGCCATGGTAACGGCGCTGTCACCATTGACCGCCCCTGACATGATATCGTCGCCGACCTGCTTGTCAACTGGCTTAGATTCACCGGTCAGTGACGATTCGTCAAAGAGGGCGGTTCCTTGAATGAGGTGACCGTCAACCGGGACTAGTTCACCTGGCTTAACCACTAGTTGGTCCCCAATTTGAACATCATCGACGTCAATGTCGGTCAATTTTCCGGCGACGGACCGGTGAGCGACTCGTGGTGAATTATCGAGCAAAGCTTTCAATTCCGTATTGGCCCGTTTGGCGGCGTAGTCTTCGAGGGAGTCGCCCCCGGTGAGCATGATGAGCACGACCAGACTTGCCCAGTATTCCCCCACGGCTAAGGTAGCGACGATTGCCGTGATGGCCAGTAAGTCAACACCGTATTTCCCTGAACGCAGTGTTTTGATCATCTCGACCAGCATCGAGAGTGCCATTAACGCCCCCGTTAACGTAATAATGATTTGAGCCGCCAGTTGCGCGTGCAACCCAAATTCTAAAATAACTGCAACAACGCCGATACTAACCGTCAGAATCAGTTTATAGTAGTGTCGCATGCAGTTCCCCTCCTTTTGATATTCAACTATTATTTACTTGTTACAAGAATAACATGAAACCGGATTAATTGAAACAGATAAGAACGATTCTAAACTAGAAACTAATTGTTACGAAAACTTTTGACTAGTTTCAGAAAATTATCGCGGCAAAATAGCCGTGAGCCTTAAAATGCCGGGCTTGACGGCCGCCAAACGGCTGATTTTACTTCTGATTTAATACTAGTATACTTATACATGAACATCAGATATCAGAAAATACTGAAATCAGCATTTGTATAAGCCGACGTGCGCTGTGCAGGTGGTAACTCGTTACCCGGTACTAAGCGCTTTTTTGGTGCATCAGCAATTAATCAAGCAATTGTGTGATGGGCTTATCTGGTGATTCAAGGGGGTTATCTATTAGCAAGAGCAGTGTAACCATTAATCGTTACGTGGTGTGACGACGGTCGTGTGCGTTAAGCACGATGGTATTGAGACACTAGCTAAACAAGATGAACACCAACGTCGATTAAGCAATTAAAAATCATTTGTCAGTATGGCGTTGTCCGGATTCAACCAACGGAAAGAAGGAAATTCTGCTACTGATTTTGAGATAGCATAAACAGAATGCGGATGACAAAGCCGGTCAAACCTGATCAAGTCAGGGTACTGAGTGCTTCGAGAATTGACTCGGAGGGGTGTACCGATTGCTAGTCGGAAATTTACGCGTGGGGACTACCTGTAACGGTAGGAAGAACCACGAATTTGATCTAAATATAGAGAGTATATGCTCAGTAGCAGGTTTATTATTTTAAAAAGTAAGAATATTGATTGGTGGGTCTATTTACCAACGATTGGGCTCTTCGCGGTGGCTTCGGTTATTTTATTGATTGGGGGTCATTCGCTTGAGACGAGTTTGAGCGGCATCCTTAATTGGTTGACGAACAATATGAGTTGGCTCTACATGTCGGTATATGTGATCACTTTTATCTTTTTCATTTACTTAGCGTTTAGTAAGTTAGGGAAGACCAAGCTTGGTGACCCTGATGATAAACCAGAATTTTCAACGTATCACTGGGGCAGTATGGTCTACGCAACTGGGATCGATGCCAGCATTTTAATGTTGAGTATGGTCGACCCATTGCGGTACCTACAGAGCCCATCATTCGGTGTTAAGCCGTTTTCAACTTCTGCATATAATTATGCGCACATGCTAGGACAATTTAACTGGGGACCAATGGCGTGGATGATGTTTGCGCCGGCCACGATTGCGATTGCCTATGCGATGTATGTTAAGCACGTCAAGGTACAACGGCTCAGTGCCGCCATTTCAGTCTTGCAAGGCCCTGGTAAGGGTAAGCA
Organism: Lactiplantibacillus sp. 30.2.29; assembly: GCF_018991255.1. NCBI lineage: Bacteria > Bacillati > Bacillota > Bacilli > Lactobacillales > Lactobacillaceae > Lactiplantibacillus > Lactiplantibacillus sp. 30.2.29. Next base: position 17,669 of record NZ_JAGYGU010000014.1, on the reverse strand, counting down.
GATTGCCCGTAACACGATTGACTTTCTTGTCATTATTGGCATCATGGGTGGTGTCGGGACCTCGGTCGGGATGGAAATCCCCGTTATTTCTAAAGTTTTAAGTGCCGTCACGGGCATTGCCGATACGATGACCCTTAAGTTAGGCTTGTTCGCCTTACTATTCGTCATCTTTGCTTTGGCTGTCTTCAATGGTCTAAAGAAAGGGATTGGCCGGTTAAGTGCCGCCCATGTGTGGCTAGCGATTGGCTTTTTGATCGTCGTTTTGATCGTTGGGCCAACTTTGTATATTTTGAACTCAGAAACCAACAGTATTGGTCTATTTATCAATAAATTTATTAGTTTGAGTACGAACACTGCCCCTAATGGTCACGCAACGGCAATGCAGCGTCAGACGATCTTCTACTGGGGCTGGTGGTTATCATTTATGCCAGTCATGGGCTTGTTCATCGCCCGTATCTCACGTGGTCGGACGATTCGGCAGGTACTCGGTGGCATGTTGCTATGGGGCTCGTTAGGCTGTGTCAGCTTTTACGCCATCCTCGGTGGGTACGCCTTGTACTTACAACGGATGGGTATTGTTAACTTAGTTCATATCTTAAACACGCAAGGCCAAGCCGCGGTGATTGCAGCCGTCTTATCGACCTTGCCATTAAAGATGATCATGTTAGCACTGTACTGCCTATCTTGCTTCATTTTCTTGGCAACGACGGTCTCCTCATTTGCCTTCATTACCTCATCATTCACCAGCAAAAAGTTGGCCGTGGGTGAACAACCAAGTCGGTTCAACCGGATGAGCTGGGTCGTTATCTTCCTAGTCTTCTCGTTAGGATTAGTGACGGTCGGGGGCTTTGAATCGATTCAATCAATTTGTGCGATGTCAGGCTTCCCATTGACGATTGTCGCCTTAGTCTTGCTCTACTCGATTCACCACGATTTAACGACCGATCCCGTCAAGGAAGCAGCCAAGGCCAACGCCAAGGCAGCCGAATTGGCACGGCGGAAACGGTTGGCGCGGGATGTTGAGATTACCACGAATACCGATTATGCGCGTGAACGGCGAGCAGCACGGAAACGTGAGACGGAAGCAGATTAAAGGTAATTAGCGTTAATAAAAATCAGATGTAGGTCTGTCAGCCACTAGTTGGTGACAGGTTCATTGAATAAATCAAGCAGTCACTTCAGAATTAGGATTTGCGGATCCAGTTCTGAAGTGACTGCTTTTTGGTTGTTAAGGGTTAGCGTGGGGTATTCGGAGCTTGCAATCGCAGGCCACTGTTTTAGCACCACGGGAAGGCGTGTTGGCTTAACCGCACGCAAAATGGTGCTGGCAGCTTTTTAATGTAGACGTTGACCAGTACCGACTGACGAATCACTATCAGCTTAATTAAATCCACAAACCGGGCACTTTAGTTGCAGTTATGCTGGGATGCGCGGTTAAATAAAGACAATGAAACGCGCTGTGCTGGTTATTAAAGATGATTAAATCATGCTATTTTCTAAGTTCAAGAGCTGCCAGCTGAGACCCGCTGGAAACAGTGCGAGTTACCGTAAACTTGCTGTGGCAGGGTCGTCCTATACCGACTTCTAGGCATTCTGGTCAATGGCCGGAACGTGGTGGACACAGATTTAAGCCGACAACCCACGTCTTAAATACTGGTCTTCCACTAACCAAGCAAAGGACGCTTGCTAAGTGGAATTTCACCACTTGGCCTTGCCCAGAATACCTTCCAGCCGGGATGGTATTCGAAAGGCGGACATGTGCGGACCCAACTTTTTTTGGATTAGTCGTTGGTTCTTAGCACACGGTAATTTTGACATTCGACTGTCAGAATCTTCTCTGGTAGTCTAAGATAACCAAGTCTTGGATTATAAACGAAGGTAATTTTATCGACTAAGTTCAAGACTATTGACCGTTGAAATTAGTGAATCATATTCAGTAATCTTCTCAGTACTAAAATGCCCTAAAACATCATCAATACTGATTTAAAAGTTTGCCCAAAGGACCTGTCTCCTAATATTCAATGGCCAATTGTACCTAGATAGGTGGCCGTTCATCCGCCATTCGAGCGGGTTCCCGACTGGAGGGACTGGCTGACAATGCTCAAGGGCGAAATTCTTCTTGTCCGGGTGAATTTCCCGGGCTAGAAGAAGACTCGTATTTGAAATTGCGCAGTGGGTTTCTGCGTGAGTTCAAATCGATGTCCGCCCTGTTCCAGCGTTGTCAGCCGGCCCCGGAAGTCGGACTAAGACGCTCACTGGCTGACGACCAGTAAGCCAAACAATTGGTATGATTTAAGCATGATTCATGACAAATCAACTAACACAATGCGTACAACGTTTAATCGATAGTTAGTATGCAAGAGGAGGAATTCGATGCTCGATGAGACGCAGTTGACCAAGCACGTGACATTTCAACGACCAGCGTGGCTTGGTGATTCTATTACGGCCAATAATGGTCTGGCAAGTGTTCATTATCATGATATTTTAGCCGCTAATTGGCACGCTGAACGGAGTGACAATTTAGGAATCTCGGGATCGACGGTCGGAAGTCGCTACGATGCCATGGCTGCACGCTATCAGTCGATTCCGGCGGATGCTGATTTTATTGCGGTCTTTGGTGGCGTCAACGATTACGGCCGCAATCAACCGTTAGGACAGTATGGGGATACGACCATCACGACTTTTTATGGTGCGCTGACCATATTATTGACGGGGCTACAGACGACTTGGCCGACCGTTCCCAAACTGTTTATTTCGGCGATTCACATTGGTTCTGACTTTGGTGGTAGCTTTAGTGCAACGACCAATGGCCTTGGTTATCGGCAGGCTGATTATGAAGCCGCAATTGAACAAGTGACTGCGGATTATAGTGTGCCGCATCTCAGCTTGTATCATGATGCCGGCATCACGTTTGCCATTCCGGCCCAGGCCGCGATTTATTCCGTCGATACGCTGCATCCGAATAACGCTGGGCACCAGGTGATCGCACATAAGGTTCAGGCCTTCTTAGACAGCCACTTTTAGGCCGTATGAGGTATGACGATTCATCAATTCGTTATGGGCCAGCAAAAAAGTCGCTCGATTCCACTTTAGAATCGAGCGACTTTCAATTACTTTGCTTTTTTCTTAGCCTTAGCGCCGGGCTTATGCTTACGTTCACGTAACAAGTCCTTGAACGTCTCAATTTCGGCCGTGTGCTTGACCATCCATTCCTTGTAGTTGGAATGTGAGTCAGTATCACTCATTTTGAGACCAGTCTCCAGCCAGAATAGGGCTTCAGTTAATGAGCCGAAGTTGTGAAACCAGAGGGTGTGGCCGTTGTCGGAATCCATGGCGACATATGACTTGTAATGGGGCGTCAAGAAGGTGTGCTTAACGATTTTAAAAGCAGCACGCCGCCGCGTTAATTTGTAATCTGGTAAGATGTAGCGGCCAGGATGCTCGAGGTGCGGAACGGAATTCTTACGTTGCTCCTTATACTCGGTCAGCATGGCCTTGGCGCGTTCAGGACTGATGAGGGTAATATCAAATTTTGGCATAGCAGGGCTCCCCTTGGTGATAGCAGTATGGTTGGTTATCGTTAATTATATTGGTCGAATGTTAATACTTATACTATAATGATAGCGCAATTGTATAAAAAATCGAAATATAAAAGCTTAAATTGTAAGTAATTTTCCCCTTCTTACATGAAATTTAAAGCAATCAACCCAATGGAGGACTTCACATGAGTACCGCACCCCTTAGTTCATTCGAAAAAGACATTCCAGCAGTTGCCGCCTTGTTGGCAGAAGATGCCGATATGGCGGCGTTCTTCACCGCATTAACACCCGGTTACCAGCGTGAGTGGGCCCGGTTCATTTTTGACACCAAGGCCGAAGCGACCAAGCAGCGCCACATTGACGTCATGAAGACCGTCTTTCGTGCCGGTTATAAATCCAAACGCGCCTATGACAGCCGTCCAGATAAATAAACAGGTTCCGATTAGTATGCGAAAAGCTGGGTTCCAGATATGGGGCTCGGCTTTTTGAATGCGCGCAAATAGCTAAGGCTGTCTGAATTGCGGTTAATCAGTTTCAGCTGCTGGTAGTGTCAAATGCTGCACGGTGTGATGTTCGACTTGCCGACGTTGTAGTACCAAGTCGAGGGCGGTGTTGAGCGTGCGTTTTAAGCGGGTGAGCCGGAGTTGGTCTTGTTGGACATCGTCACCATAGATGGTCTCAAGCGGGGTCCACCAGATGGGGCCCGGTTGCGCAGTATCGCCGGTGTGGCGTGGAAACAGGTGCCAATGCACATGCGCGTCCCCGTTGCCGAGTAGCTCAATGTTCATTTTGTCGGCATGGAAGGCCTGTGCGCAGGCTTCTTGAACGAGACTCATCTCTTCGAGGAATAGTAACTGGTCGTGAGCCGCTAAGTGATGTAACTCAGTGACGTGTGATTTGGCTAAGAAAAGCGTGTACCCTTCGAAATACTGACTATCTGCTAATACAACGTAGCCAGTGGTCAGCTCGCGTACAAAGTAGGGGTTTTGATGCTGCTGAATCAATTTGATACGTTCATAAATCGTGCAATGGGTTGGCAAAAAAATCATCTCCTAAGATTGATGAATGGGCGTGGCCGATAGTGAATGTCAAAATAGACTGCTCAAGCTGAACTGGCAACTGAGCAGTCTATTAGACAGTCTATTAAAATGCGGCGTTGATCTTGAACTCGTCCCCCAATTAAAGGACTCAGCCAGCGACTATCTTGGTGATTGGGCAATGCCAATCAAGTCAGCATTATGGCAAATCGTTACCAGCTGCAAAGTAGATGTCGTACCACTCTTGGCGAGTCAGGTCGACATCCGCACCAGCGGCATTTTGCGTCAAGTGTTCAGGATTCATCGTCCCTAAGATCACTTGGAAATGAGCCGGGTGTCGGAGAATCCAAGCCGTCGCGATTGCTGATTTAGTGGCATGCTTGTCGTCTGCGAGTTGTTGCATCGCGTTGTTGAGTTCTGGGAATTTTGGATTATCTAGGAAAACACCAGCGAAGTTGCCGTACTGATAAGGAGACCATGCTTGAATCGTCATCTTATGCAGCCGAGAATATTCAATGATTTCGCCGTCATGGTTGAGGCTACGTTCGTCTTGCATGTTAGTGTGTAGGCCAAAGTCGATCGCACCAGTATGCATGATGCCGAATTGTAACTGATTAATGATCAGTCGTTGATTTAACGCCGCTTGCAGCAGGTCTACTTGCATCGGATTGAAATTGGAGACCCCAAAGTGCCGGACTTTGCCACTCGTTTGAAGTTCATCAAAGGCAGCTGCGACTTCCGCTGGTTCCATCAAGGCGTCGGGGCGGTGGAGTAGAAAGGTGTCCAGGTAGTCGACCCCCAAGCGCTGAAGTTCACCGTCGACCGCTTCGATCAGATGTGCTTTTGAGAAATCGTAGCGTTTGCCAGGAACGATGCCGCCCTTGGATTGAATATAAAGTTGGTCACGTGAGACGTGTGCCTGCTTGAGTGCTTGACCAAAAATGGTGGATGATTGGCCCCCACCATAGATGTCCGCGGAATCAATATAATTGATACCTAAATCAGCAGCGGTGTCGAGCACCTTGGTTGCTTGTGCCACATCCAGTGCATCCATCCGCATGATGCCCAGTGCGACATTCGATACGGGTAGGTGACTGTAACCTAAATCGATTGTTTTCAAAATAAAATCCCTCCTCAGGATGATTGCTAAGTTATGTTCAGTATACGGTTTCAGAGAAAATGTGTAAACGGTTGCGGATACGAAACGGCCTAGTTTATCGTGCTGACCAATCACCAGGGAAACGCTGGTTCACGCAGATTTCATTAAACTAATGACATGACGGCGGCCGTCATTTTGCGTATGATAGTCTATAGATAGAATAGTTAATAGCAGGTCATTCATCGCAGATTTTAGGTCGTGATGAATGGCCTAACACTGTGCACGATTTTGCGTCGATTGCGGCTGGAACCGGGTGGTCATGGTCCTGGTTGTCAATCGGTGCTGGACCAGTCGTGCCAAATTAATGAAGAAGGAAGCGACTTGTTTTGTCTGATTCAACTAAAGTGACCCGTCAAGAATTAGTGGCGATTTTTGCCGTGGCTTTGATGGCCTTCGTGGGGATTCTAGTGGAAACTTCGATGAACGTGACGTTTCCGACCCTAATGAAGACGATGCACGTTTCACTCGATTTAGTTCAGTGGATTACCACCGGCTATTTACTGACCGTGGCCTTGTTAATGCTGACGTCGGCATTCTTACATCAACGTTTCAAAAACCGGCAGCTATTCGCGGTCGGCGCGTCATTATTTATTCTTGGTGACTTGATCTGTGCGCTGGCACCAAATTTCTGGGTGCTCTTATTTGGCCGGGTCGTCCAAGCAGGCTGTGCCGGTTTGGCGATTCCACTGATGTTTAATGTCATTTTGGAGACAGTGCCGCGTGCACGACTGGGATTTTACATGGGACTGGCCGGTTTGATTTTAATGATTGCACCCGCGAGTGGCCCGACGTTTGGTGGGGTGATGGTCGCCCTCGGAAGTTGGCGCTGGATTTTCTGGTCAACGCTGCCAGTAGAGGCTATCATTCTGCTCTTAGGTTATGGTGCGATTCGGCAGGTCAGTGAGGTCAAACGGATTCACTTTGATTGGTCCCAGTTCGGGTTATTAGCAGTAGCCTTCATTAGCTGTACGCTGGGTGTCAACAGCATGAGTACTGCTGGATGGCTCAGCTGGCAGTTTCTCGGCGGCCTGGGCCTCGCAATTGTAGCCATTTTAGGTTATTTACGGCTATCTAAACATTCGGCGACGCCACTGCTTAACTTAGCCATTTTCAAAAATCCCGTTTTTGCCTTCAGCTTCTTTGCCTACGTTATCCTGCAATTTTGTAATATTGGAATCAACTTTGCGCTACCAAACTACGCGCAAATCGTGGTTGGCGCCGGTTCACTGATTGGGGGTCTGATGCTCCTACCAGGAAGCTTGATTACGGCAATCTGCCAGCCGTGGTTCGGTCACTTGCTAGATGCCCATGGCGCACGGCTACCGATTTTGATGGGAAACGGTCTCTTTGTCTTGGCGGCACTGGGATTCACGGTTTTAGGGCAGCATCTGAGTATCATCGTTATTTTAATGCTGTACATCGTCTTCAGTATTGGTCGTTCGATGGCGTTCAGTAATACGATGACTAACGGACTCAAAGAAGTCACGATGACCGAGCGCGCGGATGCCAATGCCATTTATAATACTGGCCAGCAGTTCGCCGGATCCCTTGGTACCACGATTTTGGCTGCACTCATGTCTTCGGTCAAATCGGGACAGTTATCCGCTGCGCGTGAAACGGCGATGGGGAGTCAGCTGGCGTTTGGATTAGTGCTGGTATTAGGCTTGGTCAACTTTGTGCTGTACCGCTTCGTCTTTAAGTATCAAGTGACAGATAAGTAGGGCGGTTGTGAACTGATTTAGGTGGTCTGTCAGGTTGGTTATGGCCAACTGGCTTCGTGGCCGTTAAATATGGCAATGAAAATATGAGTCATCGTTAAAAAGCTGGTGTCTTGGGGCCGCTCCCTGGGATACCAGTTTTTTCAGAGGCTTCGGCACGTCTTTTCAGAAATTTGCATAATGAGTTCCTCCAATATTAATAGAATTATGAAAAATCAATTGCGCGCCCAATTAACTTACGACACAAGGGATACGTGTTTATCATTGAGTGTGTTGAAATTGTCATATTTCGAAATTTGTGGATTCATTAAGATATTTTTCGAAGGAATAGGCTTGCTCATCGTCTCCCAACACATAACAGGCATCAATAACGCCAACGACTAACTTTTTTCCTGAATCAACATTGCCTGTGTACATCATCAATATTCCTTGTAGAAATTTAAACTTCATGTTACTTAATGATATGCGTTTATTTCGATAGATTTCTGTAGATTGCGCTACGATTTTTTCAGCTTGAACGATATCCTTTTGTTGCAGTGTAATCTCCAAGTTATTGCAGATAATGATCATTAACAATTCTTCATATTGAGGTAGATGCCTGTAAGCAATTGCTTTTTTCATTGCGTTGTCTAGTAGGAGGCTCAAGACTGGAGTGGGAAAACAAAACATAACGTTGTTAAACAGTGTTAGTTCATATATACCCCAATTCTCCACGTTTAGTAAATAAGTTTGGAGTTCGGTAACGGATTCCTTTTTGAATTGCGTGTGTTGTATTTGTGAAATTATTAAATCAATAATAATAACGTTGAAATGATGATAGTTACTATCATCATTACACATTGTCGCTTCTATAGATTGTAACCGTTGAAGTCCATAGACATTATCTTCAAGCATATATTTTTTAATTTTTTCCATGAATTTTAACCCGTTACCGACCTGATAACCGCGTGCAACATAAAAAAATTCATCCCAAGAAATATTTAGGGCTTTCAAAACAATCAGAAAATTATTCAAGGAGATGTCAGAGTTACCTCTTTCGACTTTTGATAAGAAGGCAACAGATAATTCTGAACCGGCTACTTGTTTTAGTGTTAATGCTTTTGATTGACGTACTTCTCGTATTACAGAACCCAAATTTTTCATACTGATACCCCCTTTTTTTACAGGTAATTTTATTATATGACATTTTTCTCATTTTTAACTCATTTTTTTGTTATTATTTTATCATGAAATTGATTGTTGAAGGCCGAGAGAAGTTGGAAAAATGACACGACCTAAAGCGATGATTTTTATTAAGACAGCGGAAAAGTGGTGTGAATAATGAATGTAAGAAAGCAAGTATTTCAGATCATGGGAGCAATATTTTTTGGGAACTTTGGAAGTTCAGTTTTTTCTTTTGCAACGAGCTTATACATCCTACAGCGGACCGGATCAGCATTAGGAATGGGGTTTACATTGATTATTAGTCCGATTGTTACTTTATTAATGACACCATATATTGGTTATGTCGTCGATTCATTCAATCACAAGAAAATTCTTGTTTTCTCGCAATTGGGCACAATAGTAGCATTGATTATCTTCGGCTTTCTATTAATCAAATTTGCTAAGTATTACTTCGTTGAATTAATTGTCCTGTTAGTCTTTTTGAAGATTGCAGATAGCTTTTTGCAAAACACTTTACAGTCAAGCGTCACACAATTGGTGCCAAAAGAAAATTTTCAACAATTGAATTCAATGGTGCAATCCTCTAATTCTTTAGCAACTGTAGTGAGTCCATTGGTTGGTGCGGTACTATTTTCAATTATTCCGTTTGGCTATTTTGCTTTTTTTGAAGTTATTTCAGAAATTGTGACGTTGTACTTGATTCTTTTAGTCAAATTTGGGACGCAACAGAGTAGGGGTGTTTCTGGGCATATTGGTGAATCATTCATCAGCGGCTTACAATTCATGAGAAAGAATTCAATGATTCTCGTTGTATCACTGTTTATTGCAGGTCTCAATTTCTTTATGGCAGCGATGAACGTCGGACTGCCTTACTTACAAATTCATGTTTTGAAACTTTCTACACAGCAGTATGGTTTGACGGAATCATCAGTCGCCGTTGGCATGGTTCTTGGTGGGATTATTTTCCAGCTGTTTAAAAGACAGTTTTCAGTGCCAAATGCCTTTTCCTTTATGATTATGTTTGCCGTTATTCTTAGTTCTTTGGGTGTCCCTATCTTTTATAATATCGGATCATCTGCGACAACTATTTTTTATTGTTTTGCAAACCTCGTGCTGGGGTGCCTGGTGATATTTATTAATACACCATTAATTGCCTATTTTCAGACTGAAGTTCCAGCAGACTATCAAGGACGAGTGTTTTCTATTCAAGCCACAATTACCTCACTATTAATTCCAATCGGGACTGTCATTTATGGTGTCCTATTCGATCTTATTTCTGGTACCTGGATTTTCTTAGGGAGTGGAATAACGCTCGCGTTGATTTCGTTAGTAGCGGTTATTCGAATACTAAAAAGTAAAACTGAAGAAGATGTCATTGCTAGGTAAAAGGAGATTGATTGTTTTTCATTTGGTGAAGGAAGAGGCCCGTGACATGATTAGCGCTACATGAACGAATGAGATACGAGACCGAATTTTGATTTCTTATCTCATTTGTTTTGTCTTTTGGGCTTAAAATTGGCCTCAACATGAGGAATCATTGGCAGTTCAGTTCGAGGGGATATTGCCGAAACGTATTCAGACCAGACAGGGACTCCTGGTTAGCGGCGCCAGAATGCTAAGTGGAGGATCGCCACTTAACGCCAGGCTAACCCTGAATCGCGCGTTTTGAGCCAAAAAAATAGAACCCAAGGCTTCTCTACTTGAGTTCTACTTATGAGGAATAATCTCGATTAACATGATCATTTGTTCAGTGTTAATACGATACACCTTCATGCTATTCAATTTTACGCGTGTCCAACTTCTAACGGACTAACCCGTATTTACTGTAACTATCTGCTGTAGTCGATCTAAAGTAAGTTTGTTACTTGATTGCGACTCGATCAACGGGTTTTAACGAAAGTCAAACTCGCGCTTAAAACTTTGGAATGTCTTCGTAACAGACATGCACCTCCGTTTAAGGTTTGTGATACCTGAGTCTACAAATGGAACTGGTAAAGTGGAACTAACAACTGGTCATCGGAGACACCTGTTTCCAACTAAATCTAGTTAAAATCTGATCGTCGATCTAATGCCAATTAATTCTTTAACGGTTATCGTTTATCTAAGGGTCAACGTTCAGCCATCCAACGCAAATCTCACGACACTCGTTAGACCGATAACGCTTGACGACGCTTAAAACGGTTTCGATAACGACCCAAACTGTGATACTAGCTGTCTAGCTTTTACAACGACAGCCAAAACTCTTTTGAGAAGCTTTGCTAATCGAGGCTTAATACCTTTCCTCACTTAGTATACTAACACGAACTGTAAGCGCTTGCAACGAAAACCACCGCCAATTCTAAAATAATTTTTGATGGTCGGATAAACCCAGTAATGGCGCGGCTTTGACGACTATAACAATCGACGATAATTGCCTAATTCAGACTGTTAAATTAGCCAAACGCAAACTTGGTCGTCGGGATAAATAAAGGTGCTTATTTGACGAGGCTAAATCACCCGTAATTTGACGATAGTGGTGGGGCAGAGGGGTGCCTAGCAATCCGCTGAATCAAGAATTCTGTTCCGCTACCGGCTGTTTGGACAACAACTAAAATAACCGCGTTAAATCGCGATTATTCATTGATTCTTAATGGCTGTAAGGTACAATAAAGATGAGGATGGAAACGTTTTCTAAGACAATGAATTGGCTAGTCACGGATAGGTGATTAGTCGACTGCACGAGCAGACGAAGGGGAGCGAGTAATAATGGCAACAACGTTTAAAGAACGGGCTTTTGACGCGCTAGGACACGTCATTGATCCTGAATTAGGAATTGATTTGGTGAACCTCGGTTTGATTTATGATGCCCAGCTGACGGATGAGGGCGTTGCTGAGATTACCATGACGCTAACGATTGCCGGATGGCCATTGACGGAGTGGCTGGCCAAGGATATTCACGATGAATTGATCAAGTTACCTGAGGTCAAAAGTATTGAGATCGAAATCGTCTGGGAACCAGCCTGGAATGAGAGCATGATGTCGCGAGCAGCTCGTATGGAGTTAGGAATTCATTCATAAGCCACGGATGTTGAGAAACAATCAGTAGTGGTTGCTCACTTTTAAAATACGAAACAATTCAGAATAGGAAACCAAACCGGGTTGCACGAGCCGAGTCGTCCATCGTTTTCGTCGATGGCCTGCTTACGTGAATGCCCGGTTTTTTTTAGATGGTATCAATCTTCAGCTATTGAGAAATGCGCTAAAGCGCCCGTGGCTCACAAGTATTCAGATGCTAGGTAAGTTTACTTTGTCCTAGGCAGTGAGGCTGACAACGCATACTAGACCGGTTTTAGGTGATTTTAACCGGTGGGATAAGTCGTTAGTTGTGGGGAGGCTCTGAATGTGGCAGCGTGTGCTAATGGCCACAGCTCGCCTTGGTTACAGGCACCTAGACTCTTTAGATACAGGGAATTCCGACAATGTCACTTGACGAAGCGCTCGATTTCATTGTCGCGAGGCTTATGATCTCGCCATGCGTGCTGAATCATCCAATCCGGGCAGTCCACTACGCAATTCGCCCTGAAGCACACGAAAAACGCCAGCGACAGTGCCGAATCAATCGGCATTGCCACTGGCGTTCTTCGTGGTGTAGAAATGATGGTCTAGAGTTTAGGTAGTGGCATCCAAGTCTTGTACCCATTGTAGTCCGCGGTGTGTAACAGCTTTTCAGCGTTAGCGACCCGGTCTTGAGTAGGTGATTCGATACCTTCTAGCCGGTACTTGATCTTCATTTCGTGATACTTTTTGACCCCCAGTGTGTGGTAAGGGAGGACTTCAACTTTTTGAACGACGTCGTTTGGAATCTTTGCGATATAGTCGCCGAGCTTCTTCAAATCTTCATCGTAATCGGTCCGTTGTGGGACGAGCACGTGGCGAATCCACATATCGTCGTGGTGTTGGGCCATGTACTGGATCATGTCCAGAATGTTCTCGTTACCGTACTGAGTTAATTGCTTGTGTTTGGCAGAATCGATGTGTTTGATGTCGACCAATGAGATGTCAGTGACTTTCATCAAGCGTTCGAACTTGTCAAAGAAAGGTTGTTCTCGGGTGAAAGGCTGTCCGGAAGTATCCAGACAAGTGCTGATATTCATCGCCTTGGCTTTTTCGAATAAGTCTAAGATGAAGTCGATTTGTACCAGTGATTCACCACCGCTGACCGTGATTCCCCCAGTCTTGCCCCAGAAAGCCCGGTATTTGACCGCGTCTTCCAGAATTTCGTCAGCCGTCATTTGATCGCCGACGTTGAGTTTCCAAGTATCAGGGTTGTGACAGTACTGACACCGCATATGGCACCCTTGTAGGAACGCCACGTAACGGATGCCAGGTCCGTCAACGGAGCCAAATGTTTCGATGGAGTGAACGTAGCCTATCAAAGGCTCCTTTGCCGCCGCTTGCGTTGTTGAAACTTGTTTGTTGTCCATGAGCCTTTCGCCTTCTTAACTATTAAAGATTAAATGTTACATTGATTCGAAGAATGTCCGTGAAATAACGTCATCTTGTTGTTCCTTGGTCAAATCTGCGAAGTAGACACAGTAACCAGAAACCCGAACCGTCAATGTTGGGTATTCTTCTGGGTGCTTCTGAGCATCAATTAAAGTGTCTTTATTGAAGACATTGATGTTCAAATGCATCCCATCGTTCTTCATATAACCGTCTAACATGTTGACTAACGTGTCTTTCCGTGATTCGAGGTCGTGGCCTAACGTGTTAGGGGTAACGCCGAACGTGTTAGAAATCCCGTCAGTTGCATAACGGTATGGTAATTTGGCCGTTGAGAGGAGTGAAGCTAAAGCACCGCTCTTTTCAGCGCCGTATGCTGGGTTAGCACCTGGTGAGAATGGTTCGCCTTTTTGACGGCCGTTTGGTGTGGTACCCGTGTTCTTACCATAAACAACGTTTGAAGTGATGGTCAAGACAGAAGTTGAAAGTTTGGCCCCACGATAGAGATGATGGGTGTTCATCTTGCTGTATAATTCCTTGACTAACCACTTAGCGATGTCATCTACGCGGTCATCATTGTTCCCGTAGCGTGGGTAATCATTGTCGGCCTTGAAGTCAACGGCAATGCCACGTTCGTCACGGATAACCTTAACATGACCATACTTGATTGCTGAGATGGAGTCAGCGGCATGTGATAAACCAGAAATCCCAGTAGCGAAGGTCCGATCAAGGTCGGTGTTCTTCAATGCTAATTCTGCGGCTTCATAGTAATACTTGTCATGCATGTAGTGAATAGCGTTCAGTGAGTTAACGTAGGTGTCAGCTAACCAGTCCATTTGCTTGTCGAACTTCTTCATGAATTCATCGTAGTCGATGTATTCTGAGGAGATTGGTTCGTAAGCAGGCCCAACTTGGTCACCAGCAATTTCGTCACGGCCACCATTGATGGCGTAGAGGATTGCTTTGGCTAAGTTAGCCCGAGCACCGAAGTACTGAATCCCATCAGCAATTGGTTGTGCAGAAACACAGCAAGCAATGCCGTAGTAGTCGGTACCCCATTGTACCCGCATTAAGTCATCGTTTTCGTATTGAATGGTCGAACTGTCGATAGATACTTCAGTAGCGTAACGTTTGAAGTCTTCAGGTAACCGTTCTGACCAGAGAATGGTGATGTTTGGTTCTGGGGCAGCACCCATGTTGTCCAAAGTCTTTAAAATCCGGAAAGCGGTCTTAGTAACGTGGTGTTGACCATCGAGACCTAACCCACACATTGATAAGGTTGCCCAGATTGGGTCACCAGAGAAGAGTGAGTTGTAATCTTCGGTACGAATGAACCGAACTAACCGTAATTTCATGACAACTTGGTCGATGATTTCTTGGGCTTGGCTTTCGTCAATGACACCATTTTCAAGGTCACGTTGGATGTAGATATCCATCGTCGTATCGATCCGACCAACGGACATTGCGGCACCGTTTTGGGTCTTGATTGCGGCTAAGTAAGCGAAGTACATCCATTGTACGGCTTCTTGAGCAGTGGTGGCAGGTTTGCTAATGTCGTAGCCGTAGCTAGCAGCCATCTTCTTCATGTCATCGAGTGCCCGATATTGGTCTTGAACTTCTTCACGGAGGCGGATAACGTCATCAGTTAATTCACCGTCGCCGATGTGAGCAAAGTCATTGGCCTTGTCTTCCATCAAACGGTCGATCCCATAGACAGCAACCCGTGGTAAGTCAGGAATGATCCGGCCACGTGCATATGCATCTGGTAAACCAGTGATAATCTTGTAGTGACGTGCTTTCCGCATGTCAGGAGTGTAAACATCGAAGACCCCTTGGTTATGTGTCTTACGATATTCATTGAAGATCTTGTCGTTTTCCTTGTCAGGCGTGTAACCGTATGCTTTCAAAGCATCGTCAGCCATCCGAATACCACCAAATGGCATGAAGGCCCGCTTCAAAGGTTTGTCGGTTTGGAGACCAACAATCTTTTCGAGATCTTTCTGAATATAACCAGGGCCGTGTGACGTGATCGTTGAAACTACTTTAGTATCAGCGTCAAGAACACCACCAGCTGCCCGTTCTTCTTTCTTTAATGCCAAAACTTTGTCATTCAAAGTCTTAGTAGCGGCAGTTGGGCCGGCTAGGAAGCTTTCGTCACCATTGTATTGGGTGAAGTTATTTTGAATAAAATCACGAATGTTGATTTCTTCCTGCCAGTGGCCGCCTTTGAAACCTTTCCAAGCTGCTGGCTTTGTTGTCTTTTCTGATGTAATCATTTTCTCGCCTCCATAATTTGAATCCAATCAAATGATTGATAAAATTCTATATTTGAATCATAACATTTTTTGGCAGATTTGTAACCGTTTTCAGGTGATTTATTTCACTTTTCGGTCATTTTTTTGTAACACGTTGGCTTTGATCCTGGTAAAAGTGCTGATATAACAGCGTTTTGTAAGAATTGTGCACAAAGGTAATTCACTTAATTATATTTAATTTTTTTGGAATATCCGCCCGTATTTTGATATAGAAGTGGAATATTGTCCATTATGTAACAAGCTTTTAACTAGTTAGTTAATAAAAAGTGAGATGGCATGTTGTGTGTGAACAAAGCGTTTGCCGTTGATTTTATGGGGAAGTCCGTTATCATAAAGGAGACAAATAAAATGAATCAATGTGCGTGAAGAAAGGTGGGCGTAATGCGGATGCTCAAAAAAATCGAAGAATATATCGACAAGTGTATTGAAGCGGGCGATATCTATGGTGCTTCATTTAGCCTGATCACTCCTCAAGGAATCAATCAGTACTATCACGGCACTCAAGGCCGAGATGAGTTTGCAATCGGCTTGGATCCAGCGATGATTTACGATCTCGCGTCGGTGACTAAGGTCGTGGGAACGACGACGCGGATTTTTCAACTGTTGTCAGACCATACGATTCATCTGACGGATTCGGTTGCCCGGTTCCTCCCAGGGTTCACTCACCCAGAGATTACGATTCAAAACCTGTTGCTTCATAATAGTGGCTTGCCGGCTGACATTGACCACCTTGACAAGATGCAACGTGAAGATCTCATTAAGGCGGTCTATGATGCGCCACTGATTGCCACTCCGGGAACGACTTACGTTTATTCAGACTTAGGATTCATTTTACTAGGCTGGATCATTCGGGCGGTCGATGGCTCATTAGCACGTAGTATTCAAGACCACGTGTTGTATCCACTGGCAATGACCAACACTGGTTATAATTTGAATCGGCCTAAAGTGCGGTTCGTCCCAACTGAGTTTGATTCACTACGGGGACAGATTCAGGGGCAGGTGCACGATTACAAAGCCTTCTTGCTCAATGGTGAAAGCGGGCATGCCGGACTCTTCTCGACATTAACGGACTTATCGGTCTTCGTTGAAATGATGCTGAATTTCGGTGAGTATCAAGGCAAACGGGTGCTGGATGAAAATGTCTTCGACTGGTTAGGCGAATATGATGAACATGGTCGGACACTCGGTTGGGAACGGCATAACGGTCAGCATCAATATTTCCATACTGGTTTTACCGGACCAGCGATTGCGTTTGATTTAGACCGGCAAGTTGGCCTGGTCGTCTTGACGAATCGCGTTTACCCAACAAGTGATAACCAAGTGTGGAACCAAGATCGGCAACACGTCTTCGATTTATTCTTCGAAGCTGACTAGGGAACTAAGCGTATTGCCTATGACAGTGATAAACGGTAGGGACTATTTAGTGCAACGATATTAATAACTGAGTCTAAAAAGCCGGCGCAAGAATTTTTTTCTTGCGCCGGCTTTTTAGACTGCTCATGTGATGCTTGCGCGTTAATGAGTTGAATCCGTGTCACGAACGAGGTCGGATGATTAGGCCTCATATTTTGTCTGATGAATCGTTGCTTCTATATATACGTCATTTATAGGTCATCTTTGTAACCATTGAAGTCCAGGTAGCCGCTTGGCGATTTTATAACCAATCGCACCAATGATGAAACCGACCCAGTTGGTGATGAGGTCGTCAATGTCGACCCACCGATCAATATTGACGAGCCAGTCGAGAACGAACTGTCCGAGTTCCAGCGTTAATCCAGTCAAAAAGCCGAGCCAGATAAATCGACGCCAAGGCAAGTCCATAAAGTTCCAAGCGATTAGGCCACCCAACGGCACCGTGAGTAACACGTTGAGCCAAAACTCGATACTGAGTTGTTGAAATGGAATGATATTCAACTTGACCGGTCCCCATTGAATATAATGGAGAACTAGCTGTGTTCCAAAGTTGTAACTAGTGGGCGTATAGCAGAAAGCGGTCAGTACCCAGAGAAAACCGATTAAACTGAGTTGTTTAACGCGTTGTAAGTTAGAGCCTGCGGATTTAGCACAGGCATATAGTAGTACAATGAATAGCAATGAGATGATGATGAAAGGTATCCAAGCTAGCATATTATCCTCGCTCCTTTTGATAGTTATAGTATAGATAAAAACGGTTGGTTTGACTACGACTTACGCGGACTTACAAAAAAATCAGAAAAAGTGTTGACACTTTTAGTTCCAGTTGGTATATTAGTAAG
>NZ_JAGYGU010000133.1:0-328 GCF_018991255.1 Lactiplantibacillus sp. 30.2.29 | reverse complement strand
TTTTTAAAAACTAGATAAGCTTGCTTTATAATTGGTGCTTTTAATATAAAAAGTAATCCAATATAAATCAGCATTCCCGTTATCATCTGTACCACTAAAGAAAATATATTCATTGTCATATGAGAATTAATAATAAATACAACTAAGAACATTACTACTCCGCTTAGTAGGTATTTCCAAAAACTACTTAACAATTTATTAACAACAATAGACTTTCTAATCATCCATAATTGAATACCAGCAATTGCTAATTCTGATATAACACTTGCAATCGCTGCACCATTCACATTTAATAATCTAATTAAAACATAGTTTGCTAAAATATTTA
>NZ_JAGYGU010000132.1:0-344 GCF_018991255.1 Lactiplantibacillus sp. 30.2.29 | reverse complement strand
CCTTCAACTGCCGCTAAATGGGATACTCAATTTGCTAATAAAGTTAAAACTGGCTTTAAGCACAATGTTGTTAAAATAATCCAAGGTGGCTTTTGGTGTAAGGGTATCAACCCTGAAGACTTTACCGGAGAATTTACTACTAACACGGCGGTTGCTGTCGTTGAATTAAAAAAAGACGCCGGTATCAAAGACACCAGCGCCAACGTAAACTCGGACATTATGAAAGCCTTGCTAACAATGAGCGCGTTTGTTTTAGTTCCTGGTGGGGACGCTAAAATCCGTTCAATGCAACAACAGCTTAATCATGATTATCAAGCTTACACTGGTATTTTACCATGTGATGG
>NZ_JAGYGU010000131.1:0-388 GCF_018991255.1 Lactiplantibacillus sp. 30.2.29 | reverse complement strand
CAATATTACTGATTTAGCTGTTCAAGAAGCTACTAACGGAAGCCTACAAGTGTTTGCGAAACTAACGTATCCGGTTACTGTTTGCGCACGTTGCGGCAAGCGTTCCATGGTTAAGAATGGCTTTAAGACCGTTCATATCAGAATTCCTAGAATTAGCGAACGGGTCACCATCCTTAACTTAAAGAAGCAGCGATTTATCTGTAAAAATTGTGGTAAAAGTAGTTTAACAACGACTAAGCTGGTTAAAAAACATCATCAAATATCTGAAAACAGTCTTCATGCCATTGATCTATCATTAACTGAGGACCGTACGATGGTGAGTATTGCGGCTCAATACAATGTCTCAACCAATACGATTAGTCGCCGAATAAAGATACTCGGACAAGGT
>NZ_JAGYGU010000130.1:0-388 GCF_018991255.1 Lactiplantibacillus sp. 30.2.29 | reverse complement strand
GCCTTGTCCGAGTAACTTTATTCGGCGAATAATCGTATTGGTTGAGACATTGTATTGAGCCGCAATACTCACCATCGTACGGTCTTCAGTTAATGATAGATCAATGGCATGAAGACTGTTTTCAGATATTTGATGATGTTTTTTAACCAGCTTAGTCGTTGTTAAACTGCTTTTACCACAATTTTTACAGATAAATCGCTGCTTCTTTAAATTAAGGATGGTGACCCGTTCGCTAATTCTAGGAATTCTGATATGAACGGTCTTAAAGCCATTCTTAACCATGGAACGTTTGCCGCAACGTGCGCAAACAGTAACCGGATACGTTAGTTTCGCAAACACTTGTAGGCTTCCGTTAGTAGCTTCTTGAACAACTAAATCAGTAATATTT
>NZ_JAGYGU010000013.1:0-117094 GCF_018991255.1 Lactiplantibacillus sp. 30.2.29 | reverse complement strand
TCAAAAAGACCTCTGATTTTGTGATCAGGGGTCTTTTTTAGTGGCACAACTAATCTATTTCGCGTAACGCCTGCTTGCCAATACTTAAGCCATACGCAAACGCCCATTCGATTAAAACAAACGCCATGACGAAGCACTGGCCGAAAAATGTGTCCGGTAGCACCAAAATAATTCGATCCAATAGTGGATCAAACAACCAGTCCGAGTTGCGGAACAAGATTTCGTGGAAAATTACGAAAAACTGGTCAAAATTGATCGCCATCACGACCGCAATTACCGGTGGAATCCATAACGCCGTCTGCATCGGTAGGACCAGCCGCCACAATTGCTGATCTCGGCGTAATCGTCGCCAAAAGAAGTACACGACGACACTAGTCACGATAAAGACCGCATAGTCTAACATGAACAAGTTTTTAACATCCGCAAAGTGAACTAACGCACTGGCCGAGTCGGTAAAGTCATTCATCACTAATTTTGGCACCCACGGAAAATTCAAGTAAGCCAGCAACTGATAATAATTGGTCATCAACTGTCCCAGTGTCAAATTGACCGTTGGCCCCAATTTTTGACCGACTGCATTCGCAAAGTACAGCCAGCTGACATTGATTGTCACAATAATCGTGGCACTCACTAGCCACAAATAGAGACTGATCCACTGAAGGGCGTTTTTAAGCTTATTTAGCCACACCATCGTCTAAATCCCATTCATCTAAGGAATTGATCTCATTGGTTGGCTTAACAGCCTGCTTGGCAACCAGCTCAGGAGTTGAAACACCGGTATACACAAGTAGTGAGTCCATCTCAAAATTGATGGCCGCTGAGATATCCGTCATATAGTTATCGCCGACCATCACGCAATCCGCTTTGTCCAACCCGATACGATCGATGGCTTTTTGCATGATAATGGTTTCTGGCTTGCCCACATACGTTGCCCGTTGCTGGGTCGCCCGCTCGACCATTGCAATCACCGAACCGGCACCCGGGACAAGTCCCCGTTCATTTGGTAGGTTGGTATCAGCATTCGTGCCGATAAACTTAGCGCCCCGTTTGATTGCCAGTGTCGCTAATTCAAACTTGTGATAGGTGACATCGTAGTCCAAGCCCACGATTACGAACCGGGGTGTCTGTTCCTCAAACTTGAAGCCCTTCTCGAGCATCGCACCCTTCAACCCTAATTCACCGATGACGTACATCGTCTTATCACCATTCGCAGCCAAGTCGTCCACATAATCAGCCGTCGCCAATGCCGCCGTATAGACGTTTGCAGGACTAACATGAATATCATGGTTGTCTGCCAAATTAGCCGCCACGTCCTCGGGCGACTTGGTGGTATTATTCGTTACTAATAAAAAGTCTGTCTGACTAGCTTGTAGCCGTTCAATGAAGCGTTTTGCAGCCGGAATCCGCTCGCGACCACGATAAACAGTGCCGTCTAAATCAATTAAATAACCCTTGTACTTGCCCAATCCAAATACCTCTTTCTACTCACTACTTTTGTCGAATTGTAAAGTGACGTTTGCCACTCGCTTGTTTGGCGGTTCGTGCTTGATTACCCGTTCCAGCAGTCACTTTAGCTGGTCGCTGCCGTTTTTCAGTAAATGGCGCGGCCTTCTGCTTGGTCGTAAAGTTATGCGACTTCCGCCGTTGCTTACTGCGACTACTACTGCGGTTACTGCGCCCACGTGATTGCCGGTTATTGGTCTTCTTGCCACCACGATGATCATCCTTACGTGGCCGGCTGGTCCGCTTAGGCTTGATGACCCGTTCGTTTTTCACGATAAAATAGGCGCAGCCAAAATTACAATACTCATATAAATAATCTTGGACCGCCCCGATCGTTTGGGCGCGCTGGACATCCTTCGCATCATCACGGAAGAATCCCTTCAACCGCAATTGCTCAAAGCCCCAATCTCCGACGATATAATCATACTTATTCAAAATCGAGCTGTAGCGCTCAACGAATTTATCAAGGTCAAAGCCCTGGCGATAATCATAAACAATTTCAAATGGGTGTTTGCTAACCTCAAAGTGGGTCTTGTCCGTCCGCAAGCCGTGATATAAGTTACGGCGGCGTTCCGCTTGTTGTTCAGCTAGTTCATCAATATGTTCGCGGTTCACATTGACACCACCTTTCTCTTAATGGATTGGCCACTGGCGCGCTAGATAGTCGCCAACGACCGTTCTTAACATTGCTTCAAATAATATTTCAGTTTGACCACTAATATTCAGGGTCGGGAAAAACGGAATAAACAGGTCGTGGTCCAACAAGGCAATCTGATAAGTTGCTTGCCGGTCAACGGGCTGACCATCGACTAATAACTGATGGTCAGCGGCTTGCCAGGCCAATCCTTGATACTGGATATAGCCAAAGACTTGCCCCCGAAAACCCATGCCCTTAATTGGAAACTTGTTTAAAAAAGGACGAACGAGTTCCATCTCGTAAACGAGTCGCCATAAGGCTTCACCAGTCAACGTGACCCGAATAACGTGCATCGCATGCGGCAACATCGTGTGTAAATCGTTGCGATTGACTCGCCCCGCCGGTAGATCTCGCATAAAGAGACCACCATTGAGCATGCCAAGGCCCGTGCCCGCATAATCCGTGATTGCCGCTAAACCGAGCGCCGTTAGCTCACTGGCATGGTGCCAATGCGGCCGCAACTGCTCTGGTACGTTGGCGATGACTTGCTGTTTTAGCAGCATTTCACCACGCGCTTGCCAACCAGCAATCAACGCCTCATCACCCGCAGCAACGGGTAAACTTGCCGTTTGAACTGTGTGGGCATCAGCAGTCGTAACGTGGTGTTGCGCATCAAGCTGGAGTTCGATGCGCCCCACATACTCGCCATATTTGCCGGCTGCAGCAATCAAGACGCCATTTTTGAGCTCACCATTCACTAATAGATGGTGGGTATGACTACCGATGATCACGTCGATTTGTGGAAAATGTTTTGCTAGCCAGCGATCAACGTTGATGCCGAGGTGCGATAAGATGACGAGCACGTCGTACTGACCGGCATACTGCGCCAGTAATTCCGGCAAACGGGTCTTGACACTGGCTGGCGTCCAACCATTTAACGGATAGGTCAACGTGAATGGGGTCGTGAAAGCGAGTAACAAGATGCGGGTGCCGCGTGCGGTCGTGATAATTTTCGCTGGCCGTGCCCATTTTGGTGGTTGGCCATCCGCCGTATTGGTTAAATTATCAAGAATCACATCAAAATTCGCATGCAGATAAAGCTTATCAAGCGCCGCATGCGTCAATCCAAGGCCCTCATTATTGCCAATCGTAACGGCATCGTAGCCAATCGCATTTAATAGGTCTACATTGGCCTGTCCCTCAGTGGCTTCAGACAACGGGTGTGCGCGGTCGACCGCGTCTCCTAAACCGACCGTGAGCACCGTACTACCGGCTTGCTGGCGCTGTGTCCGTTCCGACAACAAATAGCGCTGAACCCGCGGCCAGTTTTCAAAATGCGAATGTAAATCATTAGTATGCAAAATGGTAACTTGCTCTTGCACGGTCCTCGCTCCTTAATCGTTATCTTTGTTAATCCTAAAGCATTCCCGAAACCCGGTCAAGCACCCAATTACTGCCGTTTGGCAAAATCAATGGCCTTCCCCGTCACCATTTGCTCAATTTCCGCTAATGAGAATGGGGTTCCAAACGGCACTGGATGGTCCAAATAGTCCACTTCCGGCGTATCCACACCGACATTAATATTTTCCTTAACATTGACGGCATAGTGATGAATATGCCCATGTAAATTGATGATTTGCTTCACGATGCCCATCATCATCGGATAGTGGGTCATATAATACTGACGGTGATCGTACTTGATCAACACACCGACATCATGAAATTCAAACTTAGGTTGCCCGTTCAACTGCGGATCATGGGCCGCTAAGTATTTGAAAAAGGCCCGTGAATCATGGTTACCCTTAATAAAAATGATTCTACCATGTAGTTGTGTCAGTAATGCACAGACCCGTTCGTATGAGACCTTAGCCGGGCGTGTGAAATACAACGCTACGTCACCAAGATGATAGACCGTGTCCGAATCAGTCACGCGCGCATTCCAATGGTCAACGATGGTTTGGTTCATCGTTTCAACATCCGGAAAGGGCCGCGGCGCAAAATCATTATCGCCCAACAGATCCGCGTGGTAAAAATGTGTATCAGATGTAAAGTATTGCATCAGTTCAACCTCGATTATTAAGTTCTCTTAAATCATAGTTTTGAAACTAGTCAATTAATATTGTACCGCGCACCGCCCTAAAAGACACTAGAACAGTTTTGTCTACGAGCGAATTTATTGAGCTACGCGGATCTGATCTTAGCACCCACCTCAGTTTACGTTTGATGCACAGTGACTAGACGCAATTGCGATGCAAGACAGTCACTCTTGGGCGGCAATCCTCACCTTGACAGACGATACAAGACCTGAGGCGGCGAAGATTCATTTTTTGCTGATAAGATACAAAAATGGCTCTCAAGGTTTGCTTGAAAGCCATTTTTAACGGTGCGATTAAAATCTCACTGCTCGCAAACACTCACTGAGTATTCGCGAGGCAGCTTAGACGGTCATTATGAATTCGTGTGTCGTTGGCGAACGCGATCGCTAAAAATCTTAACGGCATAGAGGCCAAACACCCAGATTGCGGAAACAATCAACGCAATTAACGTCTCAAACTTCAAGCACAGGACAACTGCGATGAAGGCCAAGAACACCAGAATGAAGTAATCTGACAATGGGAATAGTGGCATCTTGAACTTCACTTTATCTCGCGAGCCAGCTTGACGGCGATACTTGATGTGTGCAACCACGATTGCACCCCAGATAAAAATAAAGCAGGTCGTCGATACACTGGCAATTAGTGAAAAGACCTTACCAGGCATTAATAAGTTCAGGATAACTGACAAGCCAATCACCAGGGTTGAAAACCACAAGGCGTTGCGTGGCACTTGGCGCGTGGACAGTTTACCCATCCGCTTAGAAAATTTACTCTGCCCATCATACGTCAATGAGAACAACATCCGTCCGGTACTGAACAGCGCACTATTACAGCTCGAAGCCGCAGCAGTCAGCACCACAAAGTTGATGATGGCGGCGGCGGAACGAATCCCTAAGTTAGTAAAGACTTGGACGAAGGGACTGTGGGCAGCTGAAAAGTATTGCCATGGATACATACACATTAAGAAGAATAATGAACCAACGTAGAATAGAATGATCCGGACTGGAATATCATTGATCGCCTTTGGAATCACCGTCTTCGGGTCGGCCGTTTCGGACGCGGTCATCCCCACCATTTCAATCCCAATAAAACTAAACAGGACCATTTGAAATGAGAGCACTAATCCCTTGAAGCCATTCGGCATGAAACCACCATAATTGACCAAGTTGGTCAGACTGGCATGCCCGACCGGCGTCTTGACGCTAAATAGTACCATCCCGATACCGACAGCAATCAAAGCAATGATTGCCGCAATCTTAATAATTGCAAACCAAAATTCAGTTTCCCCAAAAGCTGAAACGTTGATTGAATTTAAGGCTAATAGCAGAATTAAGATGACCAATCCTGGCAGCCACTGTGGTAACTTCGGCCACCAGAACTGCATATATTCGCCTGCAGCTGTGATTTCGGCCATCGCAATCGTGATCCAGCAGACCCAGTAAGTCCAGCCGGCCACGAAGCCGGTGCGATCGCCTAAGTATTGTTTAATGAAATCAATATATGAATGCGTATGAAGGTCAGACAGCAGTAACTCGCCTAACGCTCGCATCAACAAGAAACAAACGAGTCCAGTCACCAAATAGGCAATCAGAATCGATGGTCCCGCTAAGTGGATGGATTGACCAGCCCCTAAGAAGAGGCCAGTCCCGATGGTGCCACCAATCGCAATCAATTGTACGTGGCGGCTCTTTAACCCGCGCGAAAGTTGTTCCGTCTCGGGCTGTGAATTGTCTTTCGTCATTATTTTTGCACTCCCCTTGCCGTTATTATAGCGGGCAATTTCGTCCCATTCAAAAGGGGGCGCTTGTTAAAATCGTAAAATAGGTCTATACCGTTTTTGAATCGCGTGAGCAATTGGTTGCGACAGTAAGCGTTTGCGTATGCACTCACTCCGCCCTTTTGCTTTGTTAACTGACCAATCTAGCGATTCAGCACGCCAACGTGAATAAAGTGAACGTAACGCATAGCAACATGAATAAATTTCACTTAAATAACCAAAAATCACCCAGGTAGTCGTGGACCCTACCCAGGTGATTTTCGACAAACTTGTCAGTCGCAATGGCCATTATAGAATCAATTGCTCAGTGGGCACCATCAACACCGCACTGAAAACGTGACTTGGTTGAATCTTGACTAATAACTAACGTTTAATGTTTTGGCTGACCCAGGCATCAATTTGAGCCGTGAACGCTTGAAATGCCCGTTGATCTTCAAAGGATGGGAAGTCGCCCAGCAAGACTTTACCAGCCTGCTGTGCTTGTGGCCCATGCTTTTGTAACACAACGATCGATTTGCGTGACTTTTCATCCAAGAACAAATTAGTTGGCAAGTTGAGTAAGCCTTGCAAATAAGCCGCCGTACTCATCCATTTCAACAGGCCTTGTGCTTCTTGCGATTGAAAAATCGTTGTTGGCACGAGGAAGACACCCCAACCACCGGGTAACAGGTGTGACATGGCTTGTTCCATCATCAGATGATGGGTGTAGGAATGGCCATTGGTCGCCTTGGTCTCAAAGTTCTGAACTCGCTCGTCAAGTGGATAATAGCCGACTGGCAAATCGCCAATGGCAATACTCGTTTTAGGCATGACTAGTGGATCAATGGCATCTTGGTGGAACAGTTCCACGGCAGAGCCTTGTAGATCCATACTCATCGCGGCGATGGCTAACTGATTGTCATCGTTATCAACCCCATAGCCTTGAATTGGCTGAGGCCGATCAGTTTGCAGTTGATTAATAACCGTCGTTAATAAGTTCCCAGTTCCAACCGCAATATCTAAAATCGACAGGTCCGTTGTTGGTCCCACCAGTTTGGCAATCAAATATGCCGTCAATAGACCGATTGAATCGGGCGTCATCTGATGATTAGGATCGACACGGTCATTATGAATCGCCTTCAACAAGGCTAGCTGAATTGCACGCCGAATCGTTTCTGCATCGAACTGCTTTAAATCGACACTTTGATACAACTTCTCTAAAGCTTCGACTTGTTGTTGACTCGGCTTGCCATCCTCAACGTGAACCGTCCCACTTAATAAGTTATCACCAGTCTCGATGAGTGCATCTACGTATGAGACGGATAGTTGCTGCATCAAGACCTGCACTGATTGATCTAAGACCTGAAATAGCGTCTCAGTTTCTGCTTGTGCCAGAATACTCACCCCTTCACAAAATCTGTAATCCTTAACCATATTACTGATTTTATGACCCAAGTTCAAGTCACGGGGTTCGACCACCGCTTATCGATGCGGTTTGGCCTGATAAGGATGGTCATAAGATTCCAGTATCAGATAATGCAAGTGTTGTCTGGCCCGAAAATTCATGTAACGTTGCGTCTCGAATGCCCCGCCAATCATCAGTAAACTAATCACTGACAGCAGAATCGTCCCGCGGTGTTTCTTCATCTGGTGCGTGCCTCCTATCGGGTAAAAGTAGTCGGGCTTTAAAATGAATACCATGATCAGTCGTCATGGTTAACGTCATGTCCGGCTCGATGTGAAACTGACTGACGCCTCTCATCATGATTATTCGGCCGCCACCTTTGTGCATTAACACAATCTGATGAAGCACATGAAAATAGGTCAAACGATATTCTTTGTCCTTGGCCTCATTCACAATGACAGCACTGTGGTCCTCGTCGAAGCCAGCTGCATTGGAAATCGCTGTGAATACAAAATGATGATCCGGATTTTCAAGTTCATGGAGCATCAAGTACCAGTCTACGGTCGGTAAATCGACCTGAGTACGGCGGGCAAGATTACGTTGGCCTTGAAACAAAGTCGCCATGACGACCGCCACGATTCCTAATGAAAATACCACTTCAATGAGGGTAAAACCCGCACGCTTAATCATTGGGCACGGCCAACTGTGGCGCGTTCAATAATTCAATGGCATAAGTCTCATACGTGCTACGAGCAGCTTGAATCGCTTGTAACGTCTGAGCCTCACGATGCTGCATCATTATCTCGAGGCTCTCGAACCCAATTAGGCCGCTCATTAACAGGCCCAATGCGGTAATCGTCTCAATCATCATAAAACCACTGTGCGTCTTTAACATTGGTAACTCGATAAGCCCCCCACCCCATTAGTGCGTTTAATTTGATCTTCTGCTTTGGTCGCAGCGCTGATTTAAAAATGACGACCGCTAATTGCGGATGACCATTCTTCCAAATCTGAATATCGCGCCCGCGTTCCGTCTTCAACGTCGCCGGTAATGCTAGGTGCCACTGTTGTTTTGGTATCGGATGACCCTGTTTGCCGGTCCAACTGACGACCTCCGTCCCCCGAAAACTGACGACTTGCGGATGGCCAGTCACACTCGCTTCAAAAGTCTGCTGTTGCCACATCGTCTGTAAATCACGCCAAAACGCTTGTTCATCGGCTACTTGTCGCTGCCGCGTCGGAAACCGATGGACGGTGATCACGGCCATACTGGTCACGATTGCAAGTACGGTGACCGTTTCAATTAACGTGAAACCATGGCGGCTAGCCATTTATGCTTTGGGCTTGGTGGGCCGAATTGGATTAATAGCCTGGTCCGTCGCTTGCTTGGCTTGTTTGTCATTGAGGTAACCAGCCTCCTTCATCTTGTCAATCGTCGCTTCCTCGCCAGTATCGCTGGTGTACATTTCAGCCTGATTTTGAACAACTTCCGTCAGTGCTTCCTGTTGATGACCTGCAGCACGCTGACGTTGATCATTCAAGTTTGGCACCACGATCAACATTAGCAAACTAATAATGGCCAACACGATCACCATTTCAATCAACGTAAACCCGCGTTGCGGCGCAGTCGTTTTCTTCATCAAGCGTTTCATTAATAATGTCATTTTAAAATCTCCCCCATTGATTGGTACATCGGTAGCAACAAACTCAAATACGTGCCCACGACCACGAGCGCAATGACCCCAAACATGATGGGTTGAATCCAACCAATCATCCGATTAAGTTGGCGAATCAGCCGCTCATACTGCATGGTCGCAAAATACAGTAACTCCTGACTCAACTGTTCAGCTGGGCTCTCTTTGCCGACTAATAAAGCTAGTTCATCCGGCAATAAGCGGTCGGCCTGAATAATTGCCATTAGTGACGTTCCCTGCAGCAAAGCCCGCTCCACCACTTTCCCCTGTTGGTGAATAAAAGCTTTGGCCTGAAACTGCTGGCTGACCTCACAAATACCCCGAATCCCTAATCCACCCGCGAGTAGCATCCCAGCATTTAAACTCAAATAGTAGCCACAATAACTCTTGATCAGCTTGCCAATCAAGGGCATTTTGACCAACCAATGATACCGCTGCCTGATTGGTAGCTGCTGAAAGCGCCAGCCACACCAACCGAGTGCAGTAACAACGACCAGTATTCCAATCGAGATTAGTTGCCAGGGTAATGCCGCCTGGTGACCGACACTGGCCTGGGCACCTAAGCTCGGTAGAATTGCAGCCTTCACTAACCCGAGCGTCCCCAATAGCAGGACCAATAATAAACATGGATACTGCAATAACCGTCGAATCTGTCGGCCCTGTTCCGCACGGGCGCGCATCAACTGGCCAGCCTGCGTCAACGTGTGTCGAAGCTCCCCATGCGTCTCCGCAATTAAAAATTGATAATATAGATCGACCGCAATATATGGACGTAACGCCGTGGACAAGTCATCACCCGCAGCTAGGCGCACGAGGACGGGCTGCAGGACTTGAAACGCTGGTCCCTGTACATCCACAGCAAATTGAAAGGCCTGTTGGAATGAAAAGCCGTTGCCCAATAGGTCCGCCACAGTTTCAAATAACGTCGCTTGCATCGCAATTGGAAGTCGCTTACGCTTTCTTAAGTTGATGGGCCGTCGCATGATCAAGGCGACCCGCTGCCAGTTGTTCATCAATTAATTGTCCCCACCTCTCCGTCATCATTTGCGTCGTCTTCGGGCGCTCATGTGGCATAACCACCGTATCAAATAAGGTCGCCATACTGCCATCCGTCACCGGGACTAATCGCTGATACGACATGGCCGTTACGGCTTGTTCGAGAACGGCTGGTTCCACGCCTAATTGTGCTAACCGCGGAATAATCCCATAAACACCCCGTGCATGCAACGTACTCAACACCAGATGGCCACTCAAGGCAGCTTGAATCGCGATTCTGGCGGTTTCCGCATCCCGAATCTCCCCAATGATAAACACATCCGGGTGATGCCTAAGTCCGACCTTTAATAAATCCGCATAGGCCATCTGAGCGGGTGGGTTAACTTGTAACTGCAAAAAATCTGGTTCGTAGATCTCAACTGGATCTTCAATGGTCATCACTAATCGTTGTCCCCGCAGTTGACGCACTAGGTCATACATGGTCGACGTTTTTCCAGCGCCCATCGGTCCAGAAAAGACGATCAACCCAGTATGGTGCATGAGCTGACTCAACTGTTCACGCTGACTGGGAATCAAATATTGGAGGTTCTGGGATTCACCCTCGTACAATATCCGAATGACCAGCGATTCGCGGTCTAAAAAATCACCAACGACTGAGATGCGCAGGTTTAAGGTCTGCTCATCCAGCGTTAGCATCATAGCGCCAAGTTGCGGCCGCCGATGGTCACTAATGGCCATATTACTTCGATATTTGATGTGATTAATGAGCTGTTGCGCGAGTGTGGTACTGATTTGGGCAAGTGCGCGCAATTTTCCGGCGGCTTGAATCAGCACCTGGTAACCTTCTGTTGCTGGCATCCAATAAATATCACTGGCCCGTTGTTCAACAGCGGCTTGAATCATTTGGTTCAACTCAGTTTCAATTGACATGAAGCATTTCACACGGTGATACCAGGCAGATTGTCTGTGGCCCAGTTGCACACACAGACGGTATGACTGGCATACTTCCTTTCTTGATTTCACAGCATCATGCTGCGTCACGCTGGCTAGTTTCTAAGTATCAGTGTTCGCAAAACCGGCTGTATTCGCTACAGTGAAGCATCAGTTTGTTGCGGTTATCCCCAACTATCACGAACAATCAATCCATTCACCCTCTCTGGGATTTATGCTTCATTAAAATCAGTTCCTGAATAGGTTTGCCGGCAATTTGTCGGCGGGTTTCTGGCCAATCGTGACGCCAATTAATCTGAAAACAGCTCGCCTCGGTGCAAAATACGGCTGATAAGGGTGCAGTCACTGTTTTGTACCACTATATTGTTCGTTTGAGATTATTTCAGTATCAAATTGTCACGGCACGATGGCTTGCTCCTTTCATACAAGTAGTTTCGTGAAATAAGGCTCATTTCCACGAAAAAAATAAATTTTTTCAGAACACATTTTGATTGAACGCCAAAAAAGCTATTCCGAAGCGATTGCGCTCCAGAATAGCTTTGAAATTTCGATGCCGATAATAAAGTCGTTGCTTTTGTTACTTAGTTTGATCCGCAGCTACAATTTCCGCCTGAGTTGGAATGGAAGGCTGCGCGCCTAATTTTTGAACTGCCAATGACGAAGCGCGATTGGCAAAACGCACGGCCTCAGCTAAGTTACTGAAATCTGGTTGCAATACAGAGCTTAACGCGCCAATGAACGTATCACCAGCTGCCGTTGTATCCACTGCGTCAACTTTAAAGGCCGGGACAAATCCGTGTTCACCACCGCGCATCCAAAAGGCACCCTTGCTACCGACCGTGATAATGACGTTGGCTACACCTAGTGCTTGTAATTTTTGCGCGCCAGCAACCATCGAAGCTTCATCCGTGATATGAACGCCAGTCAGCGTTTCCGTCTCAGTCTCATTTGGGACGATCAAATCCGTGACCGCTAATAATTCAGCTGGCACCGCGTCCGTTGCCGGTGCTGGATTAAGAATCGTCTTCTGCTTAGCGGCTCGTGCGAGCTCAAATCCGCGTTGGGTCGCAGCAATCGGTGTTTCAAACTGCGCAATTAAAAACGTGCTGTCCGCAATCACTGATTGGGCTTGCTCAACATCTTCCGCCGTGACGAGCTGGTTGGTCCCACCGTCAATTAGAATTCGGTTTTCGCTACTTGCATCCAACAGGATAAATGCGGAGCCGGTCGCAGCCGCATCACTATGCTGAACAAAGCGATCGTCGACCCCGCTCTCTGTCAGTTGTTGGACCATAAAAGTACCTTCCTGATCTTGTCCAACCTTACCAATAAAGGTCGTTTGGGCACCGGCCCGGGCAGCTGCGATTGCTTGATTTGCGCCCTTGCCACCACCTGCAACACTCTTTCCTGTCAGTGGTAAAGTCTCCCCAGGTTTTGGAAAACGTTTGAAGCGTAAAATCGAATCGACATTTAAACTGCCTAACACGGTTACTTTATTCATGATTATTCGTCCCTTCAATGTTCAACTGTCCTAATTTTAGCAAACTGCACCGGGTGATGCATCCGTTTTGCGTCAGTTATCAGCTAAAAACAAGATTTGGATGCAACCAAGACGACTCAGGCAAGTTGCGGGTCACCGCCAAAAATTACCCATCAAAAAAGCGCGGTCCTCTGACTTTCATCAAAGAACCGCGCTAAGACTGATTAGTCTGGGAAGTTAGCAGCTTCGTATACTTCTGATACGTCGTCGTTATCTTCTAATTCATCAATCATGTGTTGTAACTTTTCAACTTTATCGGCTGGAACGTCAGTCAAGTTTTCTGGAATCATGGTCAATTCGGCCGTTTCCAACTTGTAACCACTGGCTTCAAGCGCATCCCGTACAGCAGCTAATTGCTTAGGATCCGTGTAGATTTCGAATGCTTCGTCGCTTGATTGTAAATCATCACCACCAGCATCCAAAACATCCATCAGCATCGTATCTTCATCCGTGTCTAAATCTTCACGACTGATAACGATGTAACCCTTACGATCGAACATGTAGCTAACGGCACCCGTTGCAGCCAATGCACCACCATGATGCGTGAATGCTGAACGAACGGCCGCAGCAGTCCGGTTTTTGTTGTCAGTTAATGCGTGAACCAGAACGGCGATACCACCAGGGCCGTAGCCTTCGTAAGTAACTTCTTCGTAGTTCTCCGCACCGGAGCCACTACCTTTATCAACCGCCCGTTTAATATTATCTTTAGGCATGTTGGCAGCTTTGGCCTTATCCATAACTAACCGCAATTGCGCGTTAGAATCTGGATCAGGACCCCCGGCTTTAACAGCCATATATAGTTCACGGGAAATCTTTTGGAAAACTTTCCCACGTTTAGCATCTTGGGCGTTCTTACGTCCTTGAATGTTATGCCATTTTGAATGTCCTGACATGTGTGACTCCTTCTTTCATATTTATTTTCAGTTTAGTAGATAAACATACGTAAAGTATGATAGCAAAAAAAGCGAGCGATTTCAAGCGCTAGACCCGCCTGTACTCACTTTAATTGAACCTGTATGTTGCTGAGGCTTAAATCAAGGCGCCAAAAGTTTAATAATCGATCAAGGGCGCTGTTTCGATTTTGTCAGTAACATATATTTGCGCCCATTGACCTTTGGTTGCTTTTTCAAAAGTTGATTTAGTTCATCAATTGTTAAATGATGCATGCCACCCCAGTTGGCAGGGTCTATTGATTTCTCTATACTTTTGATCAGTTTCTTCTCTGAGTCAGTGATTTTGCACACTCCAATCTCTTAAACCAATCAGCTTGTCTAACTCCCAGCAGTAACAACACCCATCTCACGATAGATTCTTATCACTCCAAAATCACATTCACCTATGGCCGCAAATAAGCATAGCCCGCATCCTGTAAATCCACCAGGCGCACAACGCCCGCTGGAACCACGGTGACCCCGTCCGGAAGCTGGTCGGCTTGAATATGATGGCTCGCCATCGCGTTATGGCAGGCATCCACCTCAACTTGTGGCAGGTCCTGTAACATGTCATTCCAGGCCGGGGTCGTCAACGTGGTGATGGCGGGCCCGTTGACCACGATCACGACCGTACTGGTTGGACGTAGGTCTAAGAAATTGCGAACGTTACTAATCGCCATCGACACTTTTTCTGGTTCATCGACATGGACGACTAAATTGGTCATTTGATTGGACTCCCTTCAAGTGAACGCACTTCTAACGCCCGTAAATAATGATAACTACTCAACATATTACCGCAAGTGGCATCCGTTTCATCCGGCACTTCATAAATCATCGTTGCGCGGGGGTTCAACACCGGCAGTACACGCTGCCAATCGATTAACCCCTGCCCGAGTGGCAAGCTGTCGTGACGCTGCCCCATCGAATCGACAAGGTGATAGTGCTGAATCAGCGGTGCTAAGCGTTTTAAGGCCAGCATCGTCAGGTCCATATCGCCATGTAAAGCAATGAAAACGTGGCTCAAATCACAGACCAGCGGATAGTGATGCTGAATGATGCGCTCATCGAGCTGTGGATCACCGTACATGAAGCTGGCCGTGACCCCATTTTCAATCATCACGTGCCCACTCCCCTGACGTACCAGCTCGTCTAGGCGTTCAAACACGACATCCCGGGCGACACTTAACGACTCATATTCATTGATCAACGGAACACTGTCGCTGCCGTAGCCGCCATGAACCAGCACCTTGACGTCCAGTTCCGTCGCTAAACCGAGTAAGGCTGCCGTACTGTCATGCAAAAATTGATAGGCCGCAGCTTCGCGCTTGGGGTCCAACAATTGGTCCAAGTGAACGCCATGATAACTCATCGGGTGGTGAATCACGATCTGCTCGGTGACATTTTCTTTCACAAATAACACTGCCGCCTTCAATGCAGCAAACGCCGCTGAGTCAAAATCTGCTTCACTGGTAAAAAATTCAAATACTTGCGGTCGGTATTGTAATCGGTTCATTAATTGTGCCGGTGTTTGGGAAGCTTTCAGACCTAACTGAATCTTCCCAGGACGCCGCCGTAACGCTAATTGGGTCATCTGCACCACTCATCCTTCCAATAAATTCCAGCCAAATAAAAAGGTTTGGAATCAGATTCCAAACCTAGTATACCGCTATCGTTCCGTTGATTGTCAACCAGACTTCCCGACACCGGCGTCTCATTAGTCAGCCGACTTAGTTGAACCACGACGAACGATCCCGTATGGTAATGTGACCGTCTTTTCGTCAAGTTCCTTATCGTTCATCAGCTTAGTGAGCATCCGCATCGCAACGGCACCGATATCATAAAGTGGTTGCGTGATTGAGGTGATGGCTGGACGCGTAATCTGCGTGATGATCGTATCGTTACTCGTAACGACTTCCAAATCATCAGGCACATTGATGCCAGTTTCCATGCTTGCATTGATAATGCCGGCAGCCATTTCATCGTCACCAACAAAGACGGCAGTCGCACCGCTATCAGCAATGACCGGTTGTAACTTACGGCCGGCATCGTATGAGTAGCCCGCTTCATAAACCAGCGCATCATCAAATGGAATCTTAGCCTTCGTCAACGCCCGCTTGTAACCAGTCAACCGGTATTCAGCGTTGATTGATTGTGAGAGTGAACCGAGTGCCAAAGCAATCTTCTTGTGACCACGGCCAATTAAGTTCGTGACCGCTTCTTCAACGGCAGCTGCATAGTCAATGTTAACGCTAGGCGTTTCGTTGTTAGGATCAACTGTCCCAGCCAACACAACGGGTGCCTTAGCCCGTTTGAATTCTGCACGGAGCTTATCATCGATATGGTTCCCCATAAAAATAACCCCATCGACTTGCTTAGCCATCAACGTATTTAACACGTTGACTTCTTGTTCCCCAGCATCGTCTGAGTTGGTCAAAATGATGTTATACTTGTACATCATCGCAATGTCATCGATCCCACGTGCCAGTGAGGCGAAGTAAATGTTCGTGACATCTGGGATAATGACGCCGACCGTCGTTGAGCGCTTACTTGCTAGTCCACGTGCAACGGCATTTGGCCGATAGTCCAACCGTTCAATGACGGCTAAAACTTTCTTCCGCGTTGCTGGTTTAACGTTAGGATTCCCATTAACCACCCGTGAAACCGTGGCCATTGAAACCGCCGCTTCACGCGCCACATCATAAATTGTTACTGTTTGCTTTTCCATATAAAAATAGCCCTTTCTTGCTTGGTATCATATGTTTTCATCCGTTTTCATGCAACATCAACCAATATAGCAAAATTACGGTCTCAATGCAACTTAAGAATGCTATTGAAATCGCTTTCATGAAAATAATACCCTATCTGTTTTCAAAATGCAAGATTTACCACACGGAGATTGTTATTTTTCACTAACGATTCTCAGCTTTTTATCATCAAGAGCGCTATACTAGTATTATCATATCTAAAGGAGTGTTTTGAATTGGCAGATTATACGAAACTGCAACAAGTCCGTCAGTGGACGCAAGATAACCACGTTGACGTGACCTACATTAGTAATTTCCACACCATTTCATATTTGACTGGGTTTGAAAGCAATCCCTACGAACGGACACTGGGATTGTTCGTGTTCGCAGATGCTGAACCGTTCCTCTTCGCCCCTGCGCTGGAAGTTGAAGCCATCAAGGAAATGGGCTGGCCATACAAGGTCTTCGGTTACTTGGATCACGAAGATCCATATGCTTTGATTGCAACGCATATCCAAGAACAGCTCACTGATCCTAAGTCGTGGGCACTTGAAGCGGGCAACTTGACGCTTGACCGGTTTAATGCCCTCAAGGCGCAATTCCCAGCTGCCCACTTCGACAAGGATTTATCACCATATATCCAACAACTGCGGCTCGTCAAAACGGCGGATGAACTCGAAAAGTTGAACATTGCCGGTAAATGGGCTGACTTTGCTTTCGAACAAGGATTTGCCGCTGTCAAAGCTGGTCGGACTGAGCAACAAATTGCCGCTGAACTCCAATACGCCTTGATGAAAAAAGGCATCATGGAAATGAGTTTTGATACTTTGGTCCAAGCTGGTGAACACGCTGCTAATCCACATGGTGCAACCAACGAAA
This sequence comes from Lactiplantibacillus sp. 30.2.29, assembly GCF_018991255.1. Classification (NCBI taxonomy): domain Bacteria; kingdom Bacillati; phylum Bacillota; class Bacilli; order Lactobacillales; family Lactobacillaceae; genus Lactiplantibacillus; species Lactiplantibacillus sp. 30.2.29. The sequence goes on along the minus strand of NZ_JAGYGU010000013.1, from coordinate 99,961 downwards.
CTCAGGTTAAACCTAACGAACTGGTCTTGTTCGACCTCGGTGTGATGTATGAAGGCTACGCATCAGACGCGTCACGGACGATTGCCTATGGTCAGCCAACCGACAAGCAAAAAGAAATCTTCGATGTTTGTCTGGAAGCTAACTTGACCGCCCAAGCAGCCATCAAACCAGGTATGGCCGCTGAAGACGTCGATAAGATTGCACGCGACATCATCACTAAAGCTGGCTATGGCGAATACTTCATTCACCGCCTCGGCCACGGAATCGGTCAAACCGACCACGAATTTCCGTCCATCATGGCTGGAAACCACATGCCTTTAGTTGAAGGAATGTGCTTCTCAGTTGAACCTGGGATTTACATTCCAGGCGTGGCTGGTGTCCGGATTGAAGACTGTGGTGTGGTGACAAAGGAAGGCTTCAAGCCATTCACGCACACACCAAAAGAAATGAAAGTTTTGGATCTCTAGTCTAAACGGCTCGTATTCTCGATTAAATGAATAATCCGCCCCATCGTGCTTATCAGGATGGGGCGGATTTTTTTGTCCCAGTACAAGGAATCGCCAGCAATCTAAAAAAACAGGACTTGACGGTTCTCCCCCAATCTTCCTCGCCAACTTAAAATCATTCGATTAACGCAAGTGACCGCTTTACTAATCGTGGTTGCTTGTCATAGAATAAGTCTACTAGCGCGCTCACCTGATTAGCAGCGCTAAGACCATCTTCAAGGAGGTTTGCCCGCTTGTTTACCCTATTCATCTTACTTTTACAGCGACTCGGGATTATTCTTGCCCTAGCTTTTATTCTCGTGAACGTGCGTTTTTTCCGTCGCCTGATTAACCAAAATACGTGGCAGGCCAAATTCGCACTAATCATCATTTTCGCCATTTTCACGGTCATCTCCAACTTGACCGGTGTTGAAATCACGCATGACAGCGCGCTGATTCAAAGCACTTTTTTGACCACGTTGCCCCAGTCCGATTCCATCGCGAATACGCGCACCCTGACGATTACGGTTGCCGGAATTATCGGCGGACCCTTTGTTGGAACCGCGGTCGGCTTTTTAGGTGGCCTGCACCGGGTCATTCAAGGCAGTCTCTCTGACTTCTTCTACATTCCCAGTTCAATGCTGGTTGGCCTCTTTTCAGGCGTCGCGGGACGATACTTCAAGCGCAACGACACCTATGCCGGTCCTTGGATTACCGCACTGCTTGGCATCTGCTCCGAAGGGATTCAAATGATTTTTATTGGCATTTTCAGCGGTTTGGCGTTATTAAAGCTCATTTTCATTCCAATGATGGGGCTCAATAGTATCGGCGCCTTCGTGTTCGTCTCGATCATTAACGCCTATATTACCAATGAACAACAACTGAAAGCCGTGCAGACGCATGATGTCCTCAATCTGACGGACAAGACCCTGCCCTACTTTCGCCAAGGACTCAACGTTCAGTCCGCTGCTAAGGTCTGCCAGATCATCAAGCAGTATACGAATTTTGATGCAGTCGGAATTACCGACCGGGTCAATGTACTCGCACACGTTGGCGCTGGTCAGGACCACCATCTCCCCAACCAAACGGTGATGACTGACCTCTCCAAGCACGTTATCACCAGTGGCACCGCTCGTTTTGCTTATCACAAAGCCGAAATTGGTTGTCCCAACGCCAACTGTCCACTCGAGTCAGCAATCGTGCTACCACTCAAGGTCAATGACCGAACGATTGGTGCACTCAAGATGTATTTCGTTGAAGCTGAACGGCTCACACCAGTTGAAGAAAACTTAGCACTGGGACTGGCCTCGATTTTTTCAAGTCAATTGGCCTTGGGAATTGCTGAAGAACAATCCAAACTAGCGAGTGATGCCAAGATCAAAGCCTTACAAGCACAAATCAACCCGCACTTCTTCTTCAATGCCATTAATACCATCAGTGCGCTGATGCGAACGAACGTGGAACAGGCCCGCACCGCATTACTGCAACTAAGCACGTTTTTTCGGTCGACATTACAAGGTGTTCGTGAGACTGAAATCCCACTGCAGCAAGAGTGTGAGCATGTCAACTCGTACATTGCCCTTGAGCAGACCCGCTTTCCCGATAAGTATCGCGTCACTTACGATATTGCGCCAGATGCTCAGATCAAGGTTCCACCCTTCTGCCTGCAAGTCTTAGTAGAAAACGCGGTCAAACACGCCTTTACTGGTCGTTCGTCAAATAATCAGATTAATATTAGCGTTCAACAATCGGCCGACACCGTCCTGCTGGAGGTCAGCGATAATGGCAACGGAATCGCACCAGCACTACTTCCCCAGTTGGGTGAGGTCGCAATCGATTCTAAATCAGGAACTGGGACCGCACTCTTTAATCTCAATCAACGCCTAATTGGCTTATACGGTCCGGCAAGTCAACTACAGATTCAGAGTACGACAGCCGGAACCACGATTAAAATGGCGATTCCAAGGCGCTCAGCCAATCACACGAAATAGCTGGCGATGGCCGCCCATCAATCTGCGATAGTCCAAAATAGTTCTCGTATCACCCACGCCGACAGTTGATCGGAAACAGAACTATTTTCGGTTAATCTAAACGCAAAATTGGAACGCTGACCACTCGTTTCTGGCCTGTTCCTTGCAAATCGGTTGCTCAATCACAACCAAGTAACACTCACACGAGGTGAATTTCAATGAATATTTTAGTTCTGGATGACGAGCCACTCGCACGGCAAGAACTCGAGTACTTACTCAAACAAAATCCGCAAGTTGAGGCTGTATTTCAAGCAGCCAGCATCGCTGAAGGCCTTCAGCTACTTATTAGCAAAAAGATCGACCTACTCTTCTTAGATATCGACCTCAACGATGAGAATGGCTTCACGTTGGCCAAAGATCTCGATCAACTGGCGAACCCACCCCTGGTCATTTTTGCCACAGCTTATGACAGTTATGCCGTCGATGCGTTTAATATTGACGCCATCGACTACGTTTTGAAGCCATTCGAACAGGCACGCGTCGATCAAGCGGTCGAGAAAGCCAACTCACTCCTGAAGACGCCGGTTGAACCGTCAACCACCACGCCGACCGCAACGGTGATTACGATTACGCAGGATGAAAAGACTCGGGTTATTCAAATGACTGATATCCGTTATGCGGTAATTAATAATGGCGAACTCACGATTACGACCCACGACGACCAGCTCATGACCCGTGAAACACTCAACTGGCTAAAAGCACGTTTGAATCCTGAACAATTTATTCAGGTCCATCGCAGTGTTTTAGTCAACGTTGCTGACATACACGAAATTCAGCCTTGGTTTAACCATACTTATCAATTAACCATGAGTGATGGGCAAAAACTCCCGGTTGGTCGCTCATTCATCAAGCCTCTCAGAGAGAAACTCCGCATGTAGTTGGTAAACCATTCGGCAGTCAATTAGGGCAGTTTACGGCCAATATTTTGTTATTCGGCTAAAAAAGCGCTTAAACGCGCTTTTTTTCGTTATGATAATCTCGAAAAACAAGGAAAGAAGGATGATTGTCATGTCGAACCCCAACCCAACACCTAAAACAGCCTCAGCACCATTTCTCGTTCAAATCGGAATCTATACGGCAGTCCTATTTATTGCGAATGGCCTCTCGGGACTCTTCCCAGCTAATTTTCCAGTTCCCGCACCAGTGATTGGCCTCATCTTATTATATTTAGCGCTAACATTACACATCGTTAAACTCGAATGGGTCGACTCGGTTGGCAGCTTCCTGATTAGCATTATCGGCTTTCTGTTTGTCCCTTCCGGCATTTCACTAGCTGCTAACTTGAAAATCATGCAGCAACAAGGCCTTCAACTGGCAATTGTCATCATTTGTGCCACGATTATTTTGCTGGTTGTGACGACCTATACTACCAAGGGATTGATTTGGGTGCACCAATTACTCAAAACAGGCTTCAGTCGGCCGACCAGCTCAGCAACCAATCTGACCCGGGCCGTGTCCCCAGAAGATAAGGAGCGTGATTAATATGTCGACACTCATTACGACCCCCTTTTTCGGCATCGTCTTGTCCATTGGGGTTTACCTGATTGGGCAATGGTTATTCAAGAAAAGTCACGGTCTGTTCATTTTTCAACCGCTATTTGTCGCGATGGTTCTGGGAATCGCCATCTTAGTACTACTCGCAACAGTCTTAGGCACCAGCACCGCTAAACTTTACACAACCGCCTATAAGCCAGGCGGCGACCTGATCTTCTGGTTCTTAAGTCCGGCGACGATCGCATTCGCAATCCCACTCTATAAGCGTAATGATATTATCAAAAAATATTGGTTAGACATTCTGGCCTCGCTAGTTATCGGTGCTAATATTTCACTAGTCGCCATCGTTGGCATCTCAAAATTAATGGGCCTCAGCGAAGTGGCGACTAAATCAATGTTACCGCAAGCCGCAACGACCGCGATTGCCTTACCGATTGCAACCTCAATTGGTGGCAACAGCGCTGTGACCGCCATGGCTTGTATTCTAAACGCCGTTATCATCTATGCACTTGGTGACTGGTTGGTCAAAACGTTCCGGCTCAATCGTAATCCAATCGGTGTCGGGCTTGGATTGGGTACTTCAGGCCACACGATTGGTTCGGCTTACGCGCTGAAACTAGGTTCGGTTCAAGGCTCAATGGCCGCGATTGCCGTTGTGATTATCGGTATCGTCATTGACCTGATCGTCCCAATCTTCAGTCGAATCCTGTTCTAATGTTTCCCTCATATCACCTTATCAAACTGAAAAGGCGCCACTAAGCGAACATTGCTTAGTGGCGCCTTTGATATGTCCTAAAATCACAGATTGTGCACGTTAACTTGCTTTTTTCAGTGGCCCAAGCTGGCTACTTTAGCGCTTAAGAACTGGCGCGTGAATCAGCCTCGGTCCAACCTAAGCATGATCACAGTGCGTACGAACTTATCAGTCCCATCTTTTAAACCACGCCCACCTGACGTTATTCTGGCAGTGGATGCGATGCTTCATAATCTGCAACCTCGTGCAGTAATTCACCGGTCTGCTTAAGTGGTAGGACATCGCAGTCCACGGCTGCTTCACTGCCGGCTTGACTCGCGCGCCGATAAACATCGATCTTATGGTTGACCTTTTGGAGATTCAATAAAGATTGGTGAATCTGGGCCTCAACGGCTTCACGCTGTTCCTCAAACATGGCCAGTCGTTGGTCGATGGTTTCGTCGCCGGCCGCACACCAGCTGATAAATTGCCGAATATCTTCCAACGGCATCCCAGTTTGTTTTAAGCAGCGAATGAGGGCTAATGAATCTAAGTCGGCGTCGTTAAAAACCCGCCGTCCCTGCTTATCACGTTTAACAAACGGCGTTAACCCTGCCTTGTCATAATAGCGTAGGGTATAACTTGAAATTCCAGTCTTTTTTGCAACTGCGCCTATTGAATGCAACTTGATTCCCTCCTCAAAACAGATGGGACACCGAGCAACCGCTCCGTGTCCCAATTAATGACCTAACGCTTTATTTTTCTGATGATGGCTTCTCATCAGTTGGCTGTGCTTCTTCAGCTGAAGTTGGCGCTGCTGATTGTTCGTCAGTTGACGCATCGGTCGCAGCCGAATCCGCTTCACTTGTTGCTTCCGACGTTTCATCAGAAGCTGACGATGATTGACTGGCATCTTGATAAGCTGCCCCACCATCAATAACGATGTCCTGTTCGTCGGGGTCGTCATCTTCGACCTTGGCTAGTTCGGAACGCAAACTATCTGTCGCTTGGTCGAGGCTTGAGCCGTAAGTCGCACCAGTTTCTTGCTTAGCGGCTTGGTATTGGTCCGCAAAATCAGCGACCTTTTGCTTAGCATCTTCAAACTGTTGACCGGCTTCGGCTTTGAAATCTTCGGCCGCATCATTGGCATAGAACGCATAGTCAATGGCACGGTCTTTAAAATCTGCAATTCCTTGTTGTGCTTTGGCTTTTAATTCAGCCTTTTTGTCGTCATCTAAACGTTTAACAGCAGTGGCCAAGGCCGCGCCACCTACGATAAGACCTAATAAGAATCCTTTTTTCGACATAATTAAGACTCCTCACTATTATTTTTTGAACGCCGGTTACGATAAACATCAAATGCGGCCTTACCAACCTTGCTAGCACTTGAAAACTTGCTGCGTTTTTCGTTGGATTTGCCGACTTTAGCCGTTAATTCACGCGTTGCTGCATTTAAATCTGAAACACTTTGTCCCAAGTCACCCATTGCTTGGAACGCGGGGTCGATCGTTGCAACCTTACCATTGACATCCTTCAATAATTCATTGGCATTTGCCATGATTTTTTCAGTTTCATGCGACAAGGCGTCAACATCATCAGTAATGTTGCTCAAACTGCGATTAACTTCCCCCATCGTTTTGGTAATCCGCATTAAGAAAATCCCGATAAAGCAAACTAGTAATAAGAATGCAATGGCGGCAATGATGCCCGCAATGTGTGTAATCATCCTAAAATTCCTCCTTCAACAGCCACTATATTAGAACTAGCATAGCATTGTCTTAAGTATACCGCAATTAAAAACCTGCTTACAACCGAGTCTATCGGCCATTTAATCACGCTGGAACGATAATCACTTGGTTGACCAAGTCAAATCTGATAAACTAGTGAACAGACAACAATTAACGAGGGTGAAGATATGTTTAATGCAATTAACTTAGCAGCCGTGGAGAACCCAACCAAACAAGTCTCCGTCTGGATGAAGCTTGCTAAGAAAATTGACTGGCAACAAATTATTATTAATATTGGTGGTAAAATACTCGAAATCATTTTATTTATTTTACTATTTTGGGTCATTGATCGGCTAGGAAAACGCCTGATTCATCACTTATTCATGACCAATGCCAATACGAGCGACACAGCCAACAACCGGATTTCGACCATTTACACGTTATCGCTGAATATTTACCACTACGTCATCATGTTCTTTGGGATTTATGCCGTACTGTCCGTACTGGGCGTTCCCGTTGGCACATTGATCGCCAGTGCCGGAATTTTCAGTGTCGCACTTGGCTTAGGGGCCCAAGGCTTTGTCAGTGATATCGTCACCGGTTTCTTTATTTTATTAGAAGACCAAATTGACGTCGGTGACTATGTCAAAATTGAAACGATCGAGGGCACCGTCTCTGCGATTGGCTTGCGCACTACACAAGTTACTAGTCCAGATGGCACGTTGAACTTCATTCCCAACCGCAAAATTTTGATTATCAGTAACCAATCTCGCAATGACATGCGGGTTCTGATCGACCTGTATATTCTGACCACGACACCCGTTCAAGAGCTGACACAGGTCGTTCGCGATACGAATACGGAACTAGTACCGAAGTACCCAGACATCATTGGGGAACCCGATATTCAAGGTGTTACCACCCAAACTGACGGGACGTTGGTCTTCCGCGTCCAGTTCTACGTGAAAAATGGGATGCAATTTGCCATTCAACGTGACTTCTTGTCCGCCTATCTGGACGCTGCCCGGGCAGCTGGGATTCAACTCCCTTCACCACGATTGAACATTGCACCAACCCATAAATAACTCATTTAATCCCAAAATTCGACTCGCGCTGGTTCTTATTCTTAACCATCACGAGTCGAATTTTTATTTTGATTCACGTCTAACCGCATTGCGAAAGTTAATTTGGCATTGATCATGATTAAATCATGCCAATTGTTAGGCTTACTGTTCGTCTGCCGGTGATCGTCTTAGTCCGACTTCCGGGGCCGGCTGACAATTGCTGGAACGTAAGCCGACGTCGATTTGAACTCACGCAGAAAGTCACTGCGCAATTTCAAATACGAGTCTTATTCTAAGCCGGAAGCAACCCACTTCCAGCTAAGAATAATTTGGCTACTGAGCATTGTCAGCCGGCCCCTCCAGTCGGGAAGCCGCTCGAATGGCGGATGAACAGCCACCTATCTCGGTACAACTGACCACTGAACGTTAGAAGACAGGTCCTTCGAGCAAACTTAAAATCTATCTTGATGATGCTTATGGTATTTTAGCACTGAGAAGATTACCGAATTTTATTGACTAATTTCAATGGCAACTAGTACTGAATTTAGTCAATAAAATTATCCTTGCTTAGAATTCAAAATTTTGCTATCTCAAACGATCAGTGAAGATTCTGACAAGTTGAGTAAAGTTACTTTTCTGAGACCTTGAAACATGGGTCGAAAAATTTAGTGGTTTTTAGAAACTAGTCCGACAGTTGACTATCAAAATTCCCGTGTACCAAGGAATCAACGATTAATTCCACAAAAAGCTAGGTCCGCACATGTCTGCCTTTCGAATACCATCCCGGCTGGAAGGTATTCGGGGCAAGGCCCAGTGGTGAAATTTCACTTAGCAAGCGTTTTTGGCTTGGTTAGTGAAAGACCAGTATTTAAGACGTGCGTTGTTGGCTTAAATCTGTGTCCACCACGTTCCGGCCATTGCACAGAATGCCTGGAAGCCGGCGTAGGACGTCGACATAATAGCCGGTTTACACCAACTCGCTTTGTTTCCAGCGGGTCTCAGCTGGCCGCTTTTGAACTTATAAATTGGCATGATTTAATCATCTTTAATGCTGAAGAATAACTAACACATTGCGGAAGCCAAAATATCCCGCCATAACTGATTGATGCAGACTTTCATCAATCAATCATGGCGGGATATTTATATCAATACAGTCGTCCTTATTTTCGTAATGCGTTTCGATGGGTCAAATAACCAGTCATCGCATTGACGCCACTCATAATGGCCGCAGTATGCGGGACCATATTTTCCGAATGCAAGGAGTATGGACTGTCCACACCTAGCCAGAACATGGTGCCCGGAATCTGATGAATCAGATAACCAAAATCTTCACCCGTCATGGCCGGTGCCGTCTCAATAAAGTTCACGTCGGCATCATCCTGCATGTACTGAATGAAGTCAGACGTGATGGCATCGTTATTCTCAACCGGATAATAGCCACCCTGATTGAGCTTCAAATCGATGTTACAGTCGTAAGCCAGCGCCACGCCTTCAGCAATCGTTCGTACCCGCCGTTGAATATGCAAATTCATCTCTTGCGTCAGGGCCCGAATCGTCCCATCAATTTGTGCTTCACCGGCAATTACATTACCAATCGTCCCGGCGGAGAAGTGACCTAACGTCACGACGCCGCTTTGAATTGGATCAACGTTGCGGGCAACGATCGTCTGTAATTGTGACACGAGGGCTGCACCAGCCACGACCATATCGTTCGCTTGGTGTGGGTAAGCCGCATGACCACTCTTACCGCTAAGATGCGCATGAATCTCGCAAGTGCCGGCAAACAACGTTCCCATCCGGCACCCAATCGCACCGGTTGGTAGATTGGGATTGTCATGGAAGGCAAAGATTTCATCTGGCATCCAATCACCATCAAGAGCGCCACTTTCATACAGCCGTTGCCCACCCGAGGCGTTTTCTTCTGCCGGTTGGAACATAAAAATCATGTCCGTTTCAGGACGATTTTCGGCAAAGTAACTCAAAATGCCTAGCGCCACCGACATATGAATATCATGGCCACAAGCATGCATCACACCCGGATGAGTCGATGCAAACGGCAGGCCAGTGTTCTCAGTAACTGGCAAAGCGTCAATATCCGTCCGGTAACCGATGCGATAATCGTGCCGCTGACCACTAACTTTGACTAGAATCGCGGTATCAAGCGTTGGAATCGTTTTGACCGTCAACCAGTCTTGAGGCATCTTGGCAATGATTGATAGCAAGTATGCCTGTGTTTCGTGTTCCTGTAAGCCGATTTCCGGAATTTGATGTAAGTGTTGATAAATTGGAATTAAATCGGTTTCCCGTAAGACCATGGTTTATCCCCCTCACACTAAAGATTCCGTAATTCAGCCATCAATTCTGTCTTGCTCTTAGTCTTGTCGTCAATGTCTTTCAATTTACGAGCAGGCACCCCACCAACAACGGTGTTTGGCGCAACGTCTTCGATGACGACGGCACCGGCAGCCACAACGGCTCCCTTACCAACGTGCACACCTTCAAGGACAGCCGCATTCGCACCAATCAAGACATCGTCATCGATTTGAACTGGTTTTGCCGAAGGTGGTTCAACCACGCCGGCTAACACAGTGCCGGCACCAATGTGACAATTTTTACCAACGATTGCACGACCACCTAAGATCGCACCCATGTCGATCATGGAGCCTTCACCGATTTCGGCACCAATGTTAATGACCGCACCCATCATGATGACGGCATTGTCGCCAATCAAAACTTGATCCCGAATAACAGCACCAGGTTCGATTCGTGCGTTATATTGCTTCAAGTCCGCCATTGGAACGGCAGAGTTGCGCGCATTGTTTTCTAATTCATAATCTTCGATATTTGCAGCGTTAGCCTTTAAGAACGGTTCAACATCCGCCCAATCACCAAATAAGACCCCAGCGTTGCCGCTGAAGAAAGTTTTGATCGTTGCTGGAACGTTTAATTGGTCCAAAGCACCCTTCACGTATACTTTAACGGGTGTTTTTTTCTTCGCACTGCCAATGTAGTTAATAATTGATTGTGCATCTAATTTTGCCATCGGAGACCCTCCATAAATTTATTTAGCTTTTTCGCTGGTGGAAAAATCCTTCTCAATCATATCATATTGTTTGCCAATTTCATGGGTCAGAAAATTAAAACTCTTCATGAATTCGCGCCGAGTGACGATTCCCTCGAACAGATTATCGTCATCAACGACTGGGACAAACGGATTATCGATCATCAGATGCAAGGTGGCTTCCACGTCGTCAACATCGTGCACCGTCTTGACTTGTGTTTCCATCACATCTTGCACTCGCTGTTGCAATAGGACCTCGGTATTTAATTGATCAAATCCGAGCATCTGTTCAGTAATCAATGGTAATGAGACCAGTCCCTCAAAATGACCACTGTGGTCGAGGACCGGAATTTTGGAATACTTGATCTTGGTCAACACCAAAAATGCGTGATACAAATTATTATCAGTTTGGACATTTGCCACCATGTCGGCCGGAATCAAATAGTGGTCGGCATTGCGCGACAATAAGTCCGCAACTGGTTGAATTAACATACAAGCGCCCCCTTGACTAAGCTTTCATGTCTCTATTGTAACCGGAAACAGGCTCAGTTAAGTCACTAAATGCATTTTTTACCACAATTTAATTTTCAAAATGGAATTTTAGTTCCGGCACAGCTTGCATGCGCCGATTGTAGTATTGGACATCAATCGCAGTCGAACTGGTGGTAACAATGGCGTAGGTCCCACCGATACGTGCAAACTCCCCGCGTGGAAAAGTGATACTACCCGGATTCAAAACGAGCACCCCTTCACGACACTCAACACCTAATTGATGGGTATGACCAAAGAATGCCAAGCGTGCATGGGCTGCCGTGGCATTAGCTAACAGGTGATCCAACCCCATGTTCACGCCAAACACGTGTCCATGGGTCATATAGACTGTCACGTCGTCAACCGTAGTTTGCACTTCAATTGGCATGTGCGTGTCAAAATCCATATTGCCCTGGACGATGTACATGTCTTTCAATAACGGATCATCATCTGATAGCTCGGAATCACCACAATGAAAAATTGCATCCACTTGATCACGATAAGTTTCTAGTAATCGAACGACAATGTCGCGGTCACCGTGACTATCACTTACAACTAAACATTTCATGCTTTTGACCACCATTCGTCGAATTTCGTCATGAGTTGACGTAACGCCGCACCCCGATGACTAATCTGATTTTTTTGTGCCGGCGTCAGTTCTGCCAGCGATTTTTGAAACTGGGTTGACCAAAATAACGGATCGTAACCAAACCCATTATCACCACGCGGCGCAATGAGAATCCGACCCGCTAGTTCGCCGTTAACAACGAGTTTGGACCCACTCGGCTTGAGTGCAACTAACGTCGTATGGAACGTCGCCGTCCGCTTGTCTTCTGGAACACCACCGAGATTTGCTAATAATTTGGCATTATTGGCGGCATCATCGTGATCACCAGCATAACGTGCTGAAAAGACCCCCGGATCACCGTGCAAGGCGTCGACCATCAAGCCAGAATCATCCGCGATTGCGGGTAAACCGGTCGCTTCAACCACGACCGTCGCCTTCTTAGTGGCATTTTCTTCAAACGTAATACCATTTTCCTTAATCTCCGGAATATCAGAAAAGTCTGCCAGCGTCTTGATCTGGATGTCATAAGTGGCAAACATTGCGCTAAATTCTCGCGCTTTGTTCGGATTATTCGTTGCAATAATCAATGTCTGTGGTTTAGTCATTTGTTTCACTCCCTAAATCAACATGTTGTGCGTGAAAATCAGGCTGCTCCAGCCAGTCCCGTGCGATAGCTTCAAACTGCTCCGCCGCACCAGTCGTGTAGTATTCATCAGGATACTGTTTGGTGGCAGCATCATTTGCGATATCTAAGTAATCGAGGACCGCTGAAACATCATCGATCGTCTCAGCACCAGAATCAATCAAGGTGACACCCGGCCCCATCACGTTTTGAATCAATGGCCGTAACAACGGATAATGAGTACAGCCCATTACCAGCGTATCAACTTGTTGCTTCTGCATTTGCTGCAATGATTCCGCAACAACGCGTTTGGCAACAGTTGAATGATATTCGTTCGATTCAACTAATGGGACAAACTTGGGGCAGGCCTCTGGAAAAACGGTCGCAGTCGGATCTTTCTTCAAAATCGCTTGGCGATAGGCATCGCTACGAATCGTCCCCTCGGTCGCAATGACCCCGATGCGATTCGTGTGTGAGGCTTTCAATGCGGCCCGCGACCCCGGTGCAATCACGCCAATCACCGGAATCGGTAGCTTTGCGCGTAAATCTGGTAGAGCCGCAGCAGTCGCCGTATTACAAGCAATGACCAGCATTTTAATTTGCTTAGCCATCAAGAAATCCGCCATTTGCCATGAAAAGTCCCGCACCTGTTCGGTAGGTCGTGGCCCATATGGCAAACGCGCCTGATCGCCAATAAAATAAACTGTTTCACGGGGCAGCTGCTTCAACGCTTGCTTGACAACGGTCAGTCCGCCGACCCCTGAGTCCATGAATCCAATTGCATGTTCATTTGCCATTTTAAAATCTCCGTTCAATGAATTCTGAAACTTTATTATGGTCTTTTTTGAAATTGATTTCAAGCCAGACTAATTGCGACGAAATTGTAAAGTTTCCTTGGTTAAATTTAAAAAATCCGCCACATCATTAAAAACAAGGTATAATATTGATTATACAGTGGCTCAGATACCACGATTTTTGCATGGAAAGGAATTATCATGACGAACGACTTTTATTCTCAATTTGCGGGCAACTCGATCAAAGCTTCTATTCTCAGCGTAGAATTGTTGCGAGATGCCTTAATACCAAAATTATTGGGTGATGACAGTAGTGGCATTCTTTACTGGGCTGGTAAGGACTTGGCGCGCCAATTTCCTGTCGCTAGTGATGATGATCTCGTGATGTTTTTTGAACAAGCTGGCTGGGGCCACCTCATTGTAATGGATACTAGCGATGAGCTCATTACTTACGAATTGACTGGTGAACCAGTTGCACGGCGTAGCGCCGCCATCAAGTCACCGGATTTCATGCTCGAAACGGGCTTTCTAGCCGAACAGTCGGCGCTTCACACTAATTGTGTCAGTGAAGCTAAAATCACTTTTCAAAATCGCATGCGGCTGCGCATTTCAGTGACGATTGACCACAATCAACCAATTATTAATCATGATCCGGCCACCCCAATCGAAATCGTCCGCCCACAAGTTGAGCAAGATGACGAAACTGAAGAAGCACAATAAAACGGTCATTTTGACCGTTTTTTTGGTGTCAAGCGGCTCTGCATAACAAAACAACGACCAGCTCAAGAATGATCATCATTCCTGAACCGGTCGTTGTTTTTAACCAATAAAGTGGCGAATAGGCTATTTCATTGGCCCAACCCTGGACCGCTATTAGCGATTCAGAATCACTTGTTTATAAATACTGATCTAAAGTTTGTTTGATTTGATCCTTGGAATGGTAGCCAACTAATGTATCGACGACTTCGCCATCCTTTTTAACTAATAAAGTTGGGATACTCATGATACCAAAGTTGCTGGCCGTTTCTGGGTTCGCATCGACATCCATTTTGTTGAACGTCACCTTGTCACCCATTTCATCGGCTAACTGTTCGACAACTGGTGATTGCATCCGGCAAGGACCACACCAAGTTGCCCAGAAGTCAGTTAACGTAACCCCTGAAGCAGTATCCGTTGTAAAAGTTTTATCAGTAGTTGCTGCGACCATGTAAATCGGCCTCCTTTTCTTATTCTGTTACTTATAGTAAGTATACCAGTAACGTCCGGGAACACAAACAATTTGCTCACAATTTAAGTGCTATCGGAAGGAATCACTATCATCATTAGCCTGAGTGGCAATTGAGTGCTTAAATATTCTTACTTGAACTGGACTTCAGTCGCCCCGTTGCCACCGTGGTTGGGCGCCGCAAAGTGGAACGACTTGACTTGACGATTCGACTTCAAGTAATTGGTAATTCCCTCGCGGAGGGCACCAGTTCCCTTACCGTGGACGATGGTCACTGACGGATAACCCGCGAGCAGTGCCGCATCAATGTAGCGGTCAACTTGAGTCATCGCGTCCTCATACCGCACGCCCCGCAAATCGAGGTTCGGCGAAACGTGGCTGGCGTTGGCACTCTGGACTGTTGCCCGCGCCCGTTTCGGTTCTGGTTCCGGTGTGACGCGCTCTAAGTCACTGTCACTGATCTTCATCTTCAAGATACCCAGTTGAACTTCCCAGGCGTGCTTGCCCATCCGTTGCATTAAAACGCCCCGTTGTCCGTACGATTTGACGAGGACATCGTCACCTTCATGAAACTCATGTTGGGCTTTAGCCCGGCGCAAAACTCGGTTCTTCTTCAGCTTAGGTTGCTGTTCAAGGGCATTCAAGGCTCCCTTGGCATCAATCAGCTCATTTTCTTTGACATTCGCCGTACCGCTGGCTAATTGCTTTTTACGCAAATCACTGATAATCGCATCGGCCTTGGTCTTACTCTCTTCAACGATCGTATTGGCTTGAACCTTGGCATCTTCAATCAGCTGATCCTTACGTTGTTGATAAGCGTTGAATTCACTCTTCAGTTGCCGGTGCAGTTTTTCTGAATCAGCCACTTGGGCCTTCAAAGCGACTTGCGCATCCTCAACTTGCTTACGTTTAGTGACCAAATCGGCAATCATTGCGTTTAAATCTTGACTATCGGTATCTGTCAGCGAGCGTGCCTGGTCAACGATTGACTGTGGAATCCCCAGCCGTTGTGCAATATCAAGCGCATTACTACGCCCTGGAATCCCGACTAATAATCGATACGTTGGCTTAAGCGTCTGCTCATCAAATTCCATGCTGGCGTTGATCGTATCCGGTCGATTAAACCCGTATGCTTTCAATTCTGGATAGTGGGTCGTTGCGACGACTTGGGTGCTTTTAGCGCCAATCGCATCCAAAATCGCAATCGCGAGTGCGGCCCCTTCTTGTGGGTCGGTCCCGGCACCTAATTCATCGACCAACACTAAGCTGTGTTCATCGATTTGAGCCAGGAAGCTCTCGATATTTTCCATGTGTGACGAGAACGTACTCAAATTCTGTTCGATTGATTGTTCATCACCAATGTCTGCAAAGATTTCATGATAAACGCCGACCCGGCTCCCCGCTTCAACTGGGATAAACAGCCCAGATTGGGCCATTAGCTGCAGTAACCCCAGTGTCTTCAAGGTAATCGTCTTACCACCGGTGTTCGGACCAGTGATCACCATCGCTTGATAATCGATACCTAAACTGATATCGTTGGCGACCACTTTTCGCGGATCGATTAAAGGGTGCCGTGCTTGTCGCAAGTAGACCTCATTGGACGGCGACACTTCTGGTTCAGTTGCGTGCATATCATGGGCATAGCGCGCCTTGGCATTGATAAAATCAAAGTGACCTAAGATGGCCGCGTTGTGAATAATTTCTTCTTGATAAGGTGCAATCAAGTTAGATAATTCTTCCAAGATACGTTGTTCTTCTTGTTTTTCAGCCACTTGGTTTTGCCGCAATCGGTCATTTAAGGCCATAACTGCCTGTGGTTCGATGAAGAGCGTCTGTCCACTGGCACTTTGGTCATGCACGATGCCACCAAACCGCCCCCGATTTTCGGCTTTGACCGGAATCACATAGCGGTCATTACGAATCGTAATAATCGGATCACTCAAATACTTGGCATCATGGCCACGTGTATAGTGTCCCATTTGATTTCGAATTTCAGTCTCTGTCCGGCGAATGCTGCCCCGAATGTGGTTCAATTCTGGGGACGCATCGTCAGTAATATGACCGTCACCTTCAATCGCCGTTGCTAACCGCTTGGTAACCTCTGGCAACGTGACTAATTCATTGACTTCATCGAACAAATGTCGAATGTCATTTTCGGGTGCATCAGCCAACAAATCCGCAAAAAAGCGGGTAATCGCACGGGTTGTCCGTAAAACCCGTGCCACTTGACCCAGCTCACTACCGTTCAAGGTCGCACCAATGGCCAGGCGTTTCATATGTGGTTGGATATCTGCTAAACGGGCGACTGGTATCCCACCCTTTAACCGATAAACTTCCACCCCATCATTGGTTTCGTCCAAGGCGCGCTGAATATCAGCGACCGTGGTCATCGGCTGTAAGTCGTTCAATGCTTGTTGCCCCGTCGCCGAGACGAGGTATGGGGCGAGTTGTTGTTTAACTTGTTGATACTCTAGCGTATTCAATACTTTGGAATTCAATAACATCCCTCCGAAGTTCCAATGAATTACGGAAAGTCGCAAAAAAACGGACAATGCAATTACTTGTCGGCATCATCCGTTTGCATTTTCAATAATTCAGCTTGTTTGTCCACCTGGTCTGAGATTGCGTTAAAAGCGAGTAACGTCGCAATTTCCGTATCAGACATATCAGGTGCTAATTTTTTAAGTTGTGTAATTTGTTCATTCATCATCCGCGTCACCGTTTGCATGTGACGGTCAGATGCCGTGCCGATGATCGTGTAAGTATGACCATCAATTTCCGCTTTGAAGCGGCGCTTATTAGCAGTCATCAACATCCAGCTTCCTTTCAATAACAATAATATTCTAGCATGGTTAGGCCTTTTTTGCGACCGTTAGAATCGCAGCAGGCCCTTCAAAAAGAGCCCGCGGACCTGGGTCCACGAGCTCAACATTACGGGTGACTATTGCATACCACCATCATCGGCTAAGAAGGTGTTCAGCACTTGCTCAACCATATCCCATTCATCATCGGATTCAATGAGTTGCAATTCGCCATTATCGCCATCTTCTGGGTCATAGATGTAGGCTTGAATATCAACTTCATCATCGGCCGGTGCATCTGCCGGGTAAATTAAGATGTAGGAATGACCATAGTCTTCCGAATCAAACGTGAATAAAATATTAAATAGGGTTTCATTACCCTCGTCATCAACTAAGGTGATAACGTCGTTGTCTTTACGATCTTGGTTTTGACTCATGTTAGTTCCTCGCTATTCTTGTGTGAGTTTGCCATGGCGATCCAAGTAATTTTGTAAGATCAAGCTAGCAGCTAGCTTATCGATCACCTTTTTGCGTTTCTTGCGTGAGGTGTTCGCCTCTTCGACGAGCATCCGCTCTGCTTCGACGGTCGTTAACCGTTCATCTTCGAAGTCTACCGGTAAGTGAAACCGAGCCGTCAATAGCTCACCATAATGTTGAGCGGCTTCAGCCCGCGGTCCCAGCGTATTATTCATATTCTTTGGCAAGCCGAGGACAAAGCCCCCAGCATCCAACTCGGTCACCAGTTCAGCGACCCGGTCGATACCGAATTCTTCAGCATCCTCATTAATACGAATAATTTCAACGCCTTGTGCCGTCCAACCAAAAGCATCGCTAATGGCAACGCCCACAGTTCTGGAACCAACATCCAACCCCATTAACTTCATGCATCAACATCCTTATCTGCCTTTAAATAAGACTTGACAAGTTCCTCGATAATCTCGTCACGCTGATGCTTCCGAATTAAGTTCCGAGCATCGTTTAAGCGCGGGATATACGCCGGATCACCAGATAGTAAGTAACCGACAATCTGATTAATCGGGTTATAGCCCTTCTCTTGTAATGCTTCATAAACCGTTGTTAGCGTATCATGGACATCTTTAACGCTATCATTATCGAAGTCAAAGTACATTGTTTTGTCTAATGAACTCATATCAAGCACCTCCCGCTAGTTTCCGCTTCTTGTCTATTTTACTAAATGCCCATATGAAGTACAATCAATCCACTTTGATGTAACACATTCGTAATAATAAACGGCGAAATCGGTTCTTTTCTGCAATAATTACATCATTTACAGGTATTTTTCATTAATAAACCGCTCTGCCAATTGGCGGTCCACGCCACGATAATCTGACATACGCCGTGCTAGTTATTATTTAGCATGAATCATGGTTAAAAGATGCCAGCTGAGCCCCGCTGGAAACAGTGCGAGTTCGCGTAAAACTGCACTGTTTTGCTCGTCCTAGTCCGGCTTCCAGGCATTCTGGGCAATGGCCGGAACGTGGTGGACAGATTTAAGCCGACAACCCACGTCTTAAATACTGGTCTTTCACTAACCAAGCAAAAGACACTTGCTAAGTGAAATTTCACCACTGGGCCTTGCCCAGAATACCTTCCAGCCGGGATCCTATTCGAAAGGCAGATATATGCGGACCCAATTTTTAATGGACTGATTGCTGATTCATATCAAACAGTACAGCTGTTATCTAACTGTCAGATTTGTTTTATCTAAAACTTTTTTCTTGATCATTAGGCTATCGTCTAGTCTCATCAGTACAGGAGTGTGTTGATTACTATCCTTTACTTGATATGTTTTCGAATCAGACTAAATATGAACTACTTAATGCTTTGAAATCAGCAATCCTGTCATTTACTAACAAGGTAGTTTCGATTAGATCCGCTCAACAAAATCTTGGCCTGCAAATTCCAGATGAATTTTATTGCCATCATCGATACCAACTCAAAGTTTGTCTGAAGGACCCGTCACCTAGTATTTAGTGGTCAGTTACACCATGTAAGGTGGCCGTTCATCTGCCATTCGAGCGGCTTCCCGACTGTAGGGGCTGGCTGACAATGCTCAAGGGCGAAATTCTTCTTGTCCGGGTGGGTTTCCCGGGCTAGAAGAAGACTCGTATTTGAAATTGCGCAGTGGGTTTCTGCGTGAGTTCAAATCGATGTCCGCCCTGTTCCAGCGTTGTCAGCCGGCCCCGGAAGTCGGACTAGGATGCTCCCGGCTGACAAACACTAAGCTAACTAAACTGGCATCTTTTAATCATGATTCATGACGAACTAACTAGCAAAATGTATAAGCACCGCATCGGTGTTGATTTCGCGATTGATTACCAAAAATCACGGGCTGGTCGTTAAGCATTACTGTATCAAAAAACGGCTTTTCAAGTCGAATTGAAAAACCGTTTCTCTAATAAATTTATCGTTGTGTCTGCTCAGCTTAATTACCGCCAGCACACACATATTTTGTTAGCAAACTTCCAGGCTTACTAATTACTGTTCAGCTAACCAATCATGAGCAGCTTTCAGTGCAGCAGGTAATCCAGCGGGCTTCTTACCACCAGCTTGGGCCAATGTTGGCCGACCACCACCGCCACCACCAACTTGTGGTGCAATGGCTTTGATCAAATCACCGGCTTTGATGCCTGCTTTGACCTTGTCATCACTCACAGCAACTAACAAGTTGACCTTTTCACCGATTACAGTACCCAAAACCAACACGTCTGAATATTGCTTCGTCTTCCAAGTATCAGCTAACTGCCGTAGTTGATCCATGCCAGAAACTTCAACTTGTTGTGCAATCAAGGTGGTGCCATTGACCGTATCGACCTGGTCAAAGACAGCGCCAGCTTGTTGCTTAGCTAAACGACTTTCGAGACTGGCACGTTTTTGTTGTTCGGCCTTCAAGTCGGCTTGCAACTGGCTGATCTTAGTTGGCGTGTCAGCTAACTTAGGCGCCTTGACTTGTGCAGCCACCTGCTTCAAGGTCTGTTCTTCACCAGCCAATAGTTCAAAGGCTTCCTTCGACGTAACGGCTTCAATCCGACGAGTCCCAGCACCAATCCCGGTTTCGGTAACGATCTTGAACAAGCCAAGTTCGCTACTGTTCTTAACGTGGGTCCCACCATCGAATTCAATTGAGTAATCCCCGATTGAAACGACACGGACAATTTTACCGTATTTTTCAGTAAAGACCGCGATAGCGCCCATCTTATGACCCGTTTCTTGGTCGGTTTGGATGGCAGTTACCGGCAAGGCCGCCCAGATTTTATCGTTAACGATTTGTTCAACCTTGGCGAGTTCTTCATCCGTAACTTGGCCAAAATGGGTAAAGTCGAAACGCAGGTAATCAGGTTCAACCAGTGAACCCGCTTGCTTCGTATGTTCACCTAAGACATCGCGCAGCGCTTGATCCAGTAGGTGGGTCGCCGTATGATTTTTCTCGACCTTGTTATGGAAGGCAAGATCAACGTTCAAGGTGTAGGTGGTATCCTTGTGCATTGGCTTCAGGACTTCCACCGTGTGCAAATGTTGCTTGTTAGGCGCATTTTGAACATCCGTCACTTTGGCCACGGTTGTACCGTCAGCATCTAAAATAACCCCGCGGTCAGCAACTTGGCCACCCATTTCGGCGTAAAATGGCGTTTTACTGAAAATCATTTCAGCTTTACCACCGTCAACATGATCGACTAAGGTCTCGTCCACGATAATATCGTTCAACGTCCCCTGCACATCCGTCAATTCATCGTAACCAACATATTCACTCGGCGTCTTGATGTCAATCAACAAACTGCGTTGCACGCCCATTGATTTGGCCCCACTCCGCGCATTACGGGCACGATCACGTTGGGCCTTCATTTCGACTTCGAAGCCGGCTTCATCAACGGCTAAGTCTTCATCGCCAGCGTATTCCTTCGTCAATTCAAATGGGAAACCGTACGTATCATACAGTTTGAAGGCATCCTTACCTGCTAAGGTCGTTTGACCAGCCTGCTTGGTTTCGGCAATCAAATTATTCAGAAGGTTCAACCCATCATTCAAAGTTTCGTTAAACCGCTTTTCTTCACCGGCCACAACTTTTTCGATATAGTCGCTGTTTTTCAACACGTCGGGATAGTGTGAAACCATGATTTTACCGACAATTGGCACTAATTGATCCAGGAAGGCTTCTTTTAAGCCCAGCTTTTGGCCGTGTAAAATGGCCCGCCGAATCAACCGTCGAATGACATAGCCCCGGCCTTCATTAGAAGGTAAGGCGCCATCACTGATGGCGAACGTAATTGCACGCGCATGGTCAGCAATCACCTTGAACGATACGTCGTCCTGGGCATTGTCACCATAATGCTTGCCATCACTTAATTCTTCCGTCTTGTGAATGATTGGCAGGAATAAGTCGGTTTCAAAGTTCGTTTTGGCATTTTGGAAGACCGAAACGACCCGTTCGAGGCCCATCCCCGTATCAATGTTTTTACGTGGTAATGGTTCATAGGTATCTTCTGGCGTGTGGTTAAATTGTGAGAAAACGATGTTCCAAACTTCCAAGTAGCGTTCGTTTTCGCCACCCGGATAGTTTTCAGGATCATCATCAGCTAGATTATTGAAACTTTCACCACGGTCGTAGAAGATTTCTGAATCGGGGCCGGATGGGCCTTGACCAATATCCCAGAAGTTATCTTCAACCTTAATGATATGGTCAGGTTTAACGCCAGTCTCTTCCCAGAACTTAGCCGCATCGGTATCCTTAGGGTAAACCGTCATGTAAAGCTTCTCAGGATC
Source organism: Lactiplantibacillus sp. 30.2.29 (assembly GCF_018991255.1). NCBI lineage: Bacteria > Bacillati > Bacillota > Bacilli > Lactobacillales > Lactobacillaceae > Lactiplantibacillus > Lactiplantibacillus sp. 30.2.29. The sequence goes on along the minus strand of NZ_JAGYGU010000013.1, from coordinate 78,047 downwards.
CCAGCCAAACCATTTTGGTGAGGTCAGAAGTTCCCAAGCCCAGCTGATGGCTTCCTTTTTGAAGTAATCACCAACCGAGAAATTACCGAGCATTTCAAATAAAGTGTGATGCCGTGCGGTCCGCCCAACATTTTCGATATCGTTGGTCCGAATACTCTTTTGTGAACTCGTCATCCGCGGATTATCGGGAACAACTGAGCCATCGAAATATTTCTTCATCGTTGCGACCCCAGAGTTGATCCACAATAATGTTGGGTCATCGACTGGAACCAGTGAAGCACTCGGCACGATGGTATGGCCTTTTTCATGGAAAAAGTCGAGATACATTTGCCGAATCTCACTACTACTTAATTTTTTCATCTAATTCTGGCACCCTTTCTTACGCTCCAAATTAAGGCAAAAAAACACCGTTGCTAGCAAAGACGCTGTTAACGCGGTACCACTTTGCTTGCAACGATGTGTTCGTTTACCTCTTAAGCTCATTAACGCTGAGACGCGGACTAGTTTGCTAGTCATTCATTCTTAGGTAGCATCTAACGTCCACCGCACTTTTTCCAGCAGCCAAAGTGTCTCTAGACCGACATGGGCGTTAAATATGTCCTTACTTTGCAAAGTATAGAAAACTTAGCCGACGTTGTCAATACACGCCCACCAATTTCTCTCGACATCGCTGAAAAATCAGCTTAAGATTTACGATCTTTACGGGCCTTTCGAGCAGCGGCGCGTTGTTCGATTCGCCGATCCATCCGTGCTTTATCACTGATTTTCTTGCGAATACGGCGCTTATAGCCTGGTTTGACCTTTTTCTTCGACTTTTTGACGTAACCAATCAACGTTGGATCGAGCTTTTCCTGCTTCGGCCCCCGCTTGGCCCGCCGATTACGGTCATACGAATCAACGATTTCACCATCGCGGATTGCTTTTGGCTTAAACTTAATGCCCATCGCTTCAACCGCACTGACTTTGTCTTCTTCACCAGGGCTATAGAGCGTAATCGCCGTCCCGGCCATGCCATTGCGACCAGTCCGGCCGACCCGGTGAATGAAGAATTCCAGGTCATTCGGAATATCATCATTGATGACGTGCGAAACGCCTTCAATATCGATCCCACGAGCCGCCAAATCGGTCGCCACAACGAACTGATACTTCAATTGTTGGACGTCGCGCATCACGCGCTTACGTTCCCGGGGTTGAATATCACCATGAATCATGGCAACGGTCAGTCCCTGTTGCCGTAAATAATGCGTCAACTCTTGAACCCGTTCCTTGGTATTCGCAAAAATGAGGACCAAGTACGGTTCACCAATCGTCAGTAAGCGGTAAATGATACTATTCTTGTCATGACTCTTCGTTGAAATCAGCCAATTGTCAATCGTTGGACTAATCACGGATTCAACCGGAATTTCTTCCATAACAGGGTTGTTCATGTACTTTTTCAAGAACGGCGTTAGCTTTTGCGGCATCGTGGCTGAAAAGACTAACATTTGTAAATCGGCAGGCATCCGCCCGGCAATTTGATCAACCACGTTCAAGAACCCTAAGTCAAGGGTCATGTCAGCTTCATCGACGACTAACTGCGTGGCCCGGTGCACGTCAAGCGACTGTGAACGCATCAAATCCAAAATCCGACCTGGTGTCCCAATAATCAGTTGGGGTTGGTGCCGGTGTAACTTTTCGATTTGGTCTTGCTTATCTGTCCCACCGACGTACAGTCCGATGTGAATGGCTTTAGGACTGTGCTGAATCAACTGCTTGGCTGCAGCCTGAATCTGGTAAGCTAATTCCCGACTAGGTGTCGTAATAACGGCTTGAACGTAGCGCTCATCCGCATTTAACTGATTGATCATCGGCAACAGGAAGGTATGGGTTTTCCCACTCCCGGTTGCTGATTGCCCAATCACACTGCGTCCAGCGGCAATCACTGGAATCAGCTTTTCTTGCACCGCAGTTGGTTTGCGGAAGTTGATTTCAGTCAACGCCTGCATCAAGAACGGCTGCAATTTAAAATCTTCAAAACTTGCGGTCATAGTTAAACCTCTTTCTCATAATCAGTTGCGACTTGGTCAAGTTCCCGAACCACTGTCTCAATCTCTTGTTGGTCTGCTGCCTTGGCGCCACTGGCCAGCGCGTGGCCCCCACCGTCATGCAGTTTGGCAACGCCATTGATCGACGGCCCCTTTGAACGAAGCCGAATCCGGAAGTTGCCCTCTTTTTGTTGGACGAAAATAGCCCAGCATTTAACGGTATCGATTCGGCCTGGTAGCGGAACGACCCCAGCCGTACTAGCATCGCCAATTTCGAATGATTTTAGAATATCATTGGTTAAAATCACGTAAGCGGCACCGGAATCGAGCTGAGTCAGATGCTCGTAGACATAGGCAGAGAGCCGAGCAACGGGTAAGGTAATCGTATCTTCAATGCGGTTGACCGCTTCGGCATCAGCGCCAGCCTCCATCAATGCAGCAGCTGCCCGCATGGTGCTAGGCTTCGTGGCTGAATATAAGAACCGGCCGGTGTCACCAACGATGCCCGCATAGAGTAGCCGGGCAGCATTGGCGGATAGTGTTAATTCCGTCGTGAACTCGGCGTACCAGTTGTAAATCATCTCACTGGTACTCGAGGCGTCCACGTCGACCCACTGGGGATCGCCAAAAGCGTCATCGTTGGGATGATGGTCAATTTTGACACAGGTTGCCCCGTGATTCCAGAATTCACCATCAACCCGGGGCTGATTAGCCGTATCTAGAACTAAAACTAAGGCATCCTGATAGTCAGCCTCCGTCACTTCGTCCATCTGACCTAGCCAGTCAAAGCCATGGTACTGCTTGCCAGGCGTCAAGACCCGTTTGTCAGGGAAACTAGTGGTAATAATGTCAGCTAATCCAAGCTGGCTCCCAATGGCATCGGGATCTGGGCGTTGATGCCGATGGATAATGATTGTTTTTGCTTGTTTAATTAAGTCTAAAATTGCTGTTTGGACGGTCATATATGAACCTTCTTACTCTCATAATTTACTGGTGGCGAATCAAACTGTCACAGTACTCCAGTATACCGAAGAATGGGCGGCGCGCCAAATAAATTAATTATCATTTGGATATAACGGTAAAGTCAGGTTCTCAAAAGCCAGTGGGGCTAACCCAGTCAACGTGATGCCTAATAGCCGGATGCCAGAGGAAAAGTGTTCATCAACAACGTCCTCAAAAATTTCTTCGGCGTACTGGTCGAACAGTACCGGGTCGTTCGGAATAAATTCAGAAAATGTCCGCCGCTTGGTAATCGTGACAAAATCACCATACCGAAGCTTTAAAACCAGTGTTTTTCCATGCCGTTGATGGGACTGCATGCTAGCCGCAACTAATTTGGCAATTGCCTTAAGATGTGTCGTGACCTCCGCCGTGGACTGTAGGAATGGGCCAAACGTGCGCTCCTTGCCAATCGACTTTCGTTCCCGCAAATATTCCACTGGCCGGTCATCGCTCCCCCGAACGCGCCGATACAAGATGTACCCCAACTTACCAAACTGCTGAATCAAATCTAGCTCCGAGCGTTCATACAAGTCTTGACCAGTCATAATTCCTAAATCATGCATCTTGGGCACTGTCTTTTTACCGACCCCGCGAAATTTTTCGATCGGTTCCCGTAATAAAAATGATTCCGCGTCCTGAGGCAACACGATGGTAACACCAGCTGGTTTCCGGTAATCTGACGCTAATTTTGCGATGAACTTGTTATATGAAATTCCCGTCGAACAAGTCAAATGAGTCTGATGCCAAATTTCTTGTTGTAATTGATGGGCGAGCGCCACCGCACTATGCATTTGTTTCTTATTGACCGTCACATCTAAATAAGCCTCATCAAAAGCGATTGGCTCGATCATATCGGTATACTCATGGAAGATTCGATGAATCTGAGCAGAAACCTCTCGATATAACGGAAAATTAGGCGTCTTAAAAACAGCTTTGGGGCACAATTCCAACGCCTTAGCTGCTGGCATCGCCGAGTGGACGCCAAATTGACGGGCAACGTAATTAGCCGTTGTGACCACCCCACGACCACCAGTCTGACGCGGATCATGTGCAATCACCAATGGTTGTGTCTTATACGCCGGATTTTCCCGTTCTTCAATTGACGCGTAAAACGCATCCATATCCACGTGAATAATTTTCCGACTCGTATCAACCCGAATCGGTGCTTCAATTATCGACTGTGCCACTGGTATCGCCCTCCATCCTTGGTCGTTTATTTGGTTATGTATGTGCCAAAACTCAAAGTTAAGTGCAGCCAGCTTATGCTCACTTGGCAGCACCGCATGTTTGTGCCAGCTTGCATAAGCACCTGATTGTTCCGCTGTGGGGACACCTCTTTGGCCTTAACCACCATCGCTGACCAACAAAACTAGTACTCACTTTTGAAACCTGACAAACTTTCGACTAAGCTAGTCCCTTCATTATACACGAACGTACGTTCAGGCGGGTGCTAAATGTCTCAGAAAAGCAAAAAAATAAGGGCAGCCATTACTGACCACCCTTACCTCATCATACTTATTTAGCTTCAGAATCGCTTGCTTCGTCCGTTGCACTGGCAGCAGATTCAGCTTCGGAAGTTGCTTCAGATTCCGCAGCAGCGCCGGATGCGGGTGCAACCGTCTTAGCTTGTGCATCTTCAGCTGGTGAAATTTTAGCAATTGCATTCAAATCGAATACCAAGTAAATTCCGTCACAGTCTAACGTAACCGTCTTTTCAGTTTCGTTAACTTCATCAACGACCCCGTGTAAACGACCAATCGTTGTGACCTTGTCACCACGTTTGATTTTGTTGAGCATCTGTTGATGTTGTTGTTGCTGTTTCTTTTGTGGACGGATCATGAAGAAGTACAGAAATGCAAACATGACCACGATGAACAAAATTGATGCCATTGATCCCATTTAATATCGCTCCTAATCTTAGTAAAAGTTTGACTATCTTTAACTTTAACAAATTACAGGTTGAAATACCAGTATCGCTAGAAGTTTTTCGGATTTTTCTCGTTAAATCCGTACATTTCAAAGAAGTTCTGCCGGAACTCTAGTAAATTATCGTCCATGATGGCTTGGCGAACCTGTTGCATCAGATGCAATAAGAAATACAGGTTGTGATAACTCGTCAACCGAAGTCCAAAGGTCTCGTCAGCCTTAATCAAGTGTCGGATATATGCCCGTGTGAAGTTACGACAAGTATAGCAATCGCAGTTATCATCCAGTGGCGTAAAGTCGTGAGCGTACGCCGCATTTTTGACAACCAGGCGGCCATGTGACGTCATGCAGGTCCCATTACGCGCAATCCGCGTTGGCAAGACACAGTCGAACATGTCAACCCCACGAATGGCCCCGTCAATCAAGGCATCCGCTGAACCAACGCCCATCAAGTAGCGTGGCTTGTTTTCAGGCAGCAGTGGCGTCGTAAAGTCGAGCACGTGGTTCATTTCGGCTTTGGATTCCCCAACGGATAGACCACCGATGGAATAACCTGGGAAATCCAGGCTGACTAAGTCCTTAGCACTTTGTTCCCGTAGATCCTTGAACCCAGCACCTTGAACGATACCGAATAAGCCTTGGTAATCAGGATGTTGATGAACCTTCAAGCCTCGTTCAGCCCAACGACTCGTCCGGGCGACGGATTTGCTGACATAGTCATAACTTTCGAAAAATGGCGGACACTCGTCCAAGCTCATCATAATGTCGGGGCCAAGATCGTTTTCGATTTGAATCGCTTTTTCAGGTGACAAGAACATCTTGGAGCCATTCAAATGATTCTTGAAATGCACCCCTTCTTCTGTAATATCACGGTTCTTGGCCAGTGAGAAGACTTGGAAGCCCCCTGAATCGGTCAAAATCCCCTTCTTCCAGTTCATAAACTGGTGTAATCCGCCCGCTTCCTTGACGATTTGTTCGCCAGGACGTAGCCAGAGATGGTACGTGTTGGATAAAATCACGCCCGCCCCCATCGCATCCAGTTCTTCGGGTGCAAGGGACTTGACACTTGCCTGAGTCCCGACTGGCATGAACATTGGGGTCGGGAAAGTCCCGTGGGGTGTAATCAATTCACCTAAACGGGCCCCAGTGTGTTTTTCTTTCTTAATCAATCGGTATTTAATTGCCGGTTCCATAGTTGTTCCTCCGTATCAAAATGTTGCTAAACTCAAATAATGATAGCACGAAATCCAGCCGTGAACCAGTCACAACGATCAACAGCAGCCAACCATCTCATGATGAGCGCCCCCATGCAGAGATAAAATAACAGCACTATACTGGCCGTTTCGAAAATTCACAACTCAACTTCGAAACAGCCGTCACAGTGCTGTCACTATCATTTAATCATTGTAATCAGCTGGAACGTGCCGCGTGGTGCACCATTTTGCGGTGTCGCTCACAGACACAACCGCTATCTTAGCAAGTTACACTCACTCACTAGTGAATAAACATCGCATCGCCGAAGCTAAAGAACCGGTACTTCTCGTCAATGGCATGTTGGTAGGCTTTCAAAATCATATCGCGTCCTGTGAACGCCGCCACCAGCATCACTAAGGTTGACTTTGGTAAGTGGAAGTTGGTGATGAAGGCATCCACGACTTTCCATTGATAGCCGGGTTTGATGAAAATATCCGTCCAACCAGAATCTGGCTTAATTTCACCATCAAACTTGCTCCCAATCGTCTCCAAAGTCCGAATCGACGTCGTCCCAGTGGCGATGATCCGACCACCATTTTGGCGAACTTCATTCAACGTCTTCGCAGCGTCTTCGTCCAATCGGTAGAATTCGCTGTGCATCTTGTGATCATCGATATTATCCTCTTCAACTGGTCGGAATGTGCCCAGCCCAACGTGTAGCGTCAAATAAACGAGCTTGACGCCCTTATCTTGGACTTTTTGTAACAATTCTTTTGTCCAATGAAGCCCAGCAGTTGGTGCCGCGGCAGAACCGTTTTCCTTGGCATAAACCGTTTGGTAACGGTCAGGATCATCGAGTTTTTCCTTGATATATGGTGGTAAAGGCGTCTCGCCCAAGCTTTCGAGGATTTCCATGAAGATCCCATCATAGTGGAATTCAATCATCCGAATGCCGTCTTCTTTTTCAGCCGTGACGGTCGCCGTTAACTTACCATCGCCAAATGAAATCACGGTACCGACTTTGGCGCGTTTGGCAGGCTTCATTAGGGTTTCCCATTCATCACCCTCAGTGTTGTGAAGTAAGAGTACTTCAGCATGACCACCGGTTTCAGGCTTAACGCCGTACAAACGAGCTGGCATGACCCGCGAATTGTTCATAACAACCGCGTCGCCAGGATTAAGTTGGTCGATAATATCGTAGAAATGCTTATCTTGCATTTCACCCGTTTTCCGATCCAACTCTAATAACCGTGAACTGTCTCGTTTTTTGATCGGTGTCTGAGCGATTAGTTCGTGTGGTAAATCATAATCAAAATCTTCAAGTGTTAAACTCATGTTGTGACCTCTTATCCTAATTTATTTTGCGGGTATGGGAACCCTAAGTGTTGATAACCCTTGATCGTGACGACCCGACCGCGTTGCGTGCGTTTTAAAAACCCAATCTGTAATAAATAGGGTTCGACAACTTCAGCAATGGTATCCGTTTCTTCACCAATATTGGCCGCAATCGTCGCCAGTCCAACTGGGCCGCCATCGTAATACTCTAGCATCGTCCGTAACAGTTTGTTATCCGTCTCATCTAAACCAGCATCATCGACACGTAAATAAGTCAACGAGCGATCCACGATGGCTTCATCAATAGCGTCCTGATCGGCAACCTCCGCAAAGTCTCGAATCCGTTTGAACAACCGGTTGGCAATCCGTGGCGTTCCACGTGAGCGCCGCGCAATTTCGTGCGCACCAGAAGGCTTGATACTCGTTTGAAAAATGTCAGCTGTTCGCTTCACAATGTCCGTCAGATCAGCAACTTCGTAATAGGCCATATGTTCAACGATTCCAAACCGATCCCGTAACGGCGCGGACAACATTCCAGCACGAGTCGTTGCACCAATCAACGTGAATGGTGGTAACGGAAAGTGGACCGGATGTGCGGTGGGCCCTTGACCGACAACGATGTCGACAAAAAAGTCTTCCATCGCAGAGTACAGCATTTCTTCCACGATTTTAGGCAATCGATGAATCTCATCAATAAATAAGATATCACCAGGTTGTAATTCGTTCAAGAGTGCGACTAAATCACCTGGTTTTTCAATAGCTGGGCCGCTGGTCGTCCGAATATTGACCTGCATTTCATTAGCAATCACCATCGCTAACGTTGTCTTTCCAAGACCGGGCGGGCCATATAGTAGGACGTGGTCTAATGATTCTTCACGCTTACGAGCAGCCTCAATATATACGCTCAACTCATGTTTGACGCGGTCCTGACCAATATACTGGGCTAACGTTTGCGGACGTAGCGATTTTTCTAACGACGCTTCTTCGTCATTGGCCTTATCACCAGATAATAACTTGTCATCGTCCATTCGTTACCCCTCCTATCTACTTCTTCATCAACAATCGTAACCCTTCACTCAACAAGGCATTCGTATCGGATGCGTGAGTTTGGCTGAAGGTTTCTAACTTCTTCGTCACTTTTTTGACGTCCGCTTTGGAGTAGCCGAGTGCTTCCAGTGCAGCCAAGGCATCCGCCAGCGCGCCGTCAACTGCCGGCGCTTCAACATCTAACGCAGTTTGACCCGTCACATCAACGTTCAAGTCATTTAATTTACCTTTTAAATCTAAAACAATTTGTTGGGCGGTCTTCTTGCCGACCCCTGGGAAACTCGTTAAATAAGTCACGTTCTCTTGATTGATGGCTTGAATCAGGCCAGCATGGTCATTATTGGCTAAAATCGCCAAGGCCGACTTTGGGCCAATTCCGGAAACACCGAGTAGCTTCTCGAATAAGGCTTTTTCGTCCGCGTCAAAGAAGCCAAACAGGCTCATGCCATTATCACTCACGGCTTGATGGATATACATTTTAACGTCAGTTTGCCCCACTTGGTAACGGTAAGGATTAGCCGTCAACACCTTGTAACCGATGCCGCTAACTTCAATTACCACATACCCGGGGGTCACATCGGTCACTTGACCGAGAAAATATTCATACACAGGGAAAACTCCTTTAAATAAAACGTATGTTTGCTTGCTAAATTGTACCACATTACACGTTCTAACGTGTAGTATTAGTTGGGTTGATGTGGCTCAACCCACTGGCAGTTCCTCATTTCTGTATTTTACTAGCAATCTAATCGTTAGTGTCCTGACGCTTTGTGCTAATAATTATTTGTCATGAATTATGATTAAAGCATGCCAGTTTTTAAGTTCAAGGGCTACCAGCAGAGGCCCGCTGGAAACAGTGCGAATTAGCGTAAACTTTCAGTTGTAGCTGCGTCCTATTCCGGCTTCCAGACATTTCTGACAACGCTGGAACGCGATGGACACAGATTTAAGCCGACAACCCACGTCTTAAATGCTGGTCTTCCACTAACCAAGCAAAAAACGCTTGCTAAGTGGAATTTCATCGCTGAGCATTGTCAGAAGCGCCTTCCAGCCGGGGATGGTATTCGAAAGGCAGACATGTGCGGACTCAACTTTTTGTTGGATTAGTTGTTGGTTCCTTAGTACACGTTCATTTTGATATTCAACTGTCAGACTGGTTCTAATAATTGCTATACTTTTTACCCATACTTTAAGTCATCTGACCAGTAGCTTGATTGAACTTGTAAGAATCTTCTCTAGTCGTTTTAGATAGCAAAGTCTCGAATTATAAACGAAAGCAATGGTTTTCAGACAATCTTTTCATTACTCTGACGACGTAAAGCATCATCAATATCGACTAAAAGCTTGCTCGAAGGACCTGTCTCCTAATATGCTGTAATCAATTGTACCCAGATAGGTGGCCGTTCATCCGCCATTCGAGCGGGTTCCCGACTGGAGGGGCCGGCTGACAATGCTCAGTAGCCAAATTATTCTTAGTCGGAAGTGGGCTTCTTCCGGCTTAGAATAAGACTCGTATTTGAAATTGCGCAGTGGTTTTCTGCGTGAGTTCAAATCGACGTCGGCTTACGTTCCAGCAATTGTCAGCCGGCCCCGGAAGTCGGAATAAGGCGCGCATCGGCTGACGAACAGTAGGCCAACCAACTGGCATGTTTTAATCATAATTCACGACAGCTCAACTCACACAATCTATTTTCGCACCCTTACACCATGCATAAATGCTTGCCGGCATTCGGTCATCGTGCTATGCTCAGAACCTTAGGAGGAATTATCGATATGCAAATCAAGCCATTTACGGCGCTATTGCCGACCGCATCCGGTCTAACTAAAATTCAAACCGCTACCACTGACTGGAACGCTGATGATCAGCACGTTCAACCTGGTGAAAGCTATTACTGGTATGAATTGACGCACAATGGTATTCACCAGTGGCGGTTAATCGCAAGCTGGCCAGTTGACCAAACAGTGACAACAATGGTGCCCGGTACCATCAATACCGTCCTGTACCAGCAACAACCAGTTATCGAGATGCTCATTGATGACTGGGTCGGTCATTTCGCACCAGTTGTTGAAGTCACCGACCCCCAAAACGTGACGCACCGGTTGTGGCAGATTACCGAGTCCGAAGTGAACGCTGACATTACCGCTGCAATGGCCCCAGTCACACCACAAAAGACCTGGTTGACCACAGTGAGCACGCCGCTCGTCATGTTGGTGGCGACCACGGAATGGCAGAAATTCCCAGAGGCACCCACAATCCCTGAGCAGCTAATTGCGATGGCAACCGCTTAAGTTATCTTAGCCACGATTCGCTTCATTTATCCAAATACAACTGGCCTAAGTATCTTTGACTGGGCCACCTGAACGGCCTGCGCTGGAATCTTGCTGAATTCCAGCGCAGGCCGTTTTTATGAATTCTCGTCGCAATCCATCATTCAATCAATAAATCCCCCAAAAATAAAAGAGTGGGTGGCTACCCAACACACTGTTCAAAACATGTGTCAGTCATGCCACCCACTTGCTTAAATTACAAAATTAATTATTCACGCATTCGTGGTCGTCGCCGTACCCACAGCCAGACGCTGCCAATCAGCCACAACAGGCCTGCAACTAGACTCAACCAGGCTCCTAGCTTCAGCCCGGGTGTGCGATAAGTGAGTTCGATGCGATGACTGCCAGCCGACAACCGCGCGCCGACAAACCCTTTATTGACAACTTGGGTCTGCACTAAGCGACCGTCAACACGTAACTGCCAACCAGTCGAATATGGAATCGACGTGGTTAGTACGGTCGCGTGCTTAGTCATTGTCGTCCCCGTAATGCGATTGTTCGTCACACACTGATGCTTCAACCCACTTTTCTGTAAGCGGCGCGTCTCTCGATGCGTCGTCTTACCAAGTGGTACCGCCACTAATTTGGCAGATTTAAAACGCAAACTCCGAATGCTCGTGAAGTTTAATGTGATCAGTTGACGGGCATGCTTGCTGTAGCCCAGGTTGATGACTGCCGAAGTCCGTGGTTCATAATCAGACATATTGGTCGTTCCCAGCTGACTAAAAGTCGTTTGGTTGTCGGTCGTTTGAGCGGTCAGCGAATAGCCACTGGCACTCAAATTCCCCTTGAGGCCATCACGCAAATCGTTGAGTCGATCCACTTTGCTATAGGGCCGCGACGTAAAGACGGTCGTATTTTGACTCGTCTTCAACGCGTGTTTGATTGATGAACGCCGGTAGCTAATCCCATCAAGGACCAAGTACAATTCCATGTTGCGATAACGCTTGGGATGTTTGATTGTCAATTGGTACGGAAGCTGATGGCCCTGAACGTCACTAACCATGTGCGTCAGACCCTTGGCGTTATCTTCTTGATTTTTCTGAACCAGCTTTTGATTGGCCGCAATCAGATTCAGTAACCGATTAGATGGCTTCGTTAACCCAGTCGCAGGTGTCAAACTTTCCCGCTGTTCCGGTGTCAGCGTAATCGTATCAGCGGGCAACTTGGTCAACGCGTTATTGGAAGACCCCGTTGCATGCTGATTCCGATAAATGACGACTTTGTCCAACGTATCCAAGACATTGGTCGTATCCGCCTGAACGGTGTAATCGACCGTTTTGCCGCTCACAGTTGGGTTGACCGATTTCACGCCGGTTGCATGGGTCGTCGTAACGGCACCCTGAAGCATCGCCTGTTCACGGTCAACGGCACTGAGCTGGTCAAAGGCGTGCTGGCTGATTTGACGCCGTTGCGTATAAACTAATGGCAAGGCATTCTTGGACTTCAATAAAATCGTCCCTGTATGATTACTCATGCCATAAATAAATTTATCTGCAAAAATCTTCGGCTCACCAGTCTTCATTTTAACGACTTCGTAACCAGCTGGTAGCGCCTGCTTCTTCAGCTGATCTTCACGGGAAAACAGATACTTGACGCCCAACAAATTGTACATCGTCGTGCGGCCATCCAGTGACCCTAATGGTGAATTCATGGCATATTCCGAATTGCCTAGCGCTTGGCTGAAGGCGCCAACGTAGCCATTTTGTACTGAGAAATAGGAGCCAACCGTGTGCGTGCCCAAGACCGTCGGCACGTCGCTTTCAGCGGAACGCATCGTGTAATAATTAGGTGCGAGTGCCGTGCGATAAAACTGACCACTCGTTGACAGTCCCTTTTGTGCACCATCGAAGTAATTTTTGACCCACTTCATCGCGGCTCCCTGCCGCAATTGCTCGGTACTGTTAGAATTCGTGTTGATACTCAACCATCCGAGCCCATTGTTCGCGAGGTTTAACGTCACGACGCCAAGCAAGAGCACGTAAAATTGCCGTTTGGACAAATTCAACGCGCGATACGCCAGCAGCACCCCGATTAGCGCCAGTAGAATCAAGTAGGTCGCAATGTCATGTTTACGAATATTGAGATAAAAGCCATTGATCAGCCAGATCAGAATCAGTAAACCACCACTGACACCCGCCAACCATTTTAAATCCGTCGCAGTTAGGTCAGTCACCTGATCCATAAAGGCCATCGTCGCGTATGCAAACACCAGCGTCGCCATTAACAACCAGCGATTCGATGGCGTGGAAAAGACGTTGAAGACCGCGGCAAACTGTGGCAACAGAATGCCGACCATCATTGCCAAAATAACCCAGTTCAGTACCCAATAACGTTTGAAATGCCGCAATGTATAAATGACCGCAATAAAGCTGATGCTGCTCAGCCCTAATGTGACCCAGTACTGCACGCTACCACCGTTGGTCAGGAGCCGATTAGGCAAATTAACATAATAATTAATCGGATAACTCGTGAGGCCGTTGGCAAAGTTAAAACTGGCGCGAGTCGCATTCAGCATCGCTAATAAGGTCGGCACCAGTAGCACCCCGGCCATCGCAACGCCGAGCGTCACTGCGACCAGCAATCGCCAAAATAATTGCCAAAACGAGCGCATCACTAATTTAGCCCGTCGCCGTGACCAAAAACGAACTAACGCGTAAATCATACCGCCGAGTGCTAGTAAGTATGCAAAATAAAAATTGCTCAAAATGACCACGGCGGTAATCAAACTGAGTGGCAACCAGTGTCGTCCCCGCAGGACGCGTTCAATGGCCCAGCAGAGCAACGGAAACCAAATCATTGGTAATAAAAAGAACGGATGGTGCATGCCCACGTAGAACGTATACGCCGTAAACGTATACGTCAGTGCGCCGACAAGTTGGCTGACTTTTTTGAAATTAAACTGGCGACTAAAACCTAGAAACGCCAGGCCAACAAAATACAGTCGCAACAAAATCAAGGCTTGGTACGCCCATTCTAGGTGAGACGGCGATACCAACGCCACTAAATAATTGAACGGATCGCCGACGACATAGTAAGCAAATGTCGTTAATTGGTCGGCCCCCAAGCCGAGATTCCACGACCAGCTAAATAATTGCTGGGGGTGGTGTTGTAAGATTCGTTGAAATTCCAACAAAATTGGGAAGTGTTGGGCAATCCCATCTACTTCCCAAATCAGCGTTCGGCCTGCTAAAAAAAGCCCGCTGTAGGTTATCATGGCAATCACCACAAACATCGCAGTATACCAGACGGCTAGTGGTATTTTTCGTGCTATCTTCAAATCAGGTTCCCCTATCTTGTCATTACGTTGTAATCGTAATCCCCATATTTTGCCGTTAAGAACAATGCTCTTATTTTACCATGAACCCATCTTGACTGTGGCGATGCCTTAAAATCTTAATAAAATTCATGGCTGGTTGACACCTGCGACAGGCAATCATTGAATTGCTCAATTAAAGGTTTCAAGTGAAGGTTTCAAGCGAAGCGCCCACTCACAATCACGCCCGAGCATCCGTTTTACCGCCAGTCCCAATTGTCTAGCGTTTCAATCGTGGTGGTCGGTGGATAGCTTTCAAATAGGCGGACCAACAGCTGTAGCGCTTCAGTTGCATTATCAATCTGGTGACTGATAACGGCGATTTCGGTCGCATCATGCTGTTCCGTCGCCATTTCAAAGGCAGCGACTTGTTCATACAAATCTAAAACGATGCCTTTGGCTTTTGCAGCACTTGGATGCGCGTTTAATTGCCAAAGTGTCGGCCGCGCAGCGATAAAAGGCGCCGATGCTTCTGGCAAATCCGCTAAAAAACAATAGGCAGAATAGGTCTGCCGATAATATAATTTCGTCATATCCATCATATCAACTCCCATTTCATCATCGTTGCTCACTGACGGGTGGCTGAGCCAACGACTTTTTTACCATCATAGCGAATCATTTAGGCCCTTTCAGTGACGCGTGACAACCCGTCTCTCAATTGTGGCTATCTTCACTGCCTATACGTCAAAATCGGCTTGGATTCATCCATACCAATCAGACCAATTGCGTGCGGGTCACTTCACATCCCATACCTAATCGTTATCACGCGTTAAGCACCGCGGTGGACCATTTAATCGTGATCACTAGACCAAACTGGACTTGCCAAGAAAGCTCTAGTCGCAGAGTTCTGGCAAGTCCAGTTTAGTTGATCAATACTTGACGTTGTTATCTTGAAATCCGCTCAAGTCAGAACGCGATTAGTCGCGCGCTTCATGGCTATCTTGAATCCGTTTGAACATCCGCTCCATGTCAGAATTCGTGAAGTGAACGGTGACCGGACGACCATGGGGGCAATTAAATGGATTCTCACAGGTCGGCAACTTTTCAAGTAAGGCCCGTGCCTGTTGGTCATCCAGATGATGATTGGCTTTGATCGCGCGTTTACACGACATCATAATGGCCGTTTTTTCTCGGAATTGGGCCACCGTCAACTTATCATCTTGTAGGATCCAATCAATCATTTCTCGAATCGTATCCTCTTCTTGACCGGCTTTAAACCAGGTCGGATGGGCATGGACGATAAAGCTGTTACCGCCAAACGATTCCAAATGCAGCCCTAATTCTGCCAACAACGGCAACTTTTCCTTGATTTTCAGGACATCACTGGTGGGATAATCGAGAATAATTGGCACCAACAGATTTTGCTGGTCAGCACTCACCTCACCAATGGCTTGACGATAATATTCATAATTGATACGTTCTTGAGCGGCATGTTGGTCCAAGATATACATGCCATCGTCCGCTTCAGCCAGCAAATAAGTGCCGTGCATTTGCCCCAAGTAACGTAATTGTGGAAAACGTTCTGTTCCGGGCGCCTCACTCGTTGGTGCGGGTGCGGTCGAATCGGCCACTTCAGGCTCAGCGGTCTTACCAAAGGGCTGTGCAGCCGCTTCAGATTGGTACCGCTGGTCAAAAGCTTGGACAGACGGTGTTGCTAGCTCATCAGCCCGACTAATCATGATTGGTTCAGCGGAGGTTGAAGCTGATTCAGTCTCGACCGCTGAAGTCGCGGCTTCAGACGGAACATCCGATGCGACTGGCACACTAATCGTTGCTGCTGAAGTCGAGGTGGCCGTCGTTGCGGCCGCAATTGAAGCCGCAAATTGTTCAGCTGAAGCCGAAGTGGCCGCACTAGCTTTCAATTTGGGCGTCGCAACTTGATATTGTGAAGACGCGGCGTTTAAGTCCATCGCCAATTGATCTGTCTTGAGATGCTCACGGCGGTGGCTACCCAGGTTGGTCAAGGCGGAAGGAATCAAATTGACATCCACCAGTCGCGCCGTAATCGTTTCACTGATCAACTTCGACAACTCTGGTTCCTTGCTTAACCGCACTTCCTGCTTTGTCGGATGAACGTTGACATCGACTAGTAACGGATCCATGGTTAATGCAATCACCGCGATCGGATAGCGACCTACCATCAACTTTGAGCCGTAACCCTTGATAACTGCTTTGGTCAACTGCTGATTTTTGATAGCCCGCCCATTAATGAGCACCGTGATATATTGGCGATTGGCACGCGTCAATTCCGGTAACGCGACAAAACCAGCTAGCTTGAAATCTGGCGTTTCACCAGCAATTGCCACCATCTTACGGGCATTCTGTACACCATAGATGCCGGCAATCACTTGTTGTAGGTCACCGCGCCCCGCCGTTTTTAGGAGCTCCTTGGCATTGTGCACGAGTCGAAACGCAACGCTCGGATAACTCAGTGCAATCCGGTTGACCACGTCTAAAATATTGGCCAGTTCCGTCTGGGGCGACTTTAAATATTTCAGGCGGGCCGGTGTGTTGAAAAACAAATCGGTCACGGTAATATCCGTCCCCTGTCGCAGCGGTGCTGGGGCCTGTTGCAACAATTTGCCACCGCGGTAGTGAATACTTGTCCCAGTCGTGCCGGTACTGGTATTCATCACCACGTCCGCGACTGACGCGATACTTGGCAAGGCTTCACCTCGAAATCCTAGCGAATGCACGCGAAACAAATTTTCACGCGAGGTGATTTTGCTGGTGGCATGCCGTTTAAAGGCCGTCAACACTTCTGAATCATCAATCCCATCACCATCATCAATCACCCGAATCGACTGGACCCCCGACTCTTGGACTAAAATATCCACTTGGGTGGCGTGGGCATCGACGGCATTTTCAACTAGTTCTTTTACGACCGAGGCAGGCCGCTCCACAACTTCACCCGCAGCGATTTGATCCGCTAACACGGAAGATAATTCATGAATTTTTCCCATTACCATCGGTCCTTTCTGCTTGATTTAATACTGGTGCTGTTCACGACAAAAGCGTTCGCCGCCGATTAGCCAGTAGCTGCAACCTGCCGACGAGCTCAGCCGCAAACGTGTTGCACGTTTACTTCCCTAATTTTTGTTGCCACTTGTACAATTGGTTCATGACATCCATTGGCGTCATTGCCATTAAGTTCAGATTCTTCAATTGTTGTAAAACTTTCTCACTCTTCGGATCAGTGACCGTTGGTTCGGCAAATAGTGACAGCTGTTCATCAGTAGGTTCGCCAGTTGCTACCGCCTTGGCAGTACCGTCATTGCCCCGACTGTCTGCTACGACCACATCATCAGCGGGGGCTGCCGCTTGTTTCTTTGGCTCGCTGTCGGTCGTTGCGGGGGCACTAGCTGATTGCACTGTTGCCGCCGAATGGTCCCCATCACTAGCCGCGAGTGATGCAGCCGTGGTTGAGACCGTGCTGGTTTGATTTTCCAAACTCGTTAAGATTTTATTTGCACGCTTCAACAAACTATCTGGCATTCCGGCCAGCTTGGCCACGTGGACCCCATATGACTTGTCAGCCGCGCCGGGTTCGACTTTATGCAGGAAGACTAATTCGCCGTTCTGTTCGGTCGCGCCAACGTGAACGTTACGCAGGTCACTTAACTCTTGGTCCAGCGCTGTCAGCTCATGATAATGCGTGGAAAAGAGCGTTTTGGCATGAATATGGTTATGCACGAATTCGATGATTGCCTGGGCCAATGCCATCCCATCGTATGTCGCGGTTCCACGACCAATTTCGTCAAACAAGACCAGACTATTGGCCGTTGCGTGTTGTAACGCGTTGTTAGCTTCCTGCATTTCGACCATGAAGGTACTCTGACCTGAAATCAAATCATCAGTTGCGCCAATCCGCGTAAAAATCTGATCAAAAATCGGGAGCTGCGCCGATTTTGCGGGGACAAAGCAACCGATTTGGGCCATGATGACCGTCAACGCTAACTGACGCATGTAAGTACTCTTCCCGGACATGTTCGGCCCGGTAATCAATAAAACCGTCTCATCGGGCGCCATGGTAACGTCGTTTGGCACATAGCTTTGATTGCCCATGACCTTTTCAACGACCGGATGGCGGCCATCGACGATTTTTAAATCATGGTCTTTAGTCAAAGTTGGCCGGACGAAGTGGTAATCTTCACTGACCACCGCAAAGCTTTGCAAGACATCAATCGCAGCCACCGCTTTAGCTAACGTTTGAAGCCGCTGAATTGCCTTTTTAACCGTTTCTCGTACCGTTGTGAATAATTGGTACTCCAAGTCGGTAGAATGGCTCTCAGCCTCTAAAATCAAGCTCTCGTGTTCTTTGAGCTCGGGAGTGCTAAACCGTTCTGCATTGGTTAGGGTTTGCTTACGTTCGTACCGATCAGCCGGTAACTGCGCTAAATTGGCCTTTGTCACTTCAATATAATAACCGAAAACGCGGTTAAAGCCGATTTTGAGGTTCTTGATACCGGTCGCCTCGCGCTCCTGAGCTTCGAGTGCCGCGATCCACTTCTTCCCATTGTTCATCGCATCGCGATACTGATCCAACTGTTGATTGTAACCGTCCTTAATAACGCCACCATCCGTAACGGACAACGGTGCATCCTCGACAATAGCTTCTTCAATCAAGTCAGCGACATCTTCGACGGGGTCCAGCTGATTGACTTCATCATTGAAAACTTGCGTGTCTAATTCAGATAAGATATAGCGAATCTTTGGAATCTGACGTAACGACGTTTTTAACTGAATCAAATCCCGGCCGTTGACACTACCGAATGCGACTTGTCCGGCCAGACGTTCTAAGTCATAGACTTTGACCAGTTCTTCTTGTAAATTACTGCGTTCAAAATAATGGTCTAAAAGTGCCGCAACTTTATTTTGACGCGTTTTAATATCGTCCTGCACAATCAATGGTCGATCGATCCACTGTTTGAGTAACCGACCACCCATCGCCGTCTTAGTCTCATCAAGCAACCACAGCAGGGTCCCCTGCTTCTTACCAGTCCGAATCGACTTCATTAGTTCCAAATTATATTTAGAATTATGATCTAACTTCAAGAAGTACGACGGTTCGTACGCAACTGCTTTTTGCAAATGCGCCAGACTCCGCTTTTGCGTCACGGTAATATACATCAACAACCGTTCTACAACCTGCTTTTCTAAATCAACCGTCAAATCTTGCGTCAAATAACTGAGTGTCGCTTGAGGGGTCACTTGATTTTGTTCTGAGATTAGAATACCGAGTTTCTGAATCTGGTCGCGTAATTCGGCTGGCACCGACTCATCGACCACAATTTCTTTGGTCTGCAAACTCGTTAATTCATTGACGAGTGCTTCGTTGGTCGTCAGGACACTGGTCTTCAATTCACCAGTCGATAAATCCGCATACGCGAAGCCATATTGCTTGTCGACTTGAATCAAAGCGGTCAGGTAATTATTCGACTTCGCCTGTTCCGCCCCACGTTCTAACGTGGTCCCCGGTGTGACCAGCTGAATCACTTCTCGTTTGACCATTCCTTTTGCCAGCTTTGGGTCTTCCATCTGCTCACAAATGGCCACTTTATAGCCCTTATCGACTAAAATATCAATATAATTTTGCACTGCACGATGCGGGACCCCACACATTGGAATCGGATTTTCCGCTGAGTGGTTCCGCGTCGTCAGCGTCAATTCTAATAACTGGGCACCTTTAATGGCGTCATCAAAAAACATTTCATAAAAATCACCGAGTCGATAAAATAAGAACGCATCGGGATATTGATTTTTAACTGCTAAGTACTGACGCATCATCGGCGTATCTTTCGTTTTTTGTGGCACGCTTAATCCTACTTTCTATCTTTAAGGCTTAATCATCAAAATATGGGTGGTCCGGATTGATTAAAATCCGGGCAATCTTTTTTGCTCGCCCGCTCTGGCCATCCAGGTCAATGACACACCCTGATAACACTGCTGGACTATCTTCTTGGACGTTGAAACGGGTCGGCATCTGTTCAAGGAAGCGCTGAATCACATTTTCACGCGTCATTCCCAAGATTCCATTATACGGGCCCGTAAAACCGACGTCACTTAAAAAGGCCGTTCCATTAGGCAGCACCCGCTCATCACTCGTTTGCACATGGGTATGGGTGCCCACGACTGCACTCACTTGGCCATCTAGGTACCAAGCCATCGCTTCCTTTTCACTCGTCGTTTCGGCGTGAAAATCAACAAAAATATTGGGCGTCTCCTCACGTAACTTGGCGACTAATGGTTGCACGGTCGTGAAGGGATCCGCTAAGTTTTGGCCCATAAAGACGTTGCCTTGTAAATTGATCACCGCTAACTTGACCGCATTGACCTTGACGATGGTATATCCCACGCCCGGCGTCGTTGCCGGTGGAAAGTTCAGTGGTCGGACTAACTTCTTGGCACCATTGATAAAATCAAAAATTTCATCGTTATCCCAAGTATGATTGCCCATCGTAATCACGTCAGCCCCAGCCGTCAGGATATCTTTATACACTGCTTCATTGATTCCCCGTCCACGAGTGGCATTTTCACCATTGACAATTGTGACTTGTGGCTTGTAGCGCCGTTTTAATTTGGGTAAGTACGTTGTAATTGCCGTTTGACCGACATTGCCCATGACATCCCCAACAAATAGAATTCGCATAGATTGCTCCCTTGTTTTAACGTTATACCAATCATTTTAGCATTATTTTGCCTTGAAAACGCGCTTGAATGTGACGGAAAATAAAAAAATGAGCTCAGGTTAAGACCTAAGCTCACTTCCCGGTTATTTAGCGTAATCAACTGCTCGAACTTCCCGAATAACCGTAACTTTGATATGACCGGGATATTCAAGTTCATTTTCAATCTGCTTTTTAACATCGTGTGCCAAAACTGTCGCCTGTAAATCAGAGATTTCATTTGGCTTAACGATGACCCGAATTTCACGACCGGCCTGAATGGCGTAACTCTTCTTGACGCCCGCCTGTTCATTTGCAATCGCTTCTAGCTTTTCGAGCCGATGGATGTAATTCTCCAATGACTCGCTCCGAGCACCTGGCCGCGCGGCTGAAATCGAATCAGACGTTGCAACCAATACGGCAATAATCGACTTCGCTTCCACATCACCATGATGAGAAGCAATCGTATTGATGACTACCGGGCTCTCTTTGTACTTCGTTGTTAATTCCACGCCAATTTCAACGTGGGAACCTTCGACCTCATGATCGACGGCCTTACCAATATCGTGTAATAATCCTGCGCGTTTCGCGAGTGTAACATCTTCACCAAGTTCAGCGGCCAAAACGCCCGCCAACTTCGCAACTTCAATTGAGTGATTCAAAACATTTTGACCATAACTGGTCCGATAATTCAACCGACCAACAAGCTTGATTAAGTCAGGATGCATCCCGTGCAATCCCAAGTCAAAGACAGCTTGCTCACCAGTCTCACGGATTTTTTCGTCCATTTCTTTACGTGCTTTTTCAACCATTTCTTCAATCCGAGCAGGATGAATCCGCCCATCTTGAATCAGTTTTTCAAGCGCGATCTTCGCGATTTCACGACGAATCGGATCGTAACCACTGAGAACGACCGCTTCAGGCGTATCATCGATAATTAAATCAATCCCCGTCAGCGTTTCTAGCGTTCGAATGTTACGACCTTCCCGGCCAATAATTCGGCCTTTCATGTCATCATTTGGTAGCGAGACAACCGATACCGTGGTCTCAGAGACCATATCGGCAGCACTCTGTTGAATCGCTTGGACAATTAAGTTCTTAGCCTCTTTTTCAGACTGCGCTTTCACCTCATCCGTATTTTCTTTAATCAACACGGCGCGTTCATGCGTTAATTGCTCACGAGTCTGGGTCAAGATTTGGTCACGTGCCTGTTCTTGTGATAAGGCGGCGACCCGTTCTAACTCAGCTTGACGTTGCGTGATTAGTGAAGCTGCACTTTGTTGCTGTTGTTCGACACGTTTTTGCTCATTGGCAACTTTTTCTTCTTTTTTGCCTAAAGCATCCTCGCGCTTTTCAAAAGTATTCTCTTTGTGATCTAAAGTTTCTTCACGTTGAAGCAACCGGTCTTCTTGCTTTTGTACTTCATTCCGTCGTTGCTTTAACTCTGTTTCAACTTCAGCCCGGTAACGATGACTCTCTTCCTTAGCTTCAAGGACTTTTTCTTTCTTATGAGTCTCCGCTGCCCGTTTGGCCTCAGAAATAATACCTTCGGCTGTGTTCTTGGCAACATCCAATTCTTTTTCATGGACGTTCTTGCGTACATAGTAACCAATCCCATAACCGACAACAATTGCGATGACTGCGAGGATTATACCGAAAACATTCATGTTTCCACCTCCGCATCACCAAAATCCAGTTAACATAAAATCAACTACAAATTTTCAGATGTTATATTTTGATTATTTACACACTTGTTATTCTAATGTTAGAAACGAACAGTGTCAACTTAAAGTCTTATGGCAACGGACAATCGGCGCCCCTAACTGAGGAGAAAACCAGCGGATTATGTACACAAAACGTCCAAAATAAGTATTTTGGACGTTTGACTAAAGAACGATTATTTATCGGTTTTTGAATCATCAAGATCTAAAGATGTTTCAGTTGCAACTGG
Organism: Lactiplantibacillus sp. 30.2.29; assembly: GCF_018991255.1. Classification (NCBI taxonomy): domain Bacteria; kingdom Bacillati; phylum Bacillota; class Bacilli; order Lactobacillales; family Lactobacillaceae; genus Lactiplantibacillus; species Lactiplantibacillus sp. 30.2.29. Next base: position 55,259 of record NZ_JAGYGU010000013.1, on the reverse strand, counting down.
CTTTTTAGTCTTGGCTTGTGCCTGTGACTTGTCACTAGGTTTAGTTGCCTTATCCTTGGACTTGTCATCAGCTTGGTCGTCTTCTTCACCCGTCTGGTCCATGCCGTATGCATCCCGGACTTTTTGACGAATCTCAGCCATGACATCTGGATGTTCATCCAAGTACTTCTTCGCATTCTCACGACCTTGACCAATCCGGTCATCACCGTATGAATACCATGAACCACTCTTCTTAATAATATCCTTTTCAGCGGCCATATCAACAATTTCACCGGTTTGTGAGATTCCTTGACCGTACATGATATCAACTTCGGCCCGCTTAAATGGCGGCGCAACCTTGTTCTTCACAACTTTGATCCGAACACGGTTCCCAATGATGTTGGTTCCTTCCTTGATTTGTTCAGCACGACGAACTTCAAGTCGAATCGTCGCATAGAACTTCAGAGCCCGACCACCAGGGGTCGTTTCAGGGTTTCCAAACATCACGCCAACTTTTTCACGAATTTGGTTAATAAATAGTGCGATGGTCTTTGTCTTGTTCAAAGTCCCGGATAACTTCCGCAACGCTTGTGACATTAACCGGGCTTGTAACCCAACGTGGGCGTCACCCATTTCACCTTCAATTTCGGCCCGTGGTACTAACGCCGCAACTGAATCGACAACTAAGATATCAACCGCGCCACTGGAAACTAAAGCATCCGCGATTTCAAGACCTTGTTCACCAGTATCTGGTTGTGAAAGTAACAAATCATCAATGTTGACACCTAAATGTTCCGCGTAAACCGGATCCAAGGCGTTTTCAGCATCGATATAGGCGGCCGTCCCGCCTTGCTTTTGAACTTCAGCGACCGCGTGTAGTGCAACGGTCGTTTTACCGGAACTTTCAGGGCCATAAATTTCAACGATTCGGCCACGTGGGTAACCACCAACGCCTAATGCGTCATCTAAGGCTAGTGACCCGCTGGAAATTGTTGAAATGGTCGTCTGGGCAGCGTCACCCATCCGCATAATCGCCCCTTTACCAAAGTTCTTTTCGATCTTTTTTAGGGCAGTATCTAGTGCTGCTTTCCGTGCATCAGCCAAATTATTTCCTCCTTTGGTGCTCGTTTCTGACTCTTAATATCATAGCTGTTCACAGCTAGAATTGCAAGCAAAAAGCGAACAAAAGTTCGTATTATTTTTTCAGTGTCGAATCGGCCGCCAGTGCATGCCGTAATAGGTCCAATCCGGCCATCACGCTGCGCTGACGAATACGTTGTCGTCCCCCCGCAAAGTGGAATTGCTGAGCAATTGGCGCTTGCTGCCGATAAGCTAAGCCAAGCCAAACCGTGCCAGCCGGTTGCCCTTCTAGCTTATCGGGACCTGCGACACCGGTGAAACTGACGGCAACGTCCGTCTGTAGCTGCTGTTGTGCGCCTAAAGCCATGGCTTTAGCAGTTGCCTCGGACACCACCCCATCGGTATCAATGATGTCTTGAGGCACATTGACCAGCTGATGCTTAACTTCATTTGCATACGTCACAAAGCCACCTGGAAAAACTGCCGAAACACCTGACACGCTCCCAAGGGTACTCTGAAACAAGCCAGCGGTTAAGCTTTCGGCGGCCGTAATGCTCAAGTTAGCATCAATCAGCTGTTTAACCACCACGTTGACCAATGAATTATCATCACCGTAGCCATAGAAATAGCGTCCAATCAACGCTTTGATCTGTTGGTCAACTTGGTCGATCGCCGCTTTGGCAGCCGACTCAGTCTTAGCCTGGGCACTCAAACGTAAGGTCACTTCATTCGTCTTGGCATACGGTGCAATCGTCACCGCCGTCTGATTGTCAATTAGCGGTTGTAACTTGGTCGCAAGTGCCGATTCGGTTATCCCGTAAAATCGCATCACCCGCGAATAAATCTGAGCCTGGTCGCCATAAGCTGCTGCCAGCTTCGGCTTAGCTTCCCGGTCAAACATCACCGCTAACTCACGTGGTGGCCCTGGCAACAATAAGAAATCCGCGCTGTCAGACGATTGATAAAACGCACCGACCGCCATGCCGTTATGATTGACTAACGGCTGAGCGCCTTGCGGATACAGCGCCTGTTGCCGGTTGTTAGCGGTCATGACCTGTTCATTTTTTGCAAACCAGTCGGTCATTTTTTGCATTGCTGCTGCATCTTCGACTAACGGTACATTTAAATAATGTGCCAATGTCTGCTTCGTTAAATCATCCGCAGTCGGTCCGAGACCACCCGTTAAAATCACTAAATCATTGCGTTGTGCCGCAATTTCAATTACTGCTGACAGCCGTTGCGGATTATCACCCACCACGGTCTGATAGTAACTGTCAATGCCTAACTCAGCCAGTCCACGTGCAATGTGCGTACTGTTCGTATTCGTGATTTGTCCTAATAAAATCTCGGTACCGACCGCGATTATCTCTGCCTGCATGCCAAAGAACCTCCTCGTAATCACAACGATTACATCCAATGTGGGCGCCGTTCAGCGCGTCCTACATTTAGTATATACGAAAATTAAGTCCGACCCCATTAAAAAGATTACCTTTTTTTCTCGCAATTCGGCTAACTTGATAAAACTGGCTACGCGTTGTGCTGATTATTCTTTAGCGTTAAGGATGATTAAATCATGCTATTCCTTAAGTTCAAAAGCAGCCAGCTTAGAAACGCCGGAAAATAGGGCGAGTTGGCGCAAATTTGCAGTGGTGGTAACATCCTACACCGGCTTACGTTCCAGCAATTGTCAGCCGGCCCCGGAAGTCGGAATCGGACGCGCATCGGCTGACGAACAGGAATCTGATGCTACAGACTTTGACATTGAACTTACGGTTTAAACAGACCATCCCAAATAAAAAAAACGCCCACTAAGCAATCCGCTCAGTGAGACGTTTCAATCAAGCTTATTTAAACCCATCTGCGAAAACATCCCGGTTTTGGACGAAGTAGTCCACGCCAGAATAAATGACGAAGAATAGGCAGATGTACAGCATAATCAGTGCAAATGGCACGTTGATCGCTGCAAACAACACATTATTCAACAACAAGAAAATAATGGCAATCATCTGTGTCGTCGTTTTAATTTTACCAGGCATGGCAGCTGCCATGACCTTACCGTTGTTTTCAACAATCAACAAGCGTAAGCCCGTCACTGCTAATTCCCGGCACATGATAATTGCAACGACCCAATCAGGAGCGGCATTCATCCGCACCAAAATAATAAAAGCCGTCATCACTAACATCTTGTCCGCAAGTGGATCCGCGAACTTTCCAAAGTTAGTGACTAAATGTTGTCCCCGGGCGATTTTTCCATCCGCTAAGTCGGTTAACGAAGCGACCGCAAAAATCACCGTTGCCACAACCTGGGTGACTGGAATCATGGTACCAGCCCACACCACTTGCCCCCAATTCAGGGGTAAGACCATAATCAAAATAAACACCGGAATCAAGATAATGCGAAACACGGTCAATTTATTAGGTAAATTCAAAGTACCCGCCTCCTCCGCAACACTATTTGATGGTTAACGTGATTGTCCGAACTTTAGAACTACTGTTGTTCGGATTAAAGTTGAACGCCTTCCCATTAATGGTGACGGTGGTTTCAGTGGCGTTACCAAATTGGAACTTGACCGTCTTCGCATTGCTTGGCAGCGTTAACGTATGTGAGCCGTTCGCTGACAACGTGCCTTGCCAAGTCTGACTCCCATTAGTCGTGACTGACGTCCAAGCAGCCTTGCTTGACTTGATAACGACTTTGTTCTTGTCGGCACCATTCGTTAACGTAAAGGCCGTATCACTGCTACCGTTGGCTTTAATCGTCTGTTCCTTGGTCGAAGAAGCCTTAGAACTAGATTTGGCCGAAGAACTGGCCTTCGATGAACTGACTTTCTTCTTCGAGCTTGAAACTTGGACCGACGAACTGTCCGCACTCGTACTAGAGCTCGAGCCAGCATGCGTCCGAACTGCCATAAACCAAATAAACAAGAGAATCAAAACGACGATGGCCGTAATAATGATCGTCGGTAGATAATTTCGAACACGGTTGGCTGGTGAAGCGGGTTGCTCACGACTGGCCACCCGGGTCGGTTGAACTTCATCAACGTTATCAACGATTTTTTCAGTGTGCACACTCGGCAACTCGTCACGATATTCTTCTAACAGCGCGTTACCATCGAGATCGACCGTATCCGCATACTGCTTAACAAACGCCCGGACATAAAAATCACCCGGTAACTTGTCAAACTGTTCGTCTTCAATGGCAATCAAATAGCGCTTTTGAATTTTGGTGATTTGCTGCAAATCATCAATCGTAAGCCCTTTCGCTGTCCGGGCGGCTTTTAGACGCGCCCCAATCGTTGTTTTTTCTTCGTTATTTTCACTCATTGACTTTTTCTCCACCCTAAGTCTATTTTCAAAATCTTACGGTTAATAGTATATCACAGCAACTAAATTTAGCAGCCCCATGACAACTAAATTTCAGATTTCTTTAATTCTTTGCTTGTGGCCGAATTTGATATTCACTAATCGCCTGTGATTGCAATAACTGCTCAGCAACAGCAGTTAAATCATCCAAGGTCAAGCTATCAATAACCGCTGGCTCATCAAAGATCGTCGCCGTTCCAAATAAGCGCTGATCATAACGATTAGCAACGGCCTCCAGGGAGTTAGCCATAAAGACGACCCGGCCAATCATTTCCTTTTTAACTAAGGCCAACGCATCGTCCTGGTCAACCACCGACCGACGCCAATTTTCCAAGACGTCAATAATGGCCGTATCAAATTGCGCAGGGTCATCGGTCTCACCGCTAAAAGTGACAAAGTTGAACCCATTTTGCAATTCAAAATCATAACCAAACGTATCGTCGATGATGCCTTGATCATATAACCGTAAATAATCGGCGGAAGTATCACCGAATAATAATTCTAATAAAACATTGACTGCAGCACGATACTTGAGCGCTGCCGCACCACTTTCAATCGGCACGAGGCCTTTGACCCCCACGATTGACTTGGCACGGTTGACTGGCATGTCAATCGTCCGATAAGGAATAATGTCATGACCGTCAGCAGCCGTTTCAGGAATCTTACGTTCAATTGGCTGAAAAGCAGTGAAGTCTTTGGCGTCTTGATTGGCTTTGACGAGTGCCAGCACTTCATCTGGATCAAAATTACCAACCACAAATAACGTCATATTTTCTGGGTGATAGAACGTGCGATATGCTGCGTATAGATCATCCGCGGTAATCTTAGCAATCGAATCAGTTGTGCCCGCGATATCATACTGTAATGGGTGATTAGGATATAAATTACCAATCATACCAAAGTACAAACGCCAGCTTGGATCATCATCGTACATTTCGATTTCTTGACCGATGATGCCCTTCTCCTTTTCGACGGTTGCCGTTGAAAAGTATGGGTCCTGAACAAAGTCCAGTAAGGTCGTCAAATTTTCCTTGAGATGACGCGTCGCCGAAAACAAATAGCTGGTTTTAGTGAAACTGGTAAAGGCGTTGGCACTGGCCCCATACTGACCAAAGATTTGAAAGGCGTCGTGGTCAGCCTTCTCAAACATTTTGTGTTCTAGAAAATGCGCGATTCCATCTGGAAAACGTTGCAATTCAGTACTGCCCGCAGGCACAAAGGTGTTATCAATGGAACCATAGTTGGTGGTCAACGTGGCATATGTTTTGTGATAACCGGTCTTCGGTAGCATGGTCACGGTCAACCCGTTAGCTAGCTTGGCTTGATAAACACTTTCATTAAATTGATCATATTTTTTTACTTTCATTTGGACTCCCCACTTAAGAAAAAGCCGTTATTCAGGGTCGCCATTTTTGCAACCGCAATAATCTGTTCGCGTGTGACGCTTTGAATCTGACGTAACCAGTCCGCGTCTGACACGTGCTGTTGCGTCAAATCGTCAATCAACGTTTGAACGGCAACGGTTCGTTGACTATCCAGACTGGATTCAAAGTCGTTGATCAGCCCCAATTTGAGTTGGTCAACGAGGTTATCCGTGAAGTCGCCGTTTTGAATCGCAGTTAACTGATCCGCAATAATCGCCAACACTTGGTCATGATTCTTACCATCGATTCCGGCTTGCACTTTCAGCACACCACGGAAGGTATCGAGTGAACTGCTGGCATAGTAGGCCAGACTGGCTTTCTCGCGCACATTAGTGAAAAGTTTGGATAACGGTGAACCCCCAAACAATTCATTGAAAACGAGTGCCGCGTAGTAGTGATCGCCACGATAGAACACAGGGAAATCGTACCCGAGGTTCAGCTTAGCTTGACTGAGCGCTTGTTCTTCATGAACTTCAACGTAGTCTTTTAGATTATGATGTTGATAAAATGGCCGTGGCCGACCCGTTGACCGGTCTTCAAACCCGACTTGCTGCCACTGTTCCAGTACAGCCGCTTCATCGATATCACCAGTCACAATGATATCGATTTGGTCATCTTGTAACAGTTGCTGATAGTAACGATAAAGTGATTGTGCATCGATGGCTGCTAAATCGTCAATCACCCCAAAACTAGGGACTTGTTGGGCCGGTTCATTCGCGAACAATGCGGCATTTAGTTGTTGGGCCGCATAGTATTGCTTGTCGTCAGCAACCGATTTGATAGCCGCTTCTAAGTTGGTCTTTTGCCGGTCAAATGTCGCTTGGTCAAACTGGTGATCACTGGCAAGCGGCTGCCAAATGACCCGTTGTAAGAATTGAATAGCCTGATTAGTCAATGGCTGATCCGTGGCTAAATAGCGTTCATTGGCCACCGTAATCGCTAATTGTAAATTATGTGTCGGCCCCTTACGACTGACACCGGCACCAAACGCTGCGCCATACATGGCTGCGAGTGCATTGGCTAACGTCCGCTGGTCAGGATAGTCTGCGGAACTCGTTTCTAATAAGTTTGAGAGTAGTGCCCGCTGAGTGATCGTCGACCGATCCAGTGGTGCACGAAAATTAATCATAATTTGATTGGTTTTAAATTGATGACTGACAACGGTCGTCAATTGAACCCCTTTTGCTAACTGAGTTTGCAACATTTTTCCTCCTTGCATATGTAATAAATAATAAGCGAAAGGCCGAGTTGACGCAACTTTCCGTCTTGAATGCACGCCAATTTTTTCATAATCAGTTTCAAAATGGCGATTATACCCATTAAATTAAATTATCGTGAGTAACAAATAACATTGCCAAGTCGCGTTTTGTCTGCTATTCTTTTCATTATTGATAAAATTAAGGAGCGGTTAATGTGAAAGTAATTAAATTTGGTGGCAGTTCACTAGCTAGTAGTCGTCAACTGCAAAAAGTCCTCTCAATCGTCGAAGCTGATCAACAACGTAAATATGTGATCGTATCAGCCCCAGGTAAACGGTTTGACGGCGACACCAAGGTCACCGATTTACTTATTCAATATGCACGTCAAACGATTCATCACCAAGATACGCAAGCCGTCATGAATACGATCATTGACCGCTATGCAGAGATCGGTCACGGGTTCGATGTGCCTGAAGCCCAACTGACACCGATCTTCGAGACGATTCGCAACTTACCAAAACAAGCTTACGCTGACAACACGTATTTAATGGCAGCTTTTAAAGCCCATGGCGAACGGCTGAACGCGCAACTTGTCGCGGCGGTCTTCCAAAAAAGTGGCCTCAATGCCCGCTATTTGGATCCCAAGGACGCTGGTATGGTCGTCACGGACGTGCCAGATGATGCGCAAATCATCAAGAGTAGCTATGATCAGCTCGCCAAATGGGCCAATAGCGAACAAATCTTAGTGATTCCCGGCTTTTTTGCCTATAACCGAAACGGTCAGATTTGTACCTTTTCACGCGGTGGCTCCGATATTACCGGTGCCATCATCGCCCGCGGGGTCAATGCCGACCGCTACGAAAACTTTACGGATGTCGATGCCATCTACGCGGTCAATCCCAGCTTAGTGGAAAAGCCAGCAGCCATCAGTGAAATGACGTTTACCGAAATGCGTGAACTTTCTTACGCCGGCTTCTCAGTGTTCCACGACGAAGCCTTGATTCCTGCAATTGAAGGCAACATCACTGTCAACGTCAAAAATACCAATCATCCGGAAGCACCAGGTACGCTGATTCAATCAACGCGTGAACCGAACCCAGACTTCCCAGTGACTGGTATTGCAAGCTCTTCCAGTTTTTGTTCACTATACTTACGTAAATATCTGTTGAATAAGGAAGTTGGGCTCGGTCGCAAGATTCTAACGATTTTAGAAAATCACCACATTAGTTATGAGCACATGCCATCCGGGATCGACGATTTAACCATCATTTTCGATGAACACCAATTAACACCGGAACTCGAGAAAACGTTGGTTGCCGAAATTTCAGCGGCAATTAACCCGGATGAAATCTATTTCACCCATGACTACTCGATTCTGATGCTGGTCGGTGAAAACATGCGCAACCGGGTCGGCATCATGTCCCGGGCAGCAACTGCCTTAGCCGAAAACAACATTAAGTTAATCATGGTCAACCAGGGTGCGTCCGAAATCTCCATCATGTTCGGTGTGCACGATAACGATGCGGATCAAGCAGTGGTTGCGTTGTACCACGAATTCTTCAAAGCATAGGCACTAGCGACGTCGGCTTAGCATACATGACAAGTTGACAAGTTCATCTGACCGGGCTAGTTCGTCAAGCTGCTGGTCATACACGCTACCTCAAACTAGATTCAGCCCAAACAGATGTTGTCTCGAATCCAGTTTGAGTCCACTATCTGACAGGCATATTATTGTAAACTATTAAAAAATCTGTTGATAGCCATCATCAAATTGATGGCTATCAACAGATTTTTTAATCCAGTAATAACGATTGATTTAAATCACGCTAACTTAGTTCTCAACCTTCTGATTACCAAACCACTTCTTATTGATCTTGTCTAACGTACCGTTAGCTTTCAAGGTCTTCAGTCCAGCATTGATCTTCTTGCGCATCGTCTTATCGCCTTTCCGCATCCCAACGGCGAAGTCTTCGGACTTGAAAGTGCCCTGTGTTTCGTTGTAATCCGCTGAATTGGCTTCGTGCTTGATATAATAGTTCGCATAGACGCTATCAATCAATAATCCCTTAATACGACCGGCATTCAGATCCAAGAAGGCATTCGTAAAGGTATCGTATTGAACAGGCGTCTTCTTAGCAATCTTGTCTTTCAGGAGCTTGGGATTATTTTCAAGTGATTCATAACCCGAGGAACCGGACTGCACACCCAGCGTCTTACCCGTCATATCGTCAAATGAGTTGATATGATTCTTCTTCAACGAAACTAAGACTTGCTTGTTCTTCAAATAAGTATCGCTAAATGCCACGACTTTTTCCCGTTGTGGATTCTTCGTATACCCATTCCAGATCAGATCAATCGTGCCGTTACGCAATTCAGTCGCGTTCATGGACCAGTCAATCGTTTGAAAACTAATTTTGATACCGTACAACTTGAAGACGGCGCGTGCCAAGTCAATATCGTAGCCGACTAACTTCCCCGACTTTTCACGAAAGCCCATCGGCACAAAGCTATCATCCAAACCGACGACCACGTAGCCCCGCTTTTTGATCGTCGACCAGGTGTCCTGCGTATCCGCACGCTGCGTCACATTCTGACCACAGCCACTCAATGTCGTCGCGACACCCATCAACATCACCAGCAGCAGGCCTAGCGAAAATAATCTTTTCTTCATCTATTATGCCGCCTCCTACTGTTGTTTATTCGGTTCAACGTGGAACATTTCATCCGCAATATTTTCAGCGAAGGTCAAATCATGGGTCACGACGATTTGAGTCATGCCATCCGCCTTTAATCCCAAAATCAACTTTTCAACTTCTTGACGCAAATTCGGATCTAGCGCTGAGGTCGGTTCATCGTAGCAGAGCACATTAGGCCGCATTGCCAATGCCCGTGCGATTGCGACCCGTTGCTTTTGACCACCAGATAATTGGAACGGATACTGGTCGGCGTGGTCACCTAAGTTCAAACGGTCTAATAGTGTCTGGGCTTGTTTCGTGGCTTCATCGGTAGATTGTTTCAAGACCATCGTTGGCGCTAACGTGATATTTTGCATCACGGTCAAGTTGGGGAACAGTTCAAAGTTTTGGAACACGACTCCAATCACACTGTCATTACTGCGATTCGTGTATGGGTCAAACGGTTGTCCGTCAACCAGAAACTCGCCAGCGTTAACTTTTTCGAGTCCGGTAATGCAGCGTAGCAGCGTGGTCTTCCCAGCGCCAGAGGGGCCAACGATACTCAGAATCTCGCCGTCCTTAACGGTTAAGTTCAAATCCTTGATGATGGTACGGCTGCCAAAACTTTTGGTAATATTTTTGAGTTCTAACATATGATGACCTCCCTATTTCCAGTAACTGTAGTGTTTTTCGACGCGTCCGAGGATAAAGGTCGTGACCGCCGTTAGGGCTAAGTAGATGACCCCCACGAGTACCAATGGAATCAACGTCACATCGCGTGAAGTGGCAACGTTGCCGGCACGCAATAAGTCGCCCAATCCGATGACGTAAACTAAGGATGAATCCTTGATCAAGTTAATGACTTCATTTCCGACTGATGGTAAGACGATTTTGATCACTTGTGGCACTACGATCTTCCGAATCGTTTGCCAGTAGCTCAACCGTAGCACTCGTGCACTCTCATATTGACCGTTATCGATCGATTGTAAGCCACCACGGAAGATTTCCGCAAAGTAGGCGCCGTAGTTCAAGATGAAGGCAAAGAGCGCCGCGTAGTACCGTGGAAAGACGATGCCAATCAGTGGCAGTCCGTAGAAGACGAAGATTAATTGAAGTAATAATGGCGTGCCCCGCATCAGCCAGACGTACAAGTGTAATAACCATTGCAGTGGCTTGAAGTTGGTCATCATGCCGAGCCCGACGACTAACCCTAATGGTAACGACCCAATCAAGGTCCAAATAAAGATTTTAAGTGTCATAACGGCACCAGATAATAATGATGGCAATATTTCTAAAATATAGTGCATGTGCTTTCCCTCCCAAATTTACAGGTCACAAGTCATTTTGTCTATCGATCGTCATGATTTGAGGAACTAAAAAAACCGTCCACTCAAGCCTAACGCTCAAGAGGACGGTCATCCGTGGTTCCACCTCAGTTCGTAATAACCTCACAGTTATTACCTCAGGGAGTTTCGTGATAATAAAAAAATCGTCCTTAGGTCATCATACCTAAGAGGACGATTTAATCGCGGTTCCACCTCATATTCATTAGTTGCTCACACAACTAACCTCAACGAGTTTATCACTAAACTCCGCCGCTAACGAGGCCAACCGGAACGACCTACTTACTTCAGTCGTCCAACTCACAGATGTGGTTCGTCATAAGTCTTGGTTATCTTCCCATCATCGATAACTCGCTGAACAAGATGTTCACAACTACTCTTCTGTTCCCTGTTTTTTAATGTTGAATCCATACTAATTGAAAATTAATCAACCGTCAAGCCTTTTTTACTTGTTGCGATGAAAAATTCCGGCAATTCGTGACCAAACACCCGCTTTAGGGGTCTCCAAATTCATCAATGGCACCGTCTCGCCTTCGATTCGACGCGCAATGTTCCGGTAACCCTGCGACGCTGGATTCTTAGGATCCAAGACGATGGGTTCCCCATTGTTAGAAGTTCGAATGACGGCATCATCATCAAACACGATTCCTAATAGATCAATCGACAAGTGATGGGTAATTTCATCAATATCCATCGTCTCGCCATCTTGCATCATGCGCGTCCGAATCCGGTTAATGACTAGCTTGGGCGCTTCAGCTAACGGATATTGTTCTAGTAAACCGACGACCCGGTCGGCATCGCGAATGGCTGAGATTTCTGGCGTTGAGACAATAATTGCCGCATCAGCACCCGCAATCGCATTCATGAAGCCTTGTTCAATTCCGGCTGGACAATCTAACAGAACGTAGTCAAAATCAGGCTTCAACTCATCCACGATGGCCCGTACCTGGTCTGGATTCAATGAATCCTTATCCGCATTTTGCGCTGCGGGTAACAGGAATAAGAGGTCATCAAACCGCTTGTCCTTAACTAGCGCTTGCCGTAATTGTGCCCGGCCCGCGACCACATCCACAATGTCATAGAGGATTCGGTTGTCGAGACCAAGAATCACGTCCAAGTTACGCAACCCAATATCTAAATCAACTAAGCAAACTTTCTTGCCCATTAATGCAAGGGCCGTCCCTAAATTGGCCGTCGTGGTCGTCTTACCAACGCCACCCTTACCAGAGGTGATGACAATTGCTTTTCCCATCAAATCCGTCCTCCATTTCGTGTAAATAGCTTCGGTCGTACCCGTTTTAATTGATTAAGTGGCTGATAGTCTAACGCTTGAATGTCGTTGATATAAACCACATTGGTCCCCTCAACGACTTTTTCGAGGTCAACTAATTCTAACAATTCGCCCACTCGCACCCGCGGTACCGTCGCCAATGGACTCACGATGACCGCGTCGTTATGGTCGGGATAGCCGGCTTCCAGAGCACCGTGAATCTCACCCATCACAAAGATACTCCCAGTGGCTCGGAGCACCCCGCCCTCATGAATCTTACCGAAGAACAGCACGTCCCCCGTAATTTCAACGACTTGACCGTTACGAATAATCTGATTAACTAAGTGAACCGTATCGCGTTCAATCATCGCGAGCGCATCAGCGGTCAAAATCACGTCCGCCGTGAGCTTATGAATACTGAACAACGGATACTGCTGAATCAACTGCGTGACTTTTTGACTCTGGTCAGCCGTTAACAGCCGACTTGCTGTATCTAAATCAAACGAGATCTGCTCATCACTGGTGTTATCAGCCTGCAAGCGGTCGAGTAAGACTTTCAAGTCAACCATAATATCGTCAAAACTGGCTGCTTGACGCAAAATTAATTCATAGCCATCATTGCTGGCCTTTAAAACCACACTCTGCTGCATGTTAGAATTCCTTTCTGCCGACTAAATAACACTCAGATATAACCGACGCATTGGATAATATAAAATCACAAAGATTGCTAGGTTGACCGCAATCGTTGGTCCTAGCGTGTACACGGCAAAGTCCGCCAAACTACTTGAGATGACGTGCCCCATCGTGTACCAAATGTACGTAAATGCTTCTAAAATCGTTAAATTGATAATATAAATCATCAGTAATGTCAAAAAATTCAAATCCAACCAAGGTTTGATCTGTCGGCATAAATACACGATCAACGGTAAGCCCACCATGTAGACGCCGAAGACCCCGGTATAATACCAGTCAAAGACCAACCCAACAAAGGTCGCCCAGATGCCGACTGGTAACGCGTCGTGATCATCCAAGAAGACGGCGAAGACCAACCACAGTAAGGTCAGATGTAGCACACTGGCATAGGGATAGCTGAACAAATGCCCAGCAAAGACATTCGAGAGCGAGCCGTCTAAAAAGAGTGCAACAAATAACCCGATTGGAAAAATGACTCTTAATCTTGAGAAACTCACCGTTGCACCTCCCTATTGTTCAGCGACCGTCACGACCGTTAAGTCACTCAAGTCAGCTGCGGGCGTAATTTCAACTTCGGAAGCCAGCCCATAATCATCCTGCTTGACCTTGGAAACCTTACCAACGTACAGGCCTTTTGGCGTATTCCCACCCAGACCACTCGTGACGACTTTATCGCCCTTCTTGATCTTAACGTTAGAGGTCACGGAGCCCATCTCTAGCAAATTGCTACTCTTATCATAGCCTGAAATAATCCCATTAACGGTCTTACCAGCACTATTGGTAATTTGAATGGCAAATTTATTGGCGGAAGAACTCGTGTTAGAAATCAACTCAACCTTCGAATTGGTCTGATTGACTTCGACGACCCGGCCAATCAAACCAGATTGTGACATGACGGGCATGTTCTTCTTAACGCCGGCCGTCGCACCTTTAGAAATCACCAATTGGTTCATCCATGAAGAAGGTGTCCGGGTCAAAACATTAGCCGTCACCGTTGTGTAATCAGATAGCGAGTCGTTCAGTTTGAGCTCCTTGCGTAACTGTTTGTTTTCGGCACGCGTCGTTTGCGCACTGACCTTGGCTTGGGCCAATTGGTCAACTTGTTTCTTTAATTTTTGATTTTCTTGATAGGTGTTCAACAAGTCAGAAACTGAGTTGGTCGCGCTTTGTAAACCATTAACCGGCCAGGCAATCACCCGGTCAACCGCACCCGCCACGTCATTTCCAAATTGTTGAATCAATGGTGGTGTTGATTTTTTATCACGAATGGCCACTGAGACACTCATCAAGCCGAAACTAATAATGAAGATAACAATTGCAATTACCAGTTTACGGTTAGAAAAAAACTTTTGCATAATGAACCCCCGGTCGAAAATTCAATGAGTTAACAATAAATAAGCGGGAAGACGTCTTCCCGCTCACCTGTTATCGCTTTTTCATAACGTCGATGCTCTTGAGTGATTCACCCGTCCCAACGGCAACGCAGTCGAGCGGTTCGTTTGCGATGAATACTGGAACTTTGGTTTCATCTGCAATCACTTCAGAAAGATTCTTCAATAAAGCACCACCACCGGTCAAAACAATCCCGTGGTCAATTACGTCTGAGGCAATTTCTGGGGAAGTTTCTTCAAGTGTTTCTTTGATAGCAGAAATAATTTCAGAAACGACTTCTTGAATCGCTTCGGAAACGTCTACTGATGAAATTTCAACCGTCTTTGGTAATCCAGATAACAGATCCCGACCCCGAATGGTTGAGCCTTCAATTTCTTCAGCTGCTTCTAAGGAAGCTGAACCACAATCAATTTTGAGTTGTTCTGCAGTCCGTTCACCGATTAGCAAGTTAAACTTCTGACGAACATGATAAATGATTGAATCATCAATCTTATCACCGGCCATTCGAATTGAACGGCTTGACACGATCCCACCTAACGAAATCGTAGCCACGTCGGTCGTCCCACCACCAATATCAACGACCATGCTACCAGTTGGATCCATTACTGGCAAACCGGCACCAATCGCAGCGGCAAATGGTTCTTCGATAACGTACGCGTCACGCGCACCGGCTACTCGAGTTGCATCGATAACGGCCCGCTTTTCAACTTCTGTGACACCACTAGGTACACAAACCATCACGTAAGGCTTCCCATTTGAGCGGCCTAACGTCTTTTGAATAAAGTACTTCATCATCGCAACCGTCGTATCGTAGTCTGCGATGACCCCGTCCTTCATTGGTCGAATCGCCACAATACTTGCTGGCGTTCTCCCAATCATATCCCGTGCTTCTGAACCAACTGATACAATTTCACCAGTCTTCGTGTTCTTCGCAACTACGGATGGTTCCCGTAATACGATGCCCTTGCCGTCAACGTACACAATTGTGTTGGCAGTACCGAGATCGATCCCGATATTTTTTGTCCCAAATCCGAACACTATATTCATCCCTTCATCATTAACAAATTTAATTTTTTATTTTAGTCATAATAGTAAGTATTATAGCATAGTCGCACTGCATTGAAAAAGCACTGCCTGAAACCTAGCATACCGTAAATCAATAAAAAATACAGTTTCACTATTTAACTTAGATAAAATTTAACAAAAAACGCGATCAGGCCGATGAACAATCGGTCCTAACCCCGTTATTTTACCACATTCTATTGCGAATCCGTATTACAATTTATTAAGCCCTGTTCCGCAAAACTATAGTAATCGTTTACACCGACAATAAAACTATCCAACAATGGCATTCCCATCAATTCGCAAGCCAATTGGAGCCGCTTGGTAAATTCAATATCCTTAGTGGATGGTGTGACGTCACCACTGGGATGATTGTGAACAATGACAATTCTCGCCGTCACCGTCATCAACGCCAACTTAATGATTTCACGTGGCTGTGCGGGACAACTATTGATTGTCCCCTGAAAAACAACTTCACGCCGCAATACGCTGTTTTTGGTATCCAGGCACAAGAGTTGCAGCTGTTCCTGCTCAAGATGCGCATAATCTTCCAACAACGTCCGCGCTAATTGTTCACTACCATACACCTGGTCTAACAATCGACGCGCCGGGCGTGGCAATAACTGCCCACATCGTAATCCGATTATCAGTCGGTTCCACACTGGATCCTTAGACGATTCATGTAACCAATCCGTCGCTTCCTCTAACGGATACGACCGTTCAAACATCCAGACAGCGTGATCGACCTCCTCCGCTGGTAAATACGTCGCAAAATACTGCTGAACTAACTCATGCGCTTGGGTCACTGGTACGTATGCCTCTTCTAATATCGTCATCAAAAACACCCTTTCTAATTAGTAGATACGCAAGCACGACGAGTCTCCATTATTTTTATGGAAGTTTTTTAAAAAAGTTTTTTCGAGTAACATTATTTATCATTGAAACGTGCTGAAGTTCAAGGGCAGCCAGCTGAGACCCGCTGGAAAAAGTGCGACTCAGCGTAAACTTGCTGTTGTGGCGGCGTCCTAGGCCGGCTTCCAGGCATTCTGGTCAATGGCCGGAACGTGGTGGACACAGATTTAAGCCGACAAACCACGTCTTAAATACTGGTCTTTCACTAACCAAGCCAAAAACGCTTGCTAAGTGAAATTTCACCACTGGGCCTTGCCCAGAATGCCTTCCAGCCTGGGATGGTACTCGAAAGGCAGACATTTGTGGACCCAACTTTTTGTTGGATTAGTCGTTGATTCTTAGCCCACAGATATTTTGATATTCCACTGTCAGACTAGTTTCGAATGATAGCTAAGCTTCCTAACCCATGTTTTAACTTTTCAAATCAGCAGTTTCACTGAATTTGTCAGAACTTTCCTTAGTCGTTTGAGATAGTAAAGTCTCAAATTATAAACGAAGGTAATTTATCGACCAAATTCAAGATTAATGTCCGTTGAATTTAGTCGATAAAATTCAACTGATTTTTCAGTGATTAAGCGTGATAAAGCATTATTGAGGCCAATTAAAAGTTTGCCTGAAGGACTAGTCATTTAATATTCAGAGGTCAATTGTACCCAGATAGGTGGCCGTTCATCTGCCATTCGAGTGGCTTCCCGACTGGCGGGGCCGGCTGACAATGCTCAATAGCCAAATTATTCTTAGTCGGAAGTGGGTTGCTTCCGGCTTAGAATAAGACTCGTATTTGAAATTGCACAGTGGTTTTCTGTGTGAGTTCAAATCGACGTCGGCTATGTTCCAGCAATTGTCAGCCGGCCCCAGAAGTCGACGTAGGATGAGCATGTGCAGACGGACAGACATCCGACAATGTGGCACGTTTCAATGATTTTTCATGCCGTTAACAGCTTAAAAAAATCAGCGCACCAAGCTAAAAATTTAAGCTTGGTGCGCTGATTAGTTGTGTGGGTTAATCTGCATCCGCCTGTTTGAAATAAGCGCGGACGTCGCTGATGAAGTAGAGCGAGCCAGTCAGCAATAACACGTCGTCACTCGACATTTCTTGCAACGCCTGCATTAGTGCGGCTTGCCAGTTGTCAAAGACGGCTGCTGAATGACCGCTAGGCATCTCAGCGGCTAATGTGCTGGGATCAGTCGCTTGCCGCTTGGCGTTGGGACCTGCAAATTGTGTTAACAACAAGTGGACGTTGGGTAAAGCGCCCAACGTTTGAATCATCTGTTGATGCTGTTTATCTGCTAAAACGGCAAAAATCACATACACCGTTTGCTGTCCAAAACGTTCACGTAAAGTTGCCGCCAATTCGGTGATTGCGGGCTCGTTGTGTGCACCGTCAATCATGATCAGTGGGTCCGCATTTAACCGTTCAAAGCGACCCGGCCACTGAGTTCCAGCCAGCGCCTTTTTGACATCACTCGCACTAACAGGGACTTGCGTCTGTTGGTGATAAGTGAGGTAAGCCGCCAGCGCGACCGCTGCGTTATCGACCTGATAATCGCCGAGCAACGGGGTCGTCAAATCTTTAAAATGTTCATCTAAACCATCAAAGTTGAACCGCTCCTGCCAACCCTGAGGTGCTAATAACTTAGTCGTGAAATCAACATCCAGCGTCTGTAGCGGTGCTTGCTGGTCTGCCGCCGTTTGAACCATGACATCCTGTGCTTCAGCTGGTAGTTTTCCCACAACGACAGGGATTTGTGGTTTGATAATTCCCGCTTTTTGGGTCGCAATCGCCGTCAGTGTATCACCTAGGATCTGCATATGGTCGTAGCCAATCGTCGTAATCACACTGACAGCAGGTGTCCAGACATTGGTTGAGTCATATAAACCACCCAGGCCCACCTCGATGATGGCAATGTCAATTGGTTGGGCGGCGAAGTATAAGAACATCATGGCCGTTATGATTTCAAACTCCGTCGGTCCTCCGCTCTCCAGGGTTGCATCTAGCTTGGCGACTACCGGTTGCACCTGTTGAACCAGTTCCACCAAGTCAGTATCGCTGATTGGCGTCCCATCGACACTGATGCGCTCATTGAAACGCGTGATGAACGGTGACGTAAACGTCCCGACTGTCAGTCCATCAGCCATAAACAGTTCCCGTAAATTGGCAACCGTTGAGCCTTTGCCATTGGTCCCCGCAACGTGAATCCCATGGACTTGTAATTGTGGGTCTCCAAGTTCATGTAAAAATTGACGCATCCGCTGCAATGTCGGCGCCTTTTTAAATTTCGTTCGGCCGTGAATAAAGGCTAACGCATCCGAATAAGTCTCAATCATTTTTGCCTTTCCTCCCTAAGATGCCACCTACTGACATCGTTTCTACCCGTTCATTTAAAATAAAATGGTAACCCTCCCGAACAACTGGGACGATTACCATTTTACCAATTAACTCAGCGATAAACTGAGTCATACGACTAACTAAGCTTGCGCTTTAATGTCGACTAGCCGTTGCTTCAAAGCAGCCAATTTGGTTTGGTTATCAGCTAATTTTTCTTTTTCACTATTAACCACGTCTTCAGGTGCGTTGGCCACAAAGCGTTCGTTACCGAGCTTCTTAGTCGCACGTGCGACTTCGCTTTCAAACTTCGCCTGTTCTTTTTCTAGCTTCTTGATTTCTTCATTCAGATCAACCAATTCAGCGAGTGGGATGTAGACTTCCGCATCACTAATCACTTGAGTCATGGCTAACTTCGGTGCAACCACGTCAGCGCCAATTGACAAGGTCTTCGGGTGTGCAAACCGTTGAATGTAATCTTCATTAGTCTTGAAGACAGACTGTAGCCGGGCATTATCCGTCTTGATCAACAAGTCGACCGCTGACGACATCTTGGCATTTGCTTCAGCCCGGATACTCCGAACAGCCGTAATCAATTCAATCAATGATGCCATATCACTTTCAGCGTCCGCATCGTCAAATTCTGGATGGTCCACTGGATATTGCGCAACGACTAATGATTGGCCTTCATGTGGCATCGACAACCAGATTTTCTCTGTAACGAATGGCATGATTGGGTGGAGTAACCGTAAGATTTGGTCGAGCACGTAGGCTAACACATTTTGCGTGTTGGCTTTAGCTTGTTCGTCATCCCCGGTCAGCACTTCCTTACTCATTTCGATATACCAATCACAGAAGTCATTCCAGATAAAGTTATAGAGCGCGCGACCGGCTTCACCGAAGTCAAACTTATCAAAGGTCGTCGTCACTTGTTTAACCGTGGCATTCAAACGGCTCAAAATCCACTTGTCAGCCAACGTCCATTCACTGGCAGCTGGTAAGACCGGTTTGTCCATCGCGCCCAAGTTCATGATAACGTAGCGGCTGGCGTTCCAGATCTTATTGATGAAGTTCCAGGCAGCGTCCATCTTGGTGTAGCTGAACCGGACATCTTGTCCAGCTGTCGAACCGTTTGATAGGAACCACCGTAAGGCATCGGCGCCATACTTTTGAATGACATCCATTGGGTCGATCCCATTGCCGAGTGATTTGCTCATCTTACGGCCCTGTTCGTCACGAATCAAGCCGTGCAATAACACGTGTTTGAATGGCCGTTTACCCGTAAATTCAAGGCTTTGGAACATCATCCGTGAAACCCAGAAGAAGATGATATCATAACCGGTAACTAACGTGTCAGTTGGGAAGTAGCGCTTGAAATCTTCCGCATCCGTATCTGGCCAACCCATCGTTGAAAATGGCCAGAGGGCACTGGAGAACCAGGTATCCAAAACATCAGGGTCTTGTTCCCAGTTTTCGGGATCCTTGGGTGCATCCACCCCGACATAAGTTTCACCAGTCGTCTTGTTATACCAAGCTGGAATCCGGTGACCCCACCAGAGTTGCCGCGAGATAACCCAGTCATGAACGTTTTCCATCCATTGATTGAAGGTATCTTCAAAACGGTCTGGCACGAATTCAACTTTGTTATCAGTCTTTTGATTATTCAAAGCTTGTTCAGCGAGTGGTTTCATCTTAACGAACCACTGCGTCGACAGCCGGGCTTCAACTTGGACACCTGTCCGTTCAGAGTGCCCAACACTATGCACGATTGGATCGATCTTAAGCATCAAATCTTGATCTTCCAAATCTTTGACCATCGCTTTACGGGCTTCAAAGCGGTCCATACCTTCGTACTTACCAGCGTTGGCGTTCATCGTAGCATCTTCGTTCATCGTGTTGATGCGCTTCAAGTCATGCCGGTTTCCGACTTTGAAGTCATTTGGGTCGTGGGCTGGCGTGATTTTAACCATCCCAGTCCCAAATTCAGGGTCAACGTAAGCATCCGCAATAATCGGAATTTCACGGTCGGCTAATGGCAAGATGACCTTTTTGCCAACTAATTCCTTATAACGTTCATCACTTGGATTGACCGCTACGGCCGTATCACCCATCATGGTTTCAGGACGAGTCGTTGCAATTTCAATGTAATGCTTACCATTGAACGTGTAATCCTTGTCCGCAAATGGGTACTTGACGTGGTAGAAGGCACCCTGGTCATCTTTATGAATCACTTCAATGTCAGATAACGCGGTCCGTGCTTGCGGATCCCAGTTGATGATGTATTCGCCACGGTAAATCAAGCCCTTGTTGTATAAGTCAACGAAGACTTTCTTAACTGCGTCTGACAAGCCATCATCCATCGTGAACCGTTCACGTGAATAATCTAATGACAGCCCCATCTTGGCCCATTGTTGCTTGATGATTGACGCATATTCGTCTTTCCAATCCCAGACTTGTTGAATAAACTTCTCCCGTCCGAGGTCATAACGACTAACGCCTTGTTCACGAAGTTTGGCTTCAACCTTTGCCTGGGTGGCAATCCCCGCATGGTCCATTCCTGGCAACCACAGTGTATCGAAGCCCTGCATCCGCTTCTGACGAATAATAATATCTTGTAAGGTCGTATCCCAAGCATGGCCTAGATGCAACTTACCAGTAACATTTGGCGGCGGAATCACGATTGAATACGGTTTAGCTTTCTTATCGCCCGAAGGCTTGAATAAATCTTGGTCTAGCCAAGTTTGATAACGGCCCGCTTCAACGGCGGTCGGATCATACTTAGTTGGCATATCAGTAGTTGGTTCTTCTGACATTGGGGCACATCCTTTCCATTTAGGTACAAAAAAATCCACTCATCCCAATTGAGTTAGGACGAATGGATTCGCGGTACCACCTAATTTTAAAGCAATCACAAGTAACTGCTTTACAGCTTAAACATCGTTGTTAACGAACGGTGTATCCCGTTCGGCTATTCCTACTTAAACGTTCAGAATAACAGCTCGCAAGCTACCTTCGTGCTGAAACGCCAAACGTGTTCCACTACTCACGTTCTCTCTAAAGACGTCATTCAGCACTACTCTCTTGCTCATTGCTAGTTGTCACTATTGTAATGAATTTCCTGGTTATCGTCAATCTTTATTCGAATTGTTTTAAAGCTTCCAGTGCAGCCACATAGTTTGGTTCATGACTGACATTGGGCACGATTTCGTGATAAACGATCTTGCCGTCCGCATCCGCTACATAAATGGCGCGTGTCAACGTCCCATTATTGGGCAGATAAAGATTCGTTGCATACCCAAAGGAAAGCTCCTCATCAGAAGCCACCGTCAGATTTTTCACGCCTTCCTTAGCACACCAGCCAGCTTGATCCGCTACTGAGTTGTTGGAAATCGCGACAAACTGAACGTGGGGGTACTTATCGGCTTGTTGATTGAACTTCTTAGTTTGAATCGAACAAACGCGCGTATCAATATCGGGCATGACACTCAATAGGACTGGCTTACCAAGTAAGTCTTTGGTCTTGATCTTCTTATCATGCGTCGTAAATACTTTGAACTTTGGTAATTGATCGCCATCTTCTAGTGGCTCACCGACTAGGTCTAATGCTTGATCATGAAATAATACTTGCACGAAAAACACCCCTTCGATAACTAATGATTGACAATGTATGCCTTGAAACTAGTATAGCTTAAATTTACCGCAATTTCAGGTGCTTCGCAAACTTTAGCCTCATCAATCGTTAATTTATTTTTAGCCTCCTGGTCGGGATTATTTGCAACAAGATAGTGCGTTAAATCCGACGTGCGGCAAGGTGCAGTGCCAATTGGGTGGCTTGCGTGACTGACCCCTGCGTTTCGTGACACCAACGCGCAGCCAAAGTCAATGCTGGTGCACGTAGTCTGGCTGCAATCAACGTTGCCACGTCTTCTGCTGCCGATTGATGTAAGCTTTGCCCAAGCTCACGTAACGTCGCAGCCAACCGCATCCCCGTTTCAAAATATTGGGTCCTCGCAGTCGGCGCTTCTAACGCCACGTGCTGGTTAGCACGTTGACCGGCGTCAATCCACGCGTCCGGGTCAGTGGGACTTGGCAACCACAACATCAATGCGGTAAACCACGTCACCACTTGAAGTTGTTCATTGGTCACACCGATGATCGACCACGGATTTAAATCTAACTGGCGTAACTCTAAATACTGAATGCCCGTTTGGCGCAAGGTCGATAAGTCACGACCACCACGCAACCGCACTTGTCCATAATACTCTTTGACCGCGCTTAACTGCCCACGGGCGACTGCCGTCTGCAAACTATCACAATACTGTGTCAGTGACGCATAGGAAACATGCAGGCCAGGCCGATTCACGTAGCCTTCAGGACCATTGCGCAGACTACGTACTAACCGGTGGCTCTCATGAAACCCCGAATTTGGCCAAACGTGTGGCGTACAGCCATATAAATAAGTTAATATCCACCGATAATGCAAATAATTTTGCGCGATATGCAAGTAACATTGATTCCGAAAACTGACCTGGTCGGTTATTTCTGTCTGCGTCTGAAATAATGCGGTCAGCAGGTCCGGATTTAAGCTGATATTGCAATGCAGACCAGACAGCATTTGCCGGCGCCGGCCGTATCGTTGCGCCAGACCCTCACGATACGCAACCGCCGCGCTGTCCAACTTCGCAATTGGAATCAGCGCTTCGTCCTCAGGCAAGGTTGGTGGGACACTCAAGGGCCAAATCAGTTCAGGCGCGATTCCCTGGCGAACCTGGCGCGTTAATCCAGTCAACGCCCTACCAGCAGCTTCAGCATTGGGACAAACTGGGGTTACTAATTCGACCTGAGTTTCAGCGAAGTCCCGCTGCAGCCCAGATAATTTTCCAATCAAAGCGGGCGCTAAATCCGTTTGCGCCAATTGACCAGTTTCAACGATCCGCTGACCTTCACGCTCGAGGCCGACTTGGAGCATATTCGAATTAATTGCTACTGCATTTAATTTCAATAACTGTTGCCAATCCATGCCCACCGCCCCATTTCTAACGCTATCCTAGCATACCTAGTCCATCGGTTCATAAATGATGACCATTATTTTAGGTCAGCTAACACATTAATTCAACAATATTGATATATTACTGACATTTTGTGCTTGTTATTCTCTAGCATTATAGATGATTAAATCATGCCATTTTTTAAGCTCAAGAGCCGCCAGCTGAGACCCGCTGGAAACAGTGCGAGTTACCGTAAACTTGCTGTAGCGGATGCTTCCTACACCGGCTTTCAGGCATTCGAAAGGCAGACATGTGCGGACCCAACTTTTGGTTAGATTAGTCTTTGCTTCTACGCTATGGGGCCAATTTGATATTCAACTGTCAGACCGGTTCTAACAATAGATAAACTCTTTTGCCCATGCGATAAGGTATCTGACAAACATCCTCACTGAACTTGTCAGGATTTTCTCAAGTCGTTTGAGATTGCAAAATCTTCAATAACAAAGGTAATTTATCGGTTAAATTTAAGATTAGTCATCATCAAAATTAATAGTATTAAAATGAGTGAATCATATTCAGGCAATCTTCTTAGTAATTAAATGCCATCAGTCATCATCGACACCGATTAAGCTTTGCCTGAAGGACCAGTCTCCTAGTATTCAGTGGTCAATTGCACCAAGTTAGGTGGTCGTTCATCCGCCATTCGAGCGGGTTACCGACTGTAGGGGCTGGCTGACAATGCTCAAGGGCGAAGTTCTTCTTGTCCGGGTGGGGTTCCCGGGCTAGAAGAAGACTCGTATTTGAACTCGCGCAGTGGGGTTCTGCGTGAGTTCAAATCGATGTCCGCCCTGTTCCAGCGTTGTCAGCCAGCCCCGGAAGTCGGAATCGGATGCGCATCGGCTGACGAACAGCAATCCCAACCGGCATGATTTAATCATGCTTCATGACGAATTAACTAGCACAATGCGGATGGCTTATTTTATCTGAGCAACAAAAAACGAGCACCCTGTTTAGCTAGGCACTCGTTTTTAAATAAAAATTAAAGTAGTTCCGCAAAAACGTCTTCTTGAGCATTAAGGTAGTTTTCACCGGGTTTGATCTCGGTCATCTTAATTCCCGCTAAAGCACGTTCCATTAAACCATCAACGTCGATGCGTTCTTCGTATGCACGTGAACGATCCAACTTCGGATGAGTCTTTGGTGCTGGTGGCGCAAAGATCGTACAGCAATCTTCAAATGGCATGATTGATAGATCATAGGTGTCAATGTCTTCAGCAATCTTGATGATTTCCGTCTTATCCATTGAAATCACTGGCCGTAAAACGGGTAAAGTCGTCACATCATTGATAGCAATCATACTATCCATGGTTTGTGAGGCGACTTGCCCAAGCGATTCACCGTTAAAAATCGCCTTGCCATGCCGTTGACGCGTCACTGCGTCCATCAACCGCATCATCAAGCGCCGTTGCACGGTCATCAAGTAGCCTTCTGGAACCTTTTCCTTGATTTCCTCTTGAATCTCAGTGAATGGAATCTGGATAAACTTGACGCGACCAGAGTAACTGGCAAGCGTCGAGGCTAATTGTTTGGCCTTGGCGAGCGCTTGTTCACTCGTGTATGGCGGACTAAAGAAGTGCACCATCTCCATGTCAACGCCGCGTTTCATCCCGAGATAACCGGCAACTGGTGAGTCGATACCACCAGATAACATCAACATCCCCTTACCAGCAGTCCCTACTGGCAGGCCACCAGCACCTTGAATCGTTTCGGATGACAAGAAAATCCCATTCAACCGAACTTCGACACGCAGGACGATGTCTGGATTCTTCATCTTAACTTGAATCCCGTCGACGTGGTCAAGAATTTGACCACCCAACATATCGTTGATCTGGTTCGTGTCATATTCGAAGTGGTGGTCAGAACGACGGGTGTTGATTTTAAACGTCATTCCCGGTTGATACTGGGCTTTGATCATTTCGATCGCCGTCGCGTAGACCGCATCCATATCCGTATCCACTCGAATACTTGGTGAAAAGTTTTGAATCCCGAACACTAACTTCAAACGATCCATGACAGGTGCAGCATCTTCATCATTTAACATGATGTGCATCCGGTCACGGTTCGCATGAACTTTTAGCGTTGGAAAATCGTGCAACGCGTTGCGGACGTTACGGCCCAAGCTATCGATAAAGTTCCGCCGGTTCTTACCCTTGGTCGACAACTCGCCGTAACGTACCATAATTTCAGTGTACTGCATGAACAAGTTCCTTTCCGTTATGCATCTGCATTGATTTTAGAGAATTTTTGATAAAGCTGATCAAAAACTTTGATAAATTGGTCGGCTTCTGCCAACGTATTATTTTCATCAAGACTGACCCGGACGGCACTCGTGGCAATATTTTCTTGCACGTGCATCGCCATCAACGTACTTGACGCCATGTGTTTCTTAGACGAACAAGCACTAGTCGTCGAAATATAGATGCCCTGATCTTCAAACGCGTGGACGATGGTTTCGCCCCGCACCCCATTGATCGTGAAGCACAGGATATGTGGTGCAAATCCATCAGTCGGTTGGCTAAAAATCGTGACTTTCGGGAACGTCTTGATGTGGTCGTAGATTCGCTGTTTGATGGCACGTTCGCGAGTGACCTTTTCGTCCTCACCCGTCAATAATAGACGTAGGGCCTTCGCCATTCCAGCGATTGCGGGCAAGTTTTCAGTCCCCGAACGCCAGTTACTTTCTTGACCGCCACCATTCATGAGCGGTGCTAATTTGCGCCCATTCCGCGCATAAATAAAACCAATACCGCGGGTCGCATGAAACTTGTGTCCGGAGAACGTCACAAAATCGACCCGGTCATTCATGATCATGTTCTGAATGCCCTTGCCGATACCTTGAACCGCATCAATGTGGAAATGAATCTTCGGATATTGTTTCAACAAATCCGCGACTTCAAGTAACGGTTGAATCGTACCAATCTCATTGTTGACGGCCATCGTGGAAACCAGAATGGTGTCCGGACGAATCGCTGCTTTCAAATCAGCCACGTTAATACGGCCTTCCTGATCCACTGGTAAGTACGTGACTTCATACCCCAGTTCTTTCAACTGTTCCATCGAATTGTGGATAGCCGGATGTTCGACCGCTGTGGTAATCAGATGTTTCCCAAAGGCACGTTTCTCAATCGCCGTCCCCTTGAGCACCCAATTGTCGCCTTCCGTCCCACCTGACGTGAAGAAGATTTCGTGCGCCTGAACGCCGAGTAAATCGGCAATCTGTTGGCGCGATTGTTCCAATAAATGAAAGGCTGTTTCACCAAAGTTATGCAAACTAGAAGGATTCCCCCAAATTTTCTGTGAGACCTTCGTATAAGTATCTAGTACGGCGGGAGCAGCTTGCGTCGTCGCACTATTGTCAAAATAAATCATTACTACGCCTTCTCTTTCCAAGAAAGTGTGCCTTGCACTTACTTTCGATAAGAATTCTTTGCAATTATACCAAAAATTAGGACTGAAACAAGATTTTTTGTTTCAAAAACGCGATTAATCGACGCTAGCAGCAGTATCGCTGAAGCTCACAAGCAATCATCCTGCAATTGTCGGGCATTTTTTGACGCCAATCAAAAACCAGCTGGCCATGGTTGCGTTCATCACAATCACCACCAACTGGTTGGCATTTATCTTCTTGATTGGCGCTAACTAAGCATCAGCATCTGAACTAGCCGCCTGCTTATTAGCATAGTAGCTGTCCTCGATTCGCTTGTAGGAGCCAGGATCGACCTTATCGACCGCCGTCGCAATAACTTCCAAACTCCGTGCGTAGTCATGCGTTTCGTTGAACAAACGTTGCGCTTCAACGCTCGCTTCTTGAACATCTTCATGACTATTTTTATAACGATTGGCATATTGCAAGAGTTGTTCGGCAATCAATGCAGCATCCGTCAAATCATCGGTCTTCTCTTTTAAGGTAGCCATATCGGCCTGAATCACGATGAGTTGCTTCGTAATATCATCCATGTTAATCACAAGTTTATTGATATCATGGTCTAAGCGCTCGATTTCCTTAGAAACGACCCTGAAGTAATCCAGATAATCCTTAGGTAAACCTGGCAGATTCAGATTTTCCACTTGGCGTTTGACCACATGGATTTCAAAATCAAACCGTTGCAAGGTCTCATGAGCCTTAGATTCCTCAGCAGTCAAGTTGGCAACACCCTGGTTGATTGCCACTTGTTCCTCTTCAATGCCGGTGAGTTGTTTGTCCTGCTCCTCAAAGTGAGCTGCAATCTCACTGAAGACCGCTTGCTTACTCGTAATCGCAGTCGTATCGGCTTGATAAACCGCCTGAATATTCTTCAATTGCTCGTTCAATTCACGCGTCCGTTCAACTTCATTGTTATTGAGTGTATAACTTTGTGCCAACCGGTCCAATTCGACTTGTAAGCGGTGATTTTGATTCATCGCGTGCGTCAAGAACTTGCTGATCTCTTCTTGGCGTTGGTCAACGATGGCTTTAGCGTCGATTTCTGCCTGCATCACATCGTACAAATGGTCGATACGCTTCTCAATGGCATGATTGCCATTTTCCGCATCGGTGACTTTCAAGTCGCCCAGTAACGCGGTGTTATCATCGATGGCTTGTTTGAGTCCTTGAATCTCAGGTTCGATTGAATCCACTTCAAAGTGAAAATGTTGGGCGGTCAATTGTTGATAACCACTCGCTAGTTCAGCTAATTGATCAGGAAAGCCACTCACTAAGTCTTTATAAATCGGTGGAATCCGGTCAATATCCATTTCAAGGGCACCGGTATCATGATGTAACTGGTCTAGGACCTTTTCAGCCGCATCGTGATCGCCAGCCTTCGCTAATTCAGAAAAATGATCGAAGTCACTTTCCAAGTTGGCGAGCTGATCTTCAAGTTTGTCGATACTCGGGCCAAACGAGAAGTTTTGCGACAACAACGTCTTCCGCAAGTTTTGATATTTTTTCTCTAAACTCGCAACCGCTTGACGGTGGGCCGCATCGGCGTCATCTAAGGCTTGTAGCCCGTCACGAATTTCGGCCTGCCGCTGTTCGATTTGATCCAACAGTGCCGCGACTTTTTTTAGATTTTGTTGGGCGTCTAAGAACTTGATGCCGCGCGCCTCGGTGGTAATTGTCGCCAATTTATCGCTTACTGCGGGCAACTGGTCGTTTTCCACTTCTTGACCAGCACTCTGCAACGCTTCCAACTTTTCTAACGAGCCGCCCGTTAGTCCGAGTTGTTCAATTTTTTCGAAATCCGTGGTCTGTGATTGTTTCACTAACGCTTGTTGGCGCTCCGTCAGTTGGCGGACTTGCTTGTCAATATAATATTGAAAGCCCTTGACCGCCGCGTAGATGACAATCGCAACCACCACAATGCCGATTGCTACTTGCATACGAATACCCCTTACATTAATTATTCCGTTTTAATTGCGTTGCGCCTCACCCTGCTGAGAACCGCAGCCTTGCTTTTTTCTGAAAATCCAATTAAAATCTATCTTAAATTATAACATAGACGTAACTAACGGACAGTAACAATTTGTTAACATTCAAGGAGGATTTTCACATGGCTACCACCGAAACATCACTTATGAACCAACAGCTCGACGCGTTACTTTTTCAAGAAACGAACTTGGTCGCGAACCTAGCCAACGCTAGCGCCCTCCTCAACAGTACGTATGACGACTTGAACTGGGCCGGCTTCTACTTATTTAACGATGAGACTGGCGAGCTCGACCTCGGTCCCTTTCAAGGCAAAGTTGCCTGCATGCACATCAAAGTCGGTGCAGGGGTCGTTGGTACGGCCTTTGAAACGCAAACTAACCAACGGATCGCGGACGTTCATCAATTTCCAGGCCACATTGCCTGCGATAGTGCCAGCAATTCTGAAATCGTCGTTCCAATCACCAAAGACGGTCACCAAATTGGCGTCCTCGACGTTGATTCCCCATCCTTAGACCGTTTTAGTGCCGAAGATGAGGCTGAATTGACTGAATTCGTTGCAATTTTAACGACGCACATTGACTAACCATTACTAAACGTGTTATGCTACTCTTTGTGTAAAATAATGCAGCAGTAAGTGGGTAAGCTCGTCAACAGATTGGTGCCAATATTTTGGTCAGTTAGTAACCTGCGGCTGCAATGGTGAACCCTGCAGTCCAATCTGAACGAATATCGAACTTACATCGGATTATTTTACTCCAACTAAAATTATTGGAGGAAACATTTTATGTCTCGTTATACAGGTCCAAGTTGGAAAATTTCCCGTCGTTTGGGAATGTCCCTTTCAGGTACTGGTAAAGAATTAGCTCGCCGCCCTTACGCACCTGGTGATCATGGCCAAGGTCGTCGTGGTAAGCTTTCAGAATACGGTACTCAATTACGTGAAAAGCAAAAGTTACGGATGATGTACGGTTTAACTGAACGTCAATTCGCTAACTTATTCATCAAAGCTGGTAAGATTCGCGAAGGTAAGCATGGTGTTAACTTCATGATCTTACTCGAACGTCGTTTGGATAACATGGTTTACCGTTTAGGTTTGGCAACGACTCGTCGTCAAGCACGTCAATTAGTAAACCATGGTCACATCACTGTTGATGGCAAGCGCGTTGACATCCCTTCATACGAAGTTAGTGTTGGCCAAGTTGTCTCAGTTCGTGAAAAGTCCAAGAAGTTGGCTGTTATCACTGGCGCCGTTGAAGCCGTGGTTGCACGTCCTAACTTCGTTCAATTCGATGCTGATAAGCTTGAAGGCTCATTAACTCGTTTACCAGAACGTGAAGAACTTGAAGCAGATATCGACGAATCATTAATCGTTGAATACTACAACAAGCTTTAATTTCCGGTTATTAAAAACCGTCGCGGTTGCGGCGGTTTTTTTTGTGTCCTTTTAACGATTTAGCTGCTCAAGAATCAGGCTCTGCTGGACACGCTACTGAACCCCAATGACGCCACCCTCGCCTGCATTAAAGCTTCGAATCCTTCTCCCCACTTCAGCCAGCATCCTCCTAGCAACCGGTATCTGATCACCATTATTCATCATTAACATTTGAAGCGAGCGATCCATCACTTCAATATTGGGCACATTCACTACAAATGACCGATGAACGCGAATGAAGCTCGGGTTAGCAACCACTATTTCCGATAGCTTTGCGGTCACGGTTCGTTTGGAAAAATTAGTCACCACGTCAATCTTGTGTGGTTCATCAGCCGTCTGAAAGTAGTTGACGTCCAACAGCGGCAGCTGCAAACTGATCGATTTATTTTCAACGAAAAACCAGCCCCCGTTCTTCTGACTACTACCAATCATCGGCAAACGCAAACTCGCTTTCAGATCAGTCACAATTCGCCGATTCAAGTCGCTGTCGCCTATGCTGTACGTATTTAGTGGGTAAACACGTGACTGGATAATCGCCATCGCATTTACGGGCTGCGTAGTGACTAAACTGATCACTGCGAATTTATCAACCGCTCTAATCAGCCGGCAAACCTTTAAGGCATACGTGTCCCAATGGGCAAAAACCACAAAATAAACCTGATAATTGGGTTTTTGCGTCAAATAACGTGCGACGCGTTTTAATGACGACAAATGGCAGACGCGTTTGACTAGCGATAATTCAGGCCCACCATTGAACTTCTGGCAAAAACATTCCCCACTCGCGAAATCCTCAGAACAAATGCAAACATCGAATTTCATTGATTTTCCCCCATCAACGCTGTTTTTCATGGCAACACTAGAAGACAAGATACAATGATTAAACCTAACGCTTTACACCACAAAGTCTAGCATATCGCTTGGACGTTCTCTATCAATCGCGTCTCTTGTTTCATACACTAAAACGGACAGTTGATCTAAGCAGCGCTATAGCGACTTAAATTAACTGTCCGTTTCCACTCAATCTGAATGACATCAATAATTTAAAGATAAGGATCAAAAATGGTTGGCGTTTCAGCAAGCTGCGAGATTAGATGGCGATTCTTCAATTCTTTTTCACGCAACAGCAGCAACATGTGCCACGTATATTGGTACAATTTCTGATTATTAGTTGGCAGCATCACCGGTACCATATCGTTTTCGCGAAAATTATGATACAAGTCAATCATCACGAATTGAGTCCCCTTGCCGTTCCTCAATTCGTGTATCATCCGTTTCAGGCCGTTTTTATATGAAATCGACTGCTGATTATCAACAAGCTCTTGATAGGCAGTTTCAATCAACTGTTCCAAAGTTTCGGCATCTGCATCCATCCTAATTACCCCCTTGTGCCTTACAAAATTTTCGCTAACTCGAAAGATTTTGTCTTTCAACAAGGTTATAATCCTTTTGGCCACCGGCTACCAGCTATTCTCCCAAACAGGATACTAGGACGCTTAAGTGGCTGAATGCGATTTTTCACCCGTCTCCGTCGCCCGCTTTTGGCTATCTATTGTTCATCACCTGATCATAAATCGGGAGTAACTGCTCAAACGTTGTCAAAATTGTCGCCGTTAGTTCAGCCGGATCATCAAACAATGGGTCTCCCACTTGGACCGACCGCCCCACGACCAGTTCACTATGTTTATACTGATCAAATTTCTGAATTGCGGCCGTAATGTTGGCTGGGGAGGCGGGCATCGTCTTAGCCTCACCGTGATTATTGCTGATGACAAAACCAGTGGGCAACGCCATGAGCTTGGGCGTTAAGTCTTTAATCGCCATTTTAGCCTGAACGCTAGGCTTGCATTCGTCCAAAATATCAAAATAGATAAAGAGCCGGTCGGGCCACAAACCGAGTTCAAAATGCGGCCAGGCCTTATAACTCCGCTTATTTTGACTAAAAGCCACCCACGTATCTACCGGCGGATTCTTGTGGCGCCGCAGATGTTTGGCAACATGGGCATAAAATAGCGCACCGTTTGGCTGTTGTAAGTGGTCAATAATCAGCGGTGCCAGTTGCTCAAACTTCGGGTCAATCACCGTTTTGATCAGCTGCATCCGTCCAGCCAGTGTTGGGTCATTAAAGATTTCAAAATCTTGATTCGTAAACACGAGACTCATCTCCATCAGTCGTTTACACTAACCATACCGCACCACCAATCCGAACGCCATCCCCTTCTCTTCGCTATTCTGACGGGAACATGCTACAATGATAATTACTATCTAGGAAAGGATGTTAGACAATGGCTGAAACAGACAAACAACCGGTCGATCGAATCGAAACTGCCATCCACGGGACGCCAAAGCTGCATCCCGACGAACAACGAAAGTACCTTGGGACATTTCGTGAACGCGTCGAAGTCGCAGTGACCGTGGCGCAAATTAAGCAGGCAGACTACGTCGATGCACTGACCCAGGCTTTTGCGGCCCATCCCGATAACCAACTATTCATCAATGGCAATCTGGAACAGGACTTGATTGGGCCCTACATCAAGGCTGCGAGTCACGCCAATATCAAATTCACCATCAAAACAGATGATATTTATCGCACCGCTGATGACAATTACGCCCTGGTGTTCACCGCGGCAACGGCTATCAACCAAGACGATATTGATATTGCCCATCGCTATCCAGCACAAGGCACGTCGACTGACGAAGATGATAACAAGCCAGCTGGGTTGTTAGATAAATTCAAAAAATTATTATAAGCATTCAGATAACAAAAGCCCGGACGACTTTAAACTTGAAGTCGTCCGGGCTTTTTTCATGCGCTAACTATGCGCTAACTATGCGCTAACGCACTATACAAACTCATTGCAAATAACGCCAAGATAACGACGACCATGACGATGATCGCAATCACCTGCGTGGTCATGACGCTTAATAATAACAATATCCCGCCACCAACTAAGGTGTAACCTAACCAATACCGCACGCGCCGCCAAACCATCGGATGAATCGGCCGGGTGCCACGCCGCACCTGTGCGTACTGATTGGCGCTAATCGTCGGCAAGTAGTTGCCAATTGCCATGAAGATGAACGCCACCAAGCTGATGGCAATCCGCCAAATATCCATCCGATGACCCAAATTGTAGCTGATCGTGGTGGCATAAATCACGCCAGACAGTACGGGCACGATCCAAATCATCATCCGCTCAAATCGTGGCGCTGGTCCTTTGTGGGTCGCATTCAGACGTGTAGCTCCCACGCAGATCAGTTGAAAAACCACCATTAACAATGGCAAACCAAAAACGACCACCGCTTTACTTGCCATGCCATTCGGCTGATTATCCAAGTTGAAATGAATTGCCATTCTGACTGGTAACGCTTGATAGTTGACCACGCCATACAAAATCGGTAATAAAATCACAATATAACTCAACCATAATTGCACACTACGCTTCATCATTATTGTCATCCCCCTGCTTGCCACTGAACCGATACAGCCACGTCAACATCTCTTCGAACACACTCGCATTTAACTCATAATACAAATAATTTTTTTCTTTAGTGACGGTAACCAAACCCGCGGACCTCAATAATTTAAGGTGATACGAAACCGTCGCTTGGCTCAAGTTAAAGTGCGCGGCAATCTCGCCCGCCGACTGTCGATTCTGTCGCAACTCCTCCAGAATTTGCCGTCTCACCGGGTCAGCAATCGCCTTGAACGTTGTATTCAATGCCATCTGAACCCCACCTTCTCACTATCTATTTAGATATATCTCTAAATAGAGTATAACAACGAGTTGTTTGAAATACAAGGGAGTATTTAGAAAAATTTCGAAACAGGTTTTCTGGATGCTTTGATGCTTGGTTTCAACGTTTAGGTCAACCATTTCGACGCAAAAAATCGGTTTTTAAGTTGGGGCTTAAAAACCGATTTTTTGTTGTAAGTTTCCGAGGGATAGTGGTGGTTAGTCTTAATGTACCAATGCCTACTCGTACTAATCAGTTGATTACACCTATTCCAGCTTAGATTAACATCCTTTAAATATGAATCGACATGATCGTTCGAATACCCGCAAATGCCATAAAGATCACGACCACCCAACCACTGATTAGCAACCAGACCGGATGACGATAACTTTGCCCCATAATTCGATGCGACGTTGCAGCAATCAATAAAATTGCCAGTGCAATTGGTAGGATTAATCCATTGAGCGCGCCAACGACGACCAGGACCTTTGCTGGATTACCAATAAAATAAAAGATTATCGTTGCAGCTGCTATAAAACCGATAATTAGCCAACGACGCCAGCGTGGATTCGTTTCACTTGCCGTATGGTAATCTAAAAACGATACCGATGTGAATGTCGAGCCAAGTGTTGACGTCATTCCTGCTGCTAACAATAATAATCCAAAGAATTTATACCCAAATTCACCAGCCGCAACTTTGAAGATTGTCGCGGCCGGATTACTGGCATCTAATTGATGTCCGCTGACAACCACCGCTAATCCTGCCAAAAATAGCATGACGCGAATGACTGATGCAACACCAATTCCGGTCAGTGCGCCTTCATTAACTGTCTTTAAATACTGCGAACCATGTACACCGCCTTCCAATAAGCGATGTCCACCTGTAAAAGAGATGTAACCACCAACCGTACCACCTACAATCGTGACGATGGAATAAAAGTCAATGTTACTAGGTATGAAAGTGTGTTGTACCGCACTCTGATACGGTACGGTCGTCACAGCAAGAATATAGATTAATATCAAAATCTTGATAACTGCCAGTCCCTGAACAGTACGATCTACAACCAGTAGAGCATCCTTTACTAAAAAAAGACTAATTGCAACAATCGCCGCAATAATGGCGCCATTCTCAGGAGAGATCCCAAAAAGAACGTTTAACCCAAGACCTGCACCACCAATATTACCAATATTAAAAAAGAACCCACCAATCACAATCAGGACTGTTAACAGATACCCAAGTCCAGGAACGACTTCATTAGCCAATACTTGAGCGTGCTTTCCGGAAACAATAATAATACGCCAAATGTTTAATTGGACAACAATATCTACCAAAATACAAATTAGGATGGCAAATCCAAAATTGGCACCTAGTTTTCCAGTAAAAGTCGCAGTCTGGGTCAGGAATCCTGGGCCAACTGCCGCCATCGCCATCATAAAAGCCGCGCCCATTGCAACATTTAATGCTGAACGCTTACTAATCGCCTTCTCGTTCTTCATCTCATTACCATCCCTTCAAGAACCCACGCTTCGATGAACCAATATTAGTCTACACAAATCAGAATGCGGTAACTGTTACCTGGTTTTCAATTAATGCAGCGTGAATTCGTTTGACAAATGCTAACGCCTTAGGACCGTCCCCGTGTACACAAATCGTATCGGGTATGATTGAAACCTCACTACCATCGACTGCAGTTACAACATGGTCTTTAACCATTCGTAACACCCTTTGAACGGCAATGTCTTCGTCTGCTATCATCGCATTGGGTTGATTGCGGGGAACTAGCCTGCCATTAGGCAAATATTGTCTATCCGCAAAAACCTCCTGGGCATAGGGTAAACCAACCTGACGAGCCGCTTTAATCAAATTACTATTCGCTAAGCCAATCAAAGAAGTACTCGGGTCAACACTTGCAATCCCATTACAAATTGCCGTTGCAAGTGTTAAGTCATCAGCCGCCATATTGTATAGTGCACCGTGTGGCTTGACGTGGTGCAGTGGCGTACCACCACAAAACGCTTGCAACGCCCCAAGCTGATAGATGATATCTGCTTGAACTGCCGCCGGAGTCAATTGCATTTTACGACGGCCAAAGCCAACCAAATCAGGAAAACCGGGATGTGCGCCAATAGCAACCTGATTTTTATGCGCCAATGCAACGGTTTTCTGCATGACTTCTGGATCCCCCGCGTGAAAACCACAAGCAATATTCGCTGATGTAATCACCGCTAACACCTGCTCATCCATCCCAAGTGAGTATCTCCCAAAGCTTTCACCCAAATCACAATTTAAATCAATTTTCATCTCAACACTCCTCGTATTATTCACCCAGAACTTTTGCCAACTCAGTATCCAAAATATCAGTCATTAACATATGTCCAGGTGCATGCGTGATGACTAATGGTAATTTGCTTTGCATTACCACCGCTTGCGGGGTTACACCACACGCCCAGAAAACTGGTATTTCCCCGTTATAAATTGGGACTGAATCCCCAAAATCAGGCTTTGATAAGTCAGTAATTCCAAGTGACTCTGGTTGTCCAACTTGGATTGGCATACCATGCACTTGCGGTAGCCGTTCTGTAATTGCAATGGCCTGAGCAATTTGGTTGGCAGGAATTGGTCGCATACTGACAACCAAATTACCGTGAAATCGCCCTGCCGGAGTCGTTTTAATATTAGTGGTATACATTGGGACATTTTTCTTCAACGTAATATGTCTCATTTCAATACCGTTTTCTAACAAGGCTGACTCAAATGAAAAACTACAGCCAATCAGAAACGTCACAAAATCCGATTGCCAAATTGAACTCACCTCATACGGACTATCAACGAGCCGACCATTCCTATAAACTCGATATTGAGGACAATCTCGAGCAATATCGATATCTGTTGCAAATACACTCAACTTTCTTGAACCCACATCTGTCACTTCAAGAATTGGACAAGCCTTACGATTACGCTGAGCAAACAACAAAAAATCATAAGCTTCGCTCTCTGGTAAAATAACCAAATTTGCTTGCGTATACCCTAGGCACTGGCCACTACTTTGTTCCCGATATAGTCCTTGGCGACACGCTTGTCTGAACATTGCTGGTGTCATGGTGTGACCTCCTATTTTTTACAACTTCATCAATAAATTCAATATCGAACTGATTATCTAGCCACTTAGCGTTATGGATGAGTTGATCAACGAAATCAAGATTGGTTGGAACCCCCATAATTACGGTCTCTGAAATTGCAACTTGCAGTTTTCGTATTGCAATTGCTCTAGTTGGACCATAGGCGATGATTTTTGCAATCAGTGCATCATAATTTGGCGGAATCATATAACCCTGATATAGCGCAGTATCCACACGAATGCCATTTCCACCTGGCAAGTGTAGTCCAGACACACGTCCAGGGGCTAGCGCCGTTACACGACATTCAATTGCATGACCGTCTAGTTGAACATCCGATTGTTGAAGCGATAAGGGCTCTTGGTTGGCGACCGCCAGCTGTGCATCTACCAAATCTAGACCTGTAATCAATTCTGTAACCGGATGTTCAACTTGAATACGCGTATTCATCTCCATAAAATAATATTGTCCGGGTGCACAATACAGAAATTCAAGCGTTCCAACACCACGAAACCCCAATGTCTTGGTGACATTGCGTGCAAGCTGTTGTAAAGTTGCTCGACTCTCAACATCAATACTACTTGGTGCTTCCTCGATTACTTTTTGATGATATTGCTGTAGTGAGCAATCCCGTTCCCCCAAGCTCAAAACATGTCCATGCTCATCCACCAGCACTTGAATCTCGATATGCCGCGGTTTCAGAATTAACTTTTCTATATACATTTCTGCATTCCCAAAAGCGGCATTGGCCTCCTCACTAGCAATTGAAAACACCTGCTTCATTTCTTCTTCGCCATTAATAATTCGCATCCCTTTTCCTCCGCCACCAGCCACAGCCTTCAGCATGACAGGATATCCAATATTTGACGCTGCTTGACAGGCTTTCTGGACATCAGTCAACCGGGGGCTTCCAGGGATAACCGGTATATTGGCATTTTGCATGGCAGTTCTAGCTGCAGCCTTGTCGCCGAGTAGCGCAATTGTTTCAGGTGTCGGTCCAATGAATATCAAATGATTATCTATACATCGTTGGGCAAATTCAGCATTTTCTGACAAAAAGCCGTAACCGGGGTGAATCGCGTCAGCACCCATGACTTGTGCAGCACTGATGAGTCGCGCTTGATTCAAATAACTCTCTTGGGGCTCACCAGGCCCAATACAAATTGCCATATCTGCCATCCGAACATGTAAAGCGTCGCGGTCAACGGTCGAGTATACCGCCACGGTCTGTATGTGTCGCACCCGGCATGCCCGAATGATACGGACGGCGATTTCACCACGATTAGCTATCAGTACTCGTTTCATGAAGTTCTTCCTTTCAAATTCAATCCAAGCTCACTTCCAGCAAGTCTTGATCATACTCAACAGTTTCTTCATTACCAACACAGATTTTAGTAATTGTTCCTTCCTTATCCGAAACAATATTGTGCATCATCTTCATCGCCTCAATGACGCCAACCGTCTGACCTTTTTTGATATGGTCGCCAACTTTCACTAGTGGCCCTTCTCCTGGATTGGTAGCAGTATAATAAATGCCAACTAAGGGCGCCTTGATGGTTGATATTGAAGTTGCAGCACGGTTTGATTTTCTGGAATCACTACCATCAGCATCAGCTACTGGTAGCCCTGACGATTCACCGTCAACAGGCTGACGTTCCAGGTGATAGTGTCGGTCACCCTCTCGATAATCAAACTTTGTCACGCCATACGCACTCATCAACGCCATAATACTTTTGATTTCTTTAACATCCATGACTTCACTCTCCTGCTTTAAATAATCGTTCTATCTGTGCGGCAACCCGTCTATGAGTAAACGATATTTGTGGCTGCATCTGCCAAGGGGACACCTTCTCTGCTTGTTGACTGGTCCTTAACGACTGCCATTCAAATCTGAGTAGCTGCCCAGGTACTAGCTGAACCAACATGCTGAGATCCTTTGGGACAACAACCCCGATAACCGGATATCCACCAGTCGTTTGTCGATCAGCTAATAAGATAATTGGCTGTCCACCACGTGGCACTTGAATGCCACCCATAACGGTTGCTTCAGACAGCATCTCCGGCAATTCACCAGTATCTATGCTATCTCCCTTCAACCGAATTCCCATTCGATTAGACGATTGACCGACAACATAGTCGTTTTGAACGAATGTTGCACAAGTTTCTTTTGAAAACCAGTCAGCTTGTGGTCCAGGAGTAATGTGGATCACCACGGGTTGTTTTGCCGACTGCACTGAATTTTTCATGGTAAGCGCCCACTGATCCTGATGATTAGGTAATGGTTTGGGCCAACAATCAGGTAGAATCGTTTGAAGATAGTCGCCACTTTCCAAACGCCGGCCGTGAAATCCACCAACATGCGACAAAACACTTGTTGACCGTGATTTCAGAACCGGTGCAACTTGGACGCCACCGTTGATTGCCATATACCCATAACGACCTGCTCTCAGTTGCCCAATCTCTAGCCGGTCTCCTCGTTCAACAGCTAAGATAAAATTGGGGATAAGGCTACCATTCAGCTTTGAGGTAACCAGGCCCCCTCCAAAGGCAATCACGTTAGGACTAGTAAATATTAGTGTGGGGCCGATGATTGCATATTCGAGGACAGCTGCCTCTTTTGAGTTGCCAACCAAAATATTAGCCCGCATTGCGGCATTCTGATCCATACTCCCAGCAGTCGAGAACCCTGACGCCATGCCTAAATAGCGACCTTCATCTTGAACCGTTGTCAAAAAGCCACCGGATTCAACTCTAATCCCCATAATTCAACACCTCTGTTCAGTTAAGCTTAATTTTTGTGGATGCCGACGCCACTGCCAGTATTCTCGGGAACTAATTGCATCAAAATGAATGTAATCTCCCGCATGATAATAAATAACAGGTGTCCGATTGACATCGAATAACTGTACCGGCGTCTGACCAATTATCTGCCAGCCGCCCGGTGACTCAACAGGAT
The DNA here is from genome assembly GCF_018991255.1 of Lactiplantibacillus sp. 30.2.29. Classification (NCBI taxonomy): domain Bacteria; kingdom Bacillati; phylum Bacillota; class Bacilli; order Lactobacillales; family Lactobacillaceae; genus Lactiplantibacillus; species Lactiplantibacillus sp. 30.2.29. The sequence goes on along the minus strand of NZ_JAGYGU010000013.1, from coordinate 14,842 downwards.
ACATCCCAGTTTGTGACCCGGCAATTCCTACCGCACCAGCTGGTACAACTTTCCGAGGTGTTTCTAGTCGTGGGGTCGCAATCTCAGAGGCTAAACCACCCAGATAGACAAATCCAGGTAAGAATCCCAACATATAAATAAGATAATCAGGATGGCAATGGGCAGTAATCACTTCGCGCGTTGTTAAATGTGCATGTTCTGCAACAAATTCCAAGTCCGGAGCAAAAGGAGGCTCATAACAAACCGGAATATGCAGAATATGCTTGGTTTTCGCGTCCTCAACAACAAGAGTTGACGCCGCATTATTGATAATTTGTGTTATCTGGGGCATCGTCAACTGGTCTGACCTGTAAAACACCGTAAGCGTACGATACGCGGGTACCATCGCTTGAATACCGTCTGATATATATTTTTTCAACTGATTCATCAATGCAAGTATGAATCGATTGATTTCAGGATCAATTCGGTTTGGCATCGTGATATTGACCGCTGACGCTCCTGCCGGAATAATTTTGTATTCCATTCTCAATCCTCCTGTTAATTAGAAAATGATTAGAAGTTAGCTTAACACATTCCAAGCCAAACTCAAATTCATGACGATGATTTGAAACATTTTAGCTCTTGATTTTTAGTTTGAGTGACTAATATATCAATGATTATTCAGTAAATAACTTTAAGATATATAGTTTTTAACGTTAATCAGTTAAAAAAATAACGGCTTATCAAAATTGATAAACCGTTATCTCTATAATTGTTTTCTAATTTTACTTGTTTACTGATCTCTTTGTCGTTTATTTGAGAAGATTATGTTTTAGCCGGATTTTATCTCTTTGGTTATAGAATTCAGTCAAAGCATTTTGCATTAACTAGCCCTACTCCGCAAACAACGTCTCCACCAGCGTATCTGCCACCGTCCGCGCCGTCCCAAATGTTGGGAATAAGTGTGGATACAAGTATGGTACGGCATGAATTCCCAGATAGACCGCCATTTCGGGATGCTCAGGCACTAATTCGGCGTATAGGTTGGGGATCATAACATCCACACCGGCCACGGATAACTGTAAGTCCGCCACCAACTTTTCAACCGCTTCAATATACGATTGATGCATGTCATCAGTCGCATCGAGGACGTCTGCCCCATTCCCAAAGGTCGCATCTTCACGCAATAAAATCTGTGTTCCACGACTGACGACCGAGTCTAAATCAAGATGGTAGGAAGCCAACCGATAACGTTCGATTGTCCCTAGTTGAAGTTCTGATTGTGGGTACTGGAAGGCAGGTCCACGCAATGCTCGGCCATTTTTGCGCGCAAGTAGGGCCTCAACGGTGGAACGACCATCCCCCACGATGTTAGCAGGGAGCCGCTCAACAATCGCCTGAACGTGCCCACCAATGACTAAGAAGCGATAGCTTGAAGCAACAACGACTTCTTCCGCCATTACCGCACTCGTTTGCTCAAATAATTGCCGGACGACTTGTTCGAACAACTGCCGTTCTGGCATGATCCGGAAAACGACCACTTTATGCGTCGCATCCGCAGCTTTTAACACGATACCGCCCGCTTGGACGTACCGGTCATAGTCGTCGATTAACTGGTTGGCCGAATGGTAAGTCTGTGAAGCGGGCACCTGTACCCCGTGTTCAGCTAAGACTTGTTTGGCGGCAGCTTTATGTTGCAAAACCGTCGTCAAGGCTTGTGGATTCAAATCAGTGCCGCTGCCATTGACCACCAGCCGTGATTGACCGAGCTTCGTTAATCGTAAAATATTTGCGGACTCGTCGATCACATCGGCCTGAATACCACGTGTCAGTGCCGCCTGCACCACCTGTTGGCTGGAAATATCCAGTCCAGTAAAGCCATCGAGTTCAAATGGTCGTTCAGTTGCTGCTTCCTGATAGTTAGCTGCCTGTTGCAACGCCCAAGTTAACGGTTCTGATTCACTGGCAATCCGCGCACTCGGCGTCTTTTTCGGATCGGTGACCCGTTGCTTTAACTGTTTCAACAACACGGCGTCATCATTCGGCAATCCATACGCTTTCACGAAATCGGCCAGTGCATCTAAAACTTGCGCTGCCGGAATGGCCTGAGCACTGGCGGTCGTTGGATTTTCAGCTAAAACCTGCTGGGTTAATTGGTCCGCCTGGGCATTGACTTGTGGCACCAGTTTGGTTGGTAAACCAGGCATCATCACGAAATAACTGGCCAATAGACGTATCAACGCGATGGCATTGGCGTCGACCCCGTTGGCCTTGGTTGGATCCAGGTCAAGGCCGCGGTACTCAACATAGTAGACCCCTTGGCGTGCCATCGTAGCTAACTGGCCATTACTGTGAAACCGAACTGGACCATCGAAATCGTTCACAGATAACAACTGCTTTTGACGCACTGCAGCCGTTAATTTCGCAACGTAGCGGTCAATCGTCGTGTAGTCCCCAGTGACCGGTTGGTAGCGCCCATCTGGATGCTGAACACTACTGCGCCGTGGCCGCGTCTTGGTATCGGTCACAGCTAATCGCGGTGATGCTCCAAATAGATACTGAATCAGCCAGTTCATCCGCACAAAGCCTTGTGCGACTTTCAAATAAATCGCGTTGCGAAAATCGACATAACTATGATATTGCTGATGAAAGACTTCGCTATACAGCCGCGTAAATAGTTGCTCATTGAGGCTCAAATTCACGTGCGTCCCAGTCGTCAGTAGTTTCTGGATGTCCGTCTGCTGAGCCAAGTCACGGCGGTGCTGGTAACTCGTTTGGTCAACATCCGCCAGTTGAATCGTCGATAAGTCTTCCGGCAAAACTGGTGTACTTGACAGCGGCCAGAGCTGTTCATCAGCCGCTAATGTCCGGCGAGCGGCCATGTTTAGCCCGTTCAAGTCGGCCATCAACGTTGGAATCGTGTGCCGAACGGGTGTGGCTATTTTTAACGTACTAGCCGCAAAGCCCGGTCGCAATTGCCGATTTTGCTGAGGACTGCCAAACCTCTGCGGATGTGGTGTGGTCGCGAGGTGGCCCTGGCGATCAATACGCTGCATCGTGACTTCCAGCCCGAGGTTCGTCTGATGAACGAGCGGGACCAAATGATACTGAACAATTGCTTTGCCAACTGCATCTAATTCCATAATTGATCAATCCTTATTTTTTATTTAGTCTTCTAAACCTATGCGCATTGTGATAATTGATTTTGAGGAATGGTGATTACAACGTGCCAGTAGTTGGTTTACCGTTGCCAGCCGAGTGTATAACCTAATCCAACTTTCAGGGCTGCCGACAACGCTAAAACGAGGCGGCATCGATTGAAACTCACGCAGCACCTCACTGCTTTTCGCGGGCCCAAGCTGGCGGATTTGGCGCTTAAGAACTGGTACGTTTAATCATCTTTATTGTCATATCATAACCAACACAACACGTAAACCTATTATTCGGTGTCGGTCACTGTAAATGCTATAATAGTTGGGACTAGTTTTGCAAGGAGGAATTACACGATGCAACAACCATTAGCTTATCGCATGCGTCCGAAAACACTTGAAGACGTTGTCGGTCAGCAACAATTGGTCGGTCCGGGCAAAATCATTGCGCGGATGGTCAAAGCCAAACGGTTATCATCCATGATTTTGTACGGGCCACCGGGTACCGGCAAGACAAGTATCGCCAGCGCGATTGCGGGCTCGACTAAGTACGCCTTCCGAATGCTCAACGCGGCGACCGATAGTAAAAAGCAACTCCAAATCGTCGCCGAAGAGGCTAAAATGAGCGGGACTGTAATCTTACTGCTTGATGAAATCCACCGACTCGATAAAACCAAACAAGACTTTTTATTGCCCCACTTAGAAAGTGGCCGCATCATTTTGATTGGTGCCACGACTGAAAATCCATACATCAGCATCAATCCGGCGATTCGCAGTCGGACGCAAATTTTTCAAGTTTTCCCACTGACCGCTGACGATATCCAGCACGCAATTGAACGGGCGCTTGCTGACAAAACTAACGGTCTCGGTAATTATCAAGTGGATCTGGATCCCGCTGCCATGCATCATCTCTGCACGGCCACCAATGGTGATTTACGGAGTGCGCTTAACGGACTGGAACTCGCGGTACTTTCTTCGACCCCAGCTGAGGATGGGACGATCACCATTTCGCAAGCCACAATTGAAGAATGTTTACAGAAAAAGGCCCTTTCAGCTGACAAAGATGGCGACGCCCACTACGATGTCATCTCCGCTTTTCAAAAATCGATTCGTGGGTCAGACGTCAATGCAGCCTTACATTATCTCGCCCGGTTGGTGGAAGCCGGTGACCTAAAGAGTATCATGCGCCGCCTGATGGTCATCGCATATGAGGACATTGGTCTAGCAAATCCAGCCGCATGTGCCCATACCGTCTCGGCTGTTCAAGCCGCTGACCAACTGGGCTTTCCGGAAGCACGCATTCCACTAGCCGACGCGGTCATCGAGCTGGCTTTATCGCCGAAGTCCAATTCTGGAATCAGTGCAATTGATGCCGCTTTGACGACGGTTCGCAACGGACACTTCGGTGATATTCCAGACGACATCAAGGACGCCCATTATCAAGGGGCGGCTAAACTCGGTCACGGTGTCGGCTATGATTTTCCCCACGACCACCCCGGAGACTGGGTCGCGCAACAGTACTTACCAGACGCGATCAAGTCTGACCAGTACTACGAACCGAAAACGAATGGTCGCTACGAAACTGCCCTCGCCCAGCAATACGAAAAATTATTAAAAGCCAACGCACGAAACCGCTAACAATCGCGAAGCTGTGCTTATAATTGCAACTTTTATTTTTATATGCTAGACTAAGAGTCGAAATTACTAAGGTGTGCGCATTGCTCTAAACAAAGTGTTGCCGAACAATTAATACTACTTTGGGATGTCCGTTAGCTAATCCCATAACATGCCTTATCCTTTGGTAGTTAGCGGATTAGTCAGAACGTCCCACCTGCCTTGAAGCGGGTCAATACTGAAGGGCGATTAACGGCACCACTAGTTTTTCCGGAAGTTTACTTCCGTCGGTCAGGACTTGTCCTGGCCCTTTTTTTATTCACAATTTTATGCGCCCGCTAAACGGTTGGTTCGCTGACGGTCCAATCTGCGCCCGGCATTTCATCCCCTGCGTTGCAGTTGTCTTCCGTTCTGGAATCCGCTAAAATAAAACCATCATCACTATTGGAGGCACATTTTGATTACTTTACTGCTCGTCCTTTATACCCTAATTGCCGGGTGGCTCAGTTACTACTTACTGACCCATCAGTCACGGCCGTTTCTATTTTTCGACCCAAATAAGGCACCCACCATCAAACACGTCGCCCGTTATGGTGGTAGTTTGATGTTACTCGTTACACTCGGTTGCCTGGTCGCCATTTTTGTCCAAACGACGATGTTGATCGCCATTGTGCTGGCCAGTGGTTCACTAATTATGATGGCCATCGCACTAATTTTGGTCAGTTTTATGCAAATCTCATAGAAAACGCTTTTTATTTTTTACGAAAACCTTTACAATATAGTTATAAAGTAATGAGGGGTGAGAATGATGTTACAACAATACCAACACATTTTAGTTCCTGTTGATGGTTCCTATGAAGCGGAATTAGCATTCAAGAAGGCGGTCGCGGTCGCGAAACGGAACGGCCCTAACGCTTCCGTTCACATGGTGCACGTGGTTGACACCCGGGCATTCCAAAACATTTCTAGTTTTGATACGACCATGGTTGAACAAGTTACGGATACCGCACAAAAGACACTGGACAAGTATGTTGCTGAGGCTAAAGCGGACGGCTTAGATAACGTCGATTACTCCATCGAGTATGGCGCACCAAAGACGATTATCGCACGGGACGTTCCTAAGGACATGGGCATTGACTTAATCATGATTGGCGCCACCGGTTTAAATGCCGTTGAACGATTATTGATTGGTTCCGTCACTGAATATGTCACCCGGATGGCTGTTTGTGACGTGCTCGTGGTTCGGACTGACTTAGAGAATAAGCCTGCACCAAAACCTAAGAAGAAATAAGCTTTATTAATCATAATCGACGCGCTAAAGGCTGAAAAGTCTTAGCGCGTCTTTTTATGCTTGATAGCGTTAAGTTACACAGGGTTTCAAAGTCCTCCTGATTGTCGTCTATAATGTTGACCCATTGTGCTAGTTATTCTTCAGCAGCAAAGATGATTAAATCATGCTGTTTTGGATTGCTGTTCGTCAGCCGGTGATCTCCTTATTCCGACTTCCGGGGCTGGCTGACAACGCTGGAACAGGGCGGACATCGATTTGAACTCACGCAGAAAATCACTGCGCAATTTCAAATACGAGTCTTCTTCTAGCCCGGGAAATTCACCCGGACAAGAAGAATTTCGCCCTTGAGCATTGTCCGCCAGCCCCTCCAGTCGGGAAGCCGCTCGAATGGCGGATAAACGGCCACCGATCTAGGTGCAATTGACCACTGAATCTTAAGTGCCTAGTTCTTCAAGTAAATGATTGAGCGGAAACTGTGATGCTTTATAGTATTTATGTACTGGAAGATTTCCTAAATGTTACTCGCTAATCCAAATGGCAACTGGTCTTGAAATTAGTCGATAAAATTGTCCTCGTTTATCGTTCGAAACTTTGCTATCTCAGGACGACCAAAGAAAGTTATGGCAAGTCCAGTGAACCCGATGATTCGATGATTTAAAACCCGGGAAGAAAGTTTAGCTATCATTGAGAACAAGTCTGACAGTTAAATGTCAAACGACTGTTAGCCAAGAATCAACGACTAATCCAACAAAAAGTTGAGTCCGCACATGTCCGCCTTTCGAATACCATCCCGGCTGGAAGGTATTCTGGGCAAGGCCCAGTGCTTCTCAGAGTGTGAGGCTCAGACGGTTGGGACTGAGGATTAGCCTAGCTAGAGCGTTAAGCGGTGCTTTTCCGCTTGGCGTTCTGGCGTAGCTAACCGGAAGTCCCAGTCTGACCCGAACACGTTTCATCCATACTGCAGCTAACGTGAAAGACCAGTATTTAAGACATGGGTTGTCGGCTTAAATCTGTGTCCACCACGTTCTGGCCATTGCCCAGAATGCCTGGAAGCCGGCTTAGGACGAACGTACAACAGCAAGTTTCCAGTAACTCGCACCGTTTCCAGCGGGTTTCAGCTGGCAGCACTTGAACTTAGAAAACAGCATGATTCATGACAAATTGACTAACACAATGCGTGATGTTGACTAGGAGATAACATCGTGAGAATGTCGCCATTGTGGGGCTACTGACAACGGCACAAAAAAGCCAGCTAACGACGCCGGCACTCATAGAAAGAGAGAATCCCTCCTACTAGGCTGGTCTAGCGTTAGCTGGCTCATATCGCGAATTAAGCTTCGTTTGCCACTTGCAATGGTGCAATGTGGTAAGCGGCCATTTCCTTGGTAATCTTTTCAGTTAAAGAAGTGTTGTGCGTAACGAGGCTCAACGCGTAGGCCACGTAATAGTGGTCGTGCGCGGATTGCACGTTGTTTAACACGACCTCGTTGGCGGCTTTTTGTGCATATAACCGATCCAACAAGTACAATGACTGGCTTTCTTGGGCCTTCTTGAGGGCTAAGTCGATCAACTCAAGGGCTTCTTCTGGGAAGTTGATCTTTGCATAGAGCTGTGCGGCTGAAGCGTAAATCAAAATCTCATTTTGCAAGTAGTCATCGTCGCCCATTGGCATCGCTTGCGCGTCGATCGTATGCAAGGTCGCCACGGCTTGTTTGACAAAAATCTCAGCCTTATCATAAGCCTGCTTACGTTCATAAGCCAAGCCGGTCCCCAAAGTGGCTAAAATAGCATACATATCATGACTAGACTTCACAAACTGGTTCAATAACAAGCCAAAGTTGAAGATTGCTTCGTCGGCGTTGTCGTTCAAGACAAGCTGTAAGTAGCCTTCGTAGTAGTAATATTGTTTCTTGTCATTATTACTACGCAATTGCTTTGGCCGGATCCGTTGAAAGACATCCTGCGCTTCTTGGAGCTGCGTGTGACGAATCAATGAATCAATTTTTTTGAAAGTCCGATATAACTGGTCATCATTTTCAATAATCACTTCTGACAAACGAATTCCTAATCGATTACAGATTTTCATCATAATCTTCATACTAGGAATCTTGCTTTTTTTCTCAATCAAACTGATCGTTGCCTGGGTACAAATACCCTCTGCCAATTCTTTTTGCGACATGCCCTTACGCTTCCGGAACTGCCGCACCTTTTCGCCTAATATTCTCATGCTTAACCCCTCTTTTTTGATCTGCCTTAAACCAAACTCAGTTGTACCTACCCTTACCCGACCCCACTTCGTAAGTAAGGGTATCGTGACACCTAATCAATCCTCATTAAAACGTTCGAATAATTGAGTCCTAGTCAATTGGACAATACCAATTACGCATATAATTATATTCACATAACGGAATTTAAGCAAGAAATACGCGTAATTCTTATTTAATATTAAGTTTATACCATGTTAACCGCGTTAGGTCATTTATTAATTATCGACTGACCCTGTTTGTTAACCAGCCAAATTAAGGCCTTGTTCATTAAAAGTGATAACTACTGAAAGCGATTCAAAGCCGAGCCAATTAGCCTTACATAAGGTCAAAATCAATTGTCATGACACCCTCAACAATCTGAATCCGTATCCTTAATAATTAAGCGGGCTTCTCATAGTCTTTTCAGCGGATTATAACCACTCCAGGAACCAATTTATCAATTGATAAAAATAATAATGGCTGCTGTCAGTCTGGACACGGCGTAACTGTCCAGGACGGTTGGTAATGATGCCATCCGCCCCCATCGCCGCTAAGCGCTGCATGTCAAACGACCGGTCGACCGTCCAAAAATAGACCGGTTGTTGGTGCCGATGTGCAGCACTGATCTGTTCACGGGTGGCTGTCAGCGCTTGTAACGAATAAAAATTTGCGACCGAATCTGCAAAATCAGTCAGATAAAATGGCGTAATGAACCCCACTGATAACTTGGCATTCCGCTGATGCAATCGTTCAATCACCCGGTAATCCAACGAATGCACGGCCCCCTGATGACGCACGATCAACTGCGCATAGCGGTCCGCAAACGGCCCCATCAATTGGTCAGCCGGTCCGACCGCTTTGATCTCGACTAATAGTGGCTGGTGTAACTGTTGGGCAATGGCGAAGTATTGTTTAAACGTACTCAACCGCCCCGTATGGCCATGTTCACGCAGCGGTAAGCCACTCAAATCATTGACCGGATAATCACGGACGGTTCCAGCTTGCCCAGCTAAAGCCTTTAGCGTCGGATCGTGCATCACGACCCAGTGTAAATCGGCAGTCGGCTGAATATCCATCTCCACCATATCGGGATGCGTCTGCTTAACGGTCTTTCTGAGCGCCGCTGTCGTGTTCTGTACGCCGTCATGGCCATTGACACCCCGATGGGCAATCACGGCTGGTGTGGTCTCAGGAGGCGTTCCTAGCCACCAACCCGCATAGCCTAGTAAACTCAATCCGCCAATCAGCATTAACAGTCGCCCCTGCCACTTTGACCGTACGCGTGTTTTCGAATCGGGCCAGTGAATCGACCACCACGCCATCAATACGTGCCACCACCAAGCTTGTCCCATGGCGAGCACAATGATAGCAAGCACGCGACTGACCAGTTGGTTACCGATGTTGCCCAGCGGCGTGATGCCACCCAGCCAAACGAGGCCAGTGCCAATCACCACTAGCCCCAGCCAACCAATGATTGCCAACAGCTTGGCAAAACTGGCTTTGAATACCGACCACCAATGTTTTTGTCGCCCGGCGCGCCAAAAATCACGCCAACCGGTCGGCATTGCCATCAACTGAGCAACCCCCGCTAACCATTTCCAGCTCGCTAACCAACAGAACAGCCACAACGGGATGACGACTGGCAGCCACTCATAACGGGTATTAAAAAGCCAGTTTTGCCAAACCGCTGGTAACTTCAAACTCGCCTGAACAGTCGGTAAGTAGCTGAACCAGCCGAGCGGTAACCACCACACCGCCAGTACAGCTATTTGGCACCATAAACGGCCAATTTGGCGGACCGTCCAGCGCCGACGACTACTGCGAACAGCGAATAACGGTAGCCAAAGACTCAGTAACAGTAAGCCCCCAAGTGTGACGATGCCGCCCAGCTGAATGCCCAGTAACTTCACCACTAGGGCCAGCCACAATCCGACTAGCCACCAGCTTGCGAATGGTCCGGTTAATTGTCGACGACTCGCCAACCATTGACCTTCGCGATGACTCACTTTGACCCCTCCTCGTAAAAAAAGGTGGTTGCGATGAATGACTTCATCCCAACCACCACGACATTCACCAATTATTCTGCGTCCAAAGCCACAAAATCGTAGTGAATTTCAGATTGACGTTTAAATTCATCAAACCCAAGTTGAATCAACTGATCGATCAAATCAGTATAACTGATTCCTGAGACTTCCCATAATTTCGGATACAAACTAATATTCGTGAAACCAGGTAAGGTGTTGATTTCACCCAAATAAGGTTCGCCATCTTCAGAAACTAAGAAGTCAACGCGGGCCATGCCTTTCAACCCTAAGGCTTTAAAGGCATCTAATGACATTTGTTGAATCCGTTGTGTTAAATCTGCGGGCAATTCGACAGGTAATTCGAAGGTCACACCACTCGCGTCCACGAACTTATTGTTATAATCGTAGAACGTATCCGTCTTAGGCACGTCGATGGCACCAAGCTTAGAAGCTTTCGGATCTTCGTTACCCAAGATTGAGCATTCGACTTCACGCGGATTGTCGATGGATTCTTCGACCAAAATCTTGTAGTCATACTTGAAGGCATCTGCTAAGCCGTCCAGATATTCCTGCTCGTTTTCAGCCTTGTGGATCCCGACCGATGACCCTTGGTTCGCTGGCTTAATGAATAAATGATCGCCAACGTGTGCTTGCAAATAAGCATAGGTCATTTGTTCCCGGTTTTCAGGCGTTACCACGACATACTTGGTGTTCTGAATGTGATGGTGTGTCAAAATCTGCTTGGTAATGTCCTTATCGAAACTAGCAGCAGAAGCTAACACGCCACTCCCAACATACGGCTTTTTCAATAGTTTGAAGAGTCCCTGTAAGGTCCCGTCTTCCCCTAAATTACCGTGCACAACTGGGTAGAAAATATCAATATCCTTAGCGAGTGCAAGGTTCTTGATGGGTGCTAATGGATCACTCATGTCCAACTTCGGCATTTCTTCGGCCACCACTTGATCCTCTGGTTCACCATCAAATACCCGCCGAGTTGCGGCATCACTTAGCACAATTCCGTCCTTTGTCAGTAAAAACAAATCAACATCGTACTTATTCTTGTCCATGGCATCATAAATGTTATGAGCGGAACGCTTTGAAACATCGTGTTCTGAAGAGTTCCCGCCAAATAACATCCCAACGTGGATCTTTTTTTGTGTCTCCATAATTTTGTTCATCCTATCAAGGTTTATTTCATACTACGGCTTAATTAATTCTACAATATCTGAGCACAATTGGAAACATTTTTGCAACCAAAACATGCTTTTTTAAGCATTGAAGGGCCCAGTCAAAACAACTTTACCTAACATTTGACCCGTTTCAACGATTTCATGGGCTTGCCGTAAATTAGCTGCATTGATGCCAGTCAACGTTTGTTTGGTCGTTGGAACGATGATCCCAGCATCCGCCAGCTGAGCGACGCGCGCCAAGATAATCCCCTGCGTCGCCATGGTCGTCAGCTGATAATTGGCCTTCGTGAACATGAACTCCCAAGCAAAGTTCAAGCTCTTGGGCTTCAGCAAGTCCATCGGTAGCGGCTTCTGATTCGTCACCACCGCCACAATCGTCCCGAGTGGTTGGACCAGTGGGGTCACGATTGGCAAGTACAGATCAGTAGAATGCAGTAGGATCGCATGCTCGACACTGTCTAGACCCGCAGCGGCCAGTTGTGGCGCCAAGTCCTGATGATAATCCAACACGACATCAGCACCAAGTTGCTTGACCCAGGCAGTCGTTTCAGGCTTACCAGTCGTCGTGACCACCGTGAGCCCGGCCCACTTAGCCAATTGAATCGCCATGGAACCAACTCCACCGGCACCATTAATGATTAAAACGCTGTGACCGACATTGGCATCCGCAGCTGCCGTATAAGGTAACTTTTCAAACAAAGCTTCCCAAGCAGTCAAAGTCGTCAACGGTAAGCCTGCCGATTCAGCGGTCGTCCAGGTTTTCGGTGCACAAGCCACGAGTCGTTCATCAACGAGTTGATACTGGGCATTACTACCAGGACGGTCGACCGCGCCAGCGTAATAGACGATATCGTCGGTCATGATCGCCGTAACGGCCTCCCCGACTGCCAGGACCTTTGCGACAGCGTCAAAGCCTAGTATCCGTGGTGTCGTGACTTCAGGCTGCCCCTGCCGTTGCTTCGTATCAATCGGATTAACTGACGTCGCCAAGACTTCCACGAGAATATCTCGTCCCTGTGGCCGTGCGACGTCAATCGTCACGTCCTGTAAACTCCGTGGGTCACTGATCAGTAATCCTTGTAAGACCCCAACTGCTTTTGCTTGCATTCAAAAGACTTCCTTTCAAAACTATCCTAAAAATTCCAATTCATCATCTAAATAATCGACCACCGCGGTTGGCAAATCATCATGGAGCGCTAAGGCTTCTAGCAACCGATTCCGATTAAAGATCTGCGTCCATTCTGCTTCACTATTGGGGTGACGGTGGGCCATTAACCGTTGGTGCCACCGTTTGAGTGCCATCAGCAAGTACTCACAATACAACTCATCCTTATTGGAAATCAGCGTCAAATAAGACGACAAGCGCTCTGGTTCGCCAAAAATCAAGGGCGTCGTCAGTGTTTGATAACGACTCATCAGGGCCGCCAATAACAGCAATTTATCCGCACGCGCTAATTCTGATTCATCCGCTAACTCGTCTAAAATATTGCCGATATGCGTATAGGCATGGGCCCACCCGGTCGTCCCAACAAAGCCGCGCGTATCCTGCTCAAGCAAAATATAAGCGGTCATCTGGGTAACGATGAGCTCCAAGCGTGCGGGGGTCATGAAAGTTAACCCCGCATGGTCGGCATATAGTAAAACTGATAATAATAAAACGGCAAATGAGCGCTGATAAACGGCGTCATTCTGTGGTTCATCGATATGGGCAAATAACACGTCATCTTGAATCAACTGGTCGAAAATATCGCCCAGCTGTTGCGTTGTCAGGACTTGCTGTTGCAAGGCCTCATTTAGTAAATAATAACCACCCTGGTCACGCACACGCGGATTGCGTGAGCCAATATGTGCCATCAACTGTCGAATCTGCTCATCACTGATGGCCGTCAACGTGCCCTTCGTTAATTGTTCGTGAAGGTCCGCAATCAAGGGCAGGACTTCCTCATCACTAGGAAGCGTCACCGTCGTTGTGACCGTCTGCGGCAACTGCGCAACCAGCCCGTCCATCCGAATTGGTAACGACTGATAGAGTTGTCCTGAGCGCAGTTGCTGTCTCAATTTTAAAACTGCATCTTTAACCTGCTTCAATTTCTCTGCTTGCATAAATGACCTCGTAAATATCCAATTTAACTTCTATTTTAGCATGTTGGCGCCCGTCTGCCCAAGAGAACCCACTAGTTTTATAAAGGACCATCAAGATCGACTGATGACTACTCAGGTCGCTCTTGATGGTCCCTAACTAAATCGTTTGATCATGTGTTAATTATGCGTTAACTTCGGCACCTGGCAGCACGTCGACCTGTGACTTGATAAACTTGGCTGAGGCTGCTAATGACGCTTGTTCATCAGCCGTCAGTTCAAGTTGGATCAAGGATTCGATCCCATTTTTGCCAATCACAGCCGGCATACCGACGTAAGTTCCAAATTGCGGGTCAAACGCCGAAACTGGGCAAGCGAGCTGCGCGTCAGCACTAACCGCTTCCGCCAAACGTACGCCACAAGTGGCAATCGCAAAATTGGTGTAGTGCTTTCCGGCCATGACAGCAAAGGCCCCCTGCCGCGCATCTTCTTCCAACTGGTCAAGATTCAAGCCAGGGAATTTCTTGATTGGCTGACCATTCACACTGACCGTGGACCAAGCGACAAATTGGGAATTGCCGTGTTCGCCATAAACATAGCCTGAAACATTTTTACCGTTCGTCCCAGTTGCTTGTCCCACATATTTTTGCATCCGTGCCGTATCGAGGAACGTCCCGGTCCCAAAGACCCGGTTGCGTGGGAAACCAGTCATTCGCTGTAAGTAATCGGTCATCACATCACACGGGTTCATGATATCAATGAGAATCCCCTTGAAGCCGGACGCCACGATCTTAGGCGCAATATCACGGACGATGGCTTGATTCAAATCGTATTCACCAAAGCGCCCCTTTGAACTGTTCATATCGATTGCCCCAATATTACCGGAAGCCACAATCAATACTTCGGCGTCTGCTAAGGCATCGTAGTCATTTAAAATGATTTTAGTTGTTGAGCTTAGCCGAGGAGACGCATCGTCTAAATCGAGCTTTTGGGCCTTCGCCAAGGCCTCATTCTTGTCAATTAAGACCAATTCATCAACAATTCCTTGTTGAACCAACGTATAAGCCACCGTCGCACCGACTTGGCCTAACCCGATCACACCATATTTACGCATGCTGCAAACTCCAATCTGTAGTTTATTTAACTTGGTAAGCGTACCTTGGAACCGCTATAAAGTCAAGCAGGACGCTGTCTCACGGGATTTTAAGGATGTTCTAATTTTGAGGTTTTCATGTATGGGGTAGTGACTTGTTCGTCGGCATTTGCTCGT
>NZ_JAGYGU010000129.1:0-441 GCF_018991255.1 Lactiplantibacillus sp. 30.2.29 | reverse complement strand
GGCAGATTGGTGATAGAAGCTTAATAAAAGGCAGATTGCAAGAAATAACTTGAACGAATTTAATGACGTAAATTAAGCAAGAAGATCTCGATTGGTGTATGCCAATTAAGACATTTAAGTGGCCGTGAATTCAAATACCAATTAATTTGAACCAATTGGTGATCACTTAGTTCTTCAATGGCTTGGCCTTTGGGAATAAAGCGCCGCAAAACTCGGTTACGGTTCTCATTACTGCCTCTTTCATGCGGTGAATAGGCATGGGCAAAATAAACCTGTGTACCAGTTCGCCGTTCAATTGTCTGATAGTTAGCGAACTCTTTACCATGATCTACGGTAAGCGTCTTGAGCTTGTCTTGAAGTTGACTAGCTAGTTCAAGTACGGCTTGAGTCATGGACTGACTGTCGCAACCATGGAGCCGTTTAACAATTGTCAGGCGACTC
>NZ_JAGYGU010000128.1:0-430 GCF_018991255.1 Lactiplantibacillus sp. 30.2.29 | reverse complement strand
TGGGATAGGTCTGATGCCAGTTGTTGGCGAACTCATTCAGTTTCAGTTCGGCTGCTTCACGGTTGGCGGCCCGATGAACTTGTTTAAAGTCACTGATCACGGCCTTGCGGTCTTTTACGCGAACTTTGTTCATCAGATTCCGCCCAACATGAACCAGGCAACGTTGTCGTTTGGCTTTAGGGAAATGCCGATTCAAGCCTTCATCCAAACCAACTAACCCATCGGCCACAAACAACAGCACATCTTTAACGCCCTGCTTGATCAAGGTTCCCAGCAGTTCAGTCCAGATTCCAGTCGATTCCGTTGGCGCCACTTGGTAGTTCAGCACTTCTTTCGTACCATCTGGACGAATGCCAATCGCAATATGAACGGCTTCTTTTTGAACGGTATCCCGCTTTAACGGCAAGTAAGTGGCATCTAAGAAGATGGC
>NZ_JAGYGU010000127.1:0-447 GCF_018991255.1 Lactiplantibacillus sp. 30.2.29 | reverse complement strand
CTTTAGTAAGACCACCATCTTTAACGAACTTCACCGGCTAAATAGTGAGTACCAGGCTGGGCTAGCGCAAACTGACTTTGAACGAAAGGTTAGTCAACGGGGGCGGAAGTCTTCGCTCACTAAAAACCTTAAACACTTGATCGAGGAAAAGATTCAAGTCCAGAAGTGGTCCCCTGAACAAGTTGCCCATGTGGTGGGGATTGCCTACAAGACGGTCTATAACTGGATTAATCAAGGCTGGCTTGATGTACAGTTGCCCGATTTGCCTGATCATGGAATTCGTCGTCATCGTGCTAAAGAAAAGCGTGGTACGTTCAATCACGGCCGCTCCATTGAGGAGCGGCCTCATAAAGTCGAAACTCGCCAGGAATTCGGCCACTTTGAAGCTGATACCGTACTTTCTGGTAAACGTAAAGGTCAAGCTGTGGCTACTTTTGTGGAGCGTAA
>NZ_JAGYGU010000126.1:0-451 GCF_018991255.1 Lactiplantibacillus sp. 30.2.29 | reverse complement strand
TAATGACCCCTACGGGATTCGAACCCATGTTACTGCCGTGAAAGGGCAGTGTCTTAAACCACTTGACCAAGGGGTCATATTTTTAATATGGAACAACGGAGAAGGAGGGATTCGAACCCTCGCACCGCTTGCGCGATCTATACCCTTAGCAGGGGCACCTCTTCAGCCACTTGAGTACTTCTCCAAAATGGGCCTAAATGGACTTGAACCATCGACCTCACGCTTATCAGGCGTGCGCTCTAAACCAGCTGAGCTATAGGCCCAAAAAAGCGGGTAACGAGAATCGGACTCGCGACAACAGCTTGGAAGGCTGTGGTTTTACCACTAAACTATACCCGCATAAGACAGATGGCGCGGGACGGAATCGAACCGCCGACACATGGAGCTTCAATCCATTGCTCTACCGACTGAGCTACCGAGCCATTGTAGCCATTTAGAAACTATTAACTTA
>NZ_JAGYGU010000125.1:0-472 GCF_018991255.1 Lactiplantibacillus sp. 30.2.29 | reverse complement strand
CTCTAATAAGGAGGCCTCTAATGCTAGTTTTTCTGTCAACATCATTCATACCATCCAATGATAAGATGTGGTCACGAGTTGGCATAAATAAAAATCAACAATTCCCGCCATTGGCAATAGATTTAGGATGACGTTCCCTTAATTTTGAATGGTGTCCATGGTCTTAGTTAAATTTTTCTTTTTTCTGCCCAATTGATTCAATTCAGTAACTATGACAACACCACCTTAACAAATCATAATTTGGATAATAGTATGGTCCATTTGAAAGCTAAGCCTTATAATTAGCATAGGGTTAATAGCTCTAATCAAAATACCCACAAAAGGCCTGCTCAACTAACAATTGAGTAGGCCTTTTGTAGTACAAATTAATCCTTATCACAACTAACCTCAATAGCACAACAGGTATAAATAGTGCTTAAAATCCCTAAATAAATTTCTCTCACAACTGTTTAATAAAGCGGCAATCCCCGTC
>NZ_JAGYGU010000124.1:0-473 GCF_018991255.1 Lactiplantibacillus sp. 30.2.29 | reverse complement strand
ATTGGATGTAAGCTGATTCCTGAGACAACTTTTAAGAGAGGGTATAATGAATAAATCATCTCTCAAAAGGAAGGAATTTTTACATGCCAACTCGTTACGACAAAGAATTCAAACAAAACATTATCAACCTATATAAGCAAGGCGAATCAGCTGCCCAACTGGCCAGAGAATATGGCATTGGCTATTCAACCGTTCATAAGTGGATCCAGGGCCAGGCCAAAACTCAATCCGGTAAATCGCCAGACGAAATCAAAGCGATGGAAAAGCGACTGGCTTCGCTGTCTGAGGAGAACGAAATCCTAAAAAAAGCCCTGGGCTTCCTTACGCAGAAGTAACCAATATCTTTGATTACATTCACCAAGAAAGCCATCACCACCAGGTAACCAAGATGTGCCGAATCCTCGGTGTTTCCAGAGCTCAGTATTATCGTTATCGATCCCCCAAACCTTCAAAACGCCGGGCCGAAGATGCGG
>NZ_JAGYGU010000123.1:0-515 GCF_018991255.1 Lactiplantibacillus sp. 30.2.29 | reverse complement strand
GAATAGATAAAGTAACTAGAATAGTCGAAATCTATTCATGTTGGGCCCATTATGAAAGTGGTGGTCTTGAAATGAGTGGTAAATCTAATTCCAGAAAAAACTAGCAACTTAACATGCATCATAAATCAAATATTATAATAAATACCCCCCAATATCCACATTATAGATATTGGGGGTTATTTTAGCAGGGCTTTCGAGGGGCGATTTGGAGATTATAGTCCCTAATATAGGGACAAAGCTTATTTGAAAGTTTTTCTCAAACACATCATGTATTTTAGACTGTGCCACTATTATTCTCTGTTATAGGGTTTAATTTAGACAGTTCTAATGAACATATCTAACTTAAATAGATTGTGAGACACGAAATGGCCATCAAGGTATACCCTATTGGTCGCTTTTGATCCATTATCAATGGCTTTTTAAATTAGGGCCTAGTACTTTTGGAATGGAAATACTTTCCAACACCAAAAATTCTAGACCCAAATAATTTTACAATCTACCATGGCTAAAATGTT
>NZ_JAGYGU010000122.1:0-498 GCF_018991255.1 Lactiplantibacillus sp. 30.2.29 | reverse complement strand
CCTAGTCCGACTTCCGGGGCCGGCTGACAACGCTGGAACAGGGCGGACATCGATTTGAACTCACGCAGAAAACCACTGCGCAATTTCAAATACGAGTCTTCTTCTAGCCCGGGAAACCCACCCGAACAAGAAGAATTTCGCCCTTGAGCATTGTCCGCCAGCCCCTTCAGTCGGGAAACCGCTCGAATGGCAGATGAACAGCCACCTATCTGGGTGCAATTGACCACTGAATATTAGGAGACTGGACCTTCAGTCAAACTTATAAACGGTATCGTTGATGCTTTAAGGCATTTGAATTCTGCGAAGCGTACTGAATATTCGTCACTCATCTTAATGATACTAAATTTCAATGGCAACTAGTCTTGAACTTAGTCGACAAAATTCCCTTCGTTAGAATTCAGGACTTTGTTATCTTTGGTGATCAGGACAAGTTCCCCGGACCCGATGATTCAAATAAATTGCAAGCCCACCTGCTTCCACAGCGGTGGTGTTTTGTAA
>NZ_JAGYGU010000121.1:0-498 GCF_018991255.1 Lactiplantibacillus sp. 30.2.29 | reverse complement strand
GACCCAGTTTGCGAAGCGTACCCCAGTGATGATTTATGCGACGAAGGAAGTTGCCAATGATTTAAGTGACTTACAACCAGTTAAAGCGTTTACGAACAATCGTGATCAAGAGACGGTTAATCAAATGTTTGATGACCTGATGAAATAACTTAACGGCCCATAACAATGTGGAATCAGTAACATTGTTATGGACCATTTTTGCTAACAAGAAGTGCTAATGTAAAACATACTTGAAATAGCCATGGTGGCAGTTATGAATACATGTTTTGCGCCCAGTATGTAAGTTTAACTTAGCTATTATTCAATTAGATCTAGAATACTAATACTTGCTGATGGATATAAGAATTTAAATAAATTGATAGAATGGTGGTAGTAGTCGCCAAAAAAATTGACTGGTTAACTGTTGATTTATATGTGCCAGTTATGTTGATGGACTATTCTCTAATGAATAGTGGATCCTATACATGTAATAGAGAGCGTAAAATATCTTGTGTAAAT
>NZ_JAGYGU010000120.1:0-525 GCF_018991255.1 Lactiplantibacillus sp. 30.2.29 | reverse complement strand
AGCCCCTGTCTGGAAGACTTTTTTACTCAAATTCCGATAGCAATTTTGAGTAAAAAGCGCGAATCTTTGCCAAAAAGTGGCTAGCCAACCGGCTAACCATTTTGGCATTGCGCAGCTAACTTGGGGGTCAAGGGGGAGCGTTAGCTTTCCCCATTGCAAGCACCACATCAGACACGTAAGTGGCTAGCATGTGGGTTGCTTGCCAATCCTCTGTTATTCGATTATAATTAGGAGGTCATCAGCCGTCGGCTGATCCGACTTTTGATATCTCGAATAACTTTGCCCGCAGGGCAACGGAGGTGGGACTTGTGAACGAACCACAAAATCTGGCTAGCACAAAAAAGACGACTCAGGTTCATCGTCAGGCTAGCAAACAAATTAATTTTCGGGTGAGTGAACCGGACTATTTAAAGCTGGCGCGTTCCGCGCAAACTTTAAATCTGTCCGTGCCGGCTTTTGTCAAAAAGAAGGCCCAGGGGGCGCGCTTAGTTGCCCCTAAGATTGCTGCCCAAGATGCCCAGAACG
>NZ_JAGYGU010000012.1:0-118379 GCF_018991255.1 Lactiplantibacillus sp. 30.2.29 | reverse complement strand
ATCAATCAACTATCATTTTTAACTTCATTAATATCAATGTATTCTTTGTGGCCGGTTTCCTTGTACTCTATAAGATAATCTCTAGGAAGGCACTTTCGCTAATTCCGATTTGTGTTTTTGCTGCATTAGTACTGACATTATTTTCTTTCGCAATTGGTACCACAATTGAAGAAACTGAAAACACTGAATTTTATCAAACTAAAATCTATAATAAAAAGGCTGATAAATCATCAAATCAAAACTCCCAAACATCAAATAAGCAAATGCTTCGTTTCTGTTTACAAATGGTCTTGCAAGGAACACAGGAACTAACATCTTGGAGCTATAATGATTCCAAAAACTTGGGATTCAACACATTAATTATTCTATATACCGGCTGTCTCGAATATTGGATTTTTACAGTCCTAATAGTCGGTGCACTGATTTCATCCATAAAGATTTCAAGTAGTGCTGACTAGCAATCTTAGGATCTGCTATCACTAACTACCAAACAACTGTCGTGCGGTACATTTCTATTTCGATACAATCTGCTACTAATTAACCCCAATTTTCAGGGGCAACGAATTGTTAGCCCGTGGTGTTCAAATGCGTGGTCAATCTGTTGGCAGCAACGCCGTTAGTTTTAACGTTTATATTTTCAATGTTCAGCCTGGGATGACGCTGAATTATAATGATGGGACTAGTTCGGTGAGTCGCTGATTGGGCTTACATTAAAAAAACTGGGAGTGACGCGCACTTCCAGTTTTTTTGCGTATTTAGTTAATGACGGGTAATCGATACTATCATTGAAGAGGCCGAAAATAACAAATTCAGCATTAAGACGGCTAATACGGGGTCATCACCTACAGTCACTGGCTCAACCACGCGAAAAGAATGGTGTCTATTTTGATCAGAAAATTGACTTGAACATCTTAATACAATAAAATAGGGAAAATGAGATGGTTGGTAATCAGCGATGATAAGCCGACTAGAACAAAAGGCATTTTCTTCTATTAGGAAGATGCCTTTTTTCTTTGAAAAAATCGAACAATCGGTTTATCCCGGATAAGCCTTTTAGAAACTATGATCAACAAATTTTGACTGGCGAAAAAATACAGTCCTATTTTAAGAACCGAGGATGGTAATCGATTAGCCACTGTTGACGTGGAAAATCTGAATCCGCAGTCACTTATATATCAAAACACCTAAGAAGTGTAGTATATTAGTGGGAAGGTAAGATAATGTAATGAAAAACGTTACTGACCTGCCTGCCTTCAACTTTAATTCGGTCACTAGGAATACAGGCAATCTGAACCTTATGTACCAACTAGCCCTGCTTGAGCTGTGTGATTTACCATTAAAATAACAGCCCTTCAAGCTATAGTCGCGGGCTTGATTCTCGTCACTCGCTTTATAATAGCTAAAAGAAATGCAGGGAATATAAATTGGAAGATACGAAATACTCAACTTTACACAACTATCCTAAAATCACAAATCAGAATAAGCTGTTTTGTGCGGTTCAAGGCAGTCAAAAAGTATTTAATGGACATGCTGTCTTTAACTCCAACGAACAATTCAAAGTCATTCAGGTTCGAAAAGGTCACATTCGTAAGAAAGACTTAACTTACGTTTTAATGTACAGGCACAAGGAAATAATGCTTCGCGTTGATTTAATTGGCGCAACGCACCAAGGAACACCGACTCCTCATGTACATATTTTTGATGAGTCCCATGATAACGGTCTCACAGTCATACCATTAAATCAAATTCCAGAATATAATACAACTGATAATGTAATTGAGTCATTGGGCGAATTCTTGAAGTATAATAACTTTCAAGTTGAGTTACTGGAGATTTCAGAACCAACTGTTTAAACTTTAATCCGTCAGGAGGTGGATACTGATATGGACACTAATCAATTACTTAACGACTATATGAGCTGGTTAAGAGACCAATATACAATTAAAAAAATCGACCAAGCAGACGAGGTGACAACCCCGTTCTTGAATATGATTGGTGACAACATGCGACTCTATGTCGAGCGACTCTCTGATAGCAAGCTGCGTTTAAGCGATGACGGCACGACACTTGAAAACCTATTGTTATATGGTATTAATCTGAATTCTCCGATGCGGAAACAAATCATGAAAGAAACAACGTACCGTTATAATGTAGACTTGTTTGACGATGTTTTATCTGTTACGGGTACATCAGCCAATTTCCCGTTAATGAAACAAAATCTTCTGGCAGCAATGGTCACGATAAACGATTTATCAATTACCAAAAAAACAAATATTGAACGGTTATTCTTTGACGAAGTTTTTACCTTCATGCAAGATCAAGACTTTGGCGGCTTGCCTCAATATCAAATTTCTGGTAAAAGTGGCGTCGATTACATTATCGATTATACAATTCCACCCAAGGAAAAGAAGCCAATGAGATTAATCAATTTTCAAAATCGAATTAGTTTCAATCAAGTGGTTGTCAATGCCTATCAATATAGAGATATTGCAACCAGGAGCCATAAAATCGCTAGCGATATTAGCTATGCCATTATTTACAATAATTCAGAAGGTTCAGTGACAAAGCGTGCCGAACAAATTGCTCGTGACGCCCATATAAGCTTACTTTCCTGGTCAGATAAGAGTCATATTCTTGAGCTCAAATAAAAAGAGTATGTTACGCTTCCCGTTTTCTTGAGAAGTGTGGCATACTCTTTTTTCATCCTCGTTAAACACAAACAAATCAAAGCTTGTGAAAATTCAGGTACAAAAATAATGTACCCGATTTGTACCCGAATCACTCCGAAATGTGCCCGATTCTCTCATAAATGATGGTACAAAAAAACCGGACACACCACCATAACAGCAGTGTATCCGGTTCGATGACGTTCCGTTAAGTAAGAATTACTTAAGGGTAACGACACCACCAACTTCTTCAAGCTTAGCTTTCATATCGTTGGCTTCGTCTTCTGAAACGCCTTCCTTGATGATTGAAGGTACGTTGTCAACAAGACCCTTAGCGTCTTTCAAGCCAAGACCAGTGATATCACGAACGGCCTTGATAGCCTTAACCTTTTGGTCACCGGATTCAGTTAATTCAACATCGTATGAATCCTTAGCAGCGGCAGCGTCGCCACCAGCAGCACCGGCAACAGCAACAGGAGCTGAAGCTGAGACATCGAATTCTTCTTCGATAGCCTTAACTAAGTCGTTTAAATCTGAGATTGAAGCTTCTTTTAATGAGTCGATAATAGCATCTTTATCAAAAGCCATTTTTTGTTCCTCCATTTTATATGAACTTATTTTTTATTTTTTAACACACTAACAGCTGATTAAGCTGCGTCTTCGTCGCCTTTTTCAGCAACCGCCTTAACAGCGTATGCAACGTTACGAACAGGTGCTTGTAACAAGTTGGCAATCGTAGCCAATAATTCTTCACGTGATGGCATCGTAGCATATTCTTGAACAGTTTCAAGATCTGCAACTTTACCTTCGATAACGCCACCCTTTAATTGAAGAGCGTCCGCAGTCTTCGCGAAGTTAGCCAAGATCTTTGCAGGAGCAACTGGGTCTTCTTCAGAGAAGGCAACGGCAGTAGGACCAGCAAAAACAGGTTTTAAGTCTTCAAATCCGGCCTTATCAGCGGCACGCACCATGATCTTGTTCTTGATAACGCGCATTTGAACACCGGCATCACGTAATTGCTTACGTAAATCAGTTACTTCTGCAACCGTTAAACCACGGTAATCAACAACGATGGCTGATACTGAGTTCTTTAATTGTTCTGCAACTTCTTCGACTTCTTGTGCTTTAACAGCAATTGTTTCTTTACTCAACAGATTCACCTCCCAGAATTTTGGTTCAGGGATTTATAAAAAAATCCCTATGTCCACCAAGACATAGAGAAAAAACAATGTCCTCGGCAGGTAGATTAAGGCCGTTAAGCCGCCTGAGTCTTAGGTAGAGATATTACTTAACCTCTAGTAATCTATCACAGATCACCCACGGGGTCAATTGTTTTCAGAAATTAATCCTTAAAATGATGCTAAGTCAACACGTACCGCTGGGGTAAAGGTTGATGTCACAACTAAGTTTTGGATGTAAGTCCCACGTACTGAGGCTGGACGAGCTTTAACGATGGTGTCTTCAATCGTCTTGAAGTTGCCAACAAGCTTGTCAGTATCGAATGATACCTTGCCAACAGGAACGTGAACGTTACCGTCACGGTCAGTCCGGTAAGTCACCTTACCAGCTTTTGAATCGTTAACGGCCTTAGCAACGTCCATTGTAACCGTACCAGTCTTAGGGTTAGGCATTAAGCCTTTAGGTCCAAGAACCCGACCTAAACGACCAACTTGGGCCATCATGTCAGGGGTAGCGATTGCGACGTCGAAGTCTAACCAACCGTCTTGAATTTTTTCAACAAGGTCAGCTTCGCCAACAAAGTCAGCACCGGCTTCTTCAGCTTCTTTAGCCTTGTCACCCTTAGCAAAAACGACAACGGTTTGATCTTTACCGGTACCGTTAGGAAGGACAACCGCGCCACGAAGTTGTTGGTCGGCTTGCTTTGTATCAACGTTTAATTTGAATGCAACTTCAACAGTTGCATCAAACTTTGCGAAATCCATTTTTTTAACCAAGTCTACCGCTTCAGTTACATCGTAAGCTTTGTCACGATCAACTAGCTTAGCGGCTTCTTGGTATTGTTTACTTTTCTTTGCCATCTAAGTGTTTTCCTCCTTGCAAATGTGGTTCAAACGGAGATTTCCTCCCACTTGACACATTCATTTTGATGAAGTGTCCGACATACTCAACAGTACTGAATTAGCCTTCGACGGTGAATCCCATACTCCGAGCAGTACCTTCGATCATGCGCATTGCTGCTTCAACATCAGCTGCGTTTAGATCTTGCATTTTAGTTTCGGCGATTTGCTTAACTTGATCCTTGGTTACAGTTGCAACCTTCTTCGTGTTAGGTTCACCGGAACCATGTTCAACACCGGCAGCTTTCTTTAATAGAACGGCAGCAGGTGGGGTCTTAGTGATGAAGTCGAATGAACGATCTTCGTACACTGTGATCACAACGGGAATAATCATACCTGCTTGATCAGCGGTACGAGCATTGAAATCCTTTGTGAAGCCCATGATATTGATACCTGCTTGACCTAAAGCTGGTCCAACTGGCGGAGCAGGTGTTGCTTTGCCCGCAGGAATTTGTAATTTAACAACGTTAGCTACTTTTTTAGCCACGAGACATTCCTCCTTAGTCCGTGATGTGGTAAATGGAGCTGAGTTTTTGCTCCTCCCACGTAAACGTGCATACGTGACGCACAAACATCATTGTAGCATATCTATTTTTCACCATCAACCTTTTTTGTGGTATCCGGATATAAAAACTGAACAATTTGTCGGTCCACTTCATAATTCTCATGCAACCGTGAATGGCGCGCATTCTTACCATGAACGACAAATTCTTGATACTGATCACGTGTCGGCCGCAATAAAAATCGTAGCGATAACGCACTGTTGAGTGCCACTGCCCCATCACTTTGCGCAGCATCACCGATGTTACCCGCGATATTCAAATACGAGATCGTATTGGGCAACCGTTGCAGCGTCCGCAAGAAGTAATTATAAACTGGCGTCGTCTGGGTCGGGCCAGTCGCAGTTAAGGGGTGGTTCTCGATCGGATACGTATTTTGACCAACTTCACTATCATTGAATGGCGCCCCAATTGTAACGACTTTGCGGACCTCCGGCAAATTCACGAGCTTAGCTGCCGTCGTCAGATATTGAAAGAGCACCACGCCACCCATGGAATGTGCGACCAAATTAATGGTCTGGACATGCTCATGAGCAATTAAATATTGTACGACCGCCAAGACGCCCGCGGCTTGTTGCCGGACTGCCACGCGCGGGGTCGCAAAGATTAGCTGCACCATTGGTCGATAGTCATCTAATTCGCCAGTCACGTGCGGGTGATTATGACGATCAATCATGACCACCAACGATTTGTTGGCAATCTCACCGGCCGTGAAGCGTTGAAGCATGCCACCGAATGAAAAGCGATTACCCGCATATCCGGGGATAAACAGGGTCACCGCACTATCATCCGCCGTCTGCGCGGGCTTGGCTGCTTTCAAATGCTGAGGACGACCGTATTGCCAAAATTTAAACGAAATTCGACTGATGACGCCGAGCACAATGACGCCGATGATGACTAAAATCACTTCTGCCAAGATGGTCCACCAGCTTACTTATCCTTAAGATTAATTATTGAATCTGATCAACCTGATCAAAGTCTAATTCCGTACTCGTCTCACGACCAAACATGTTGATGTTGACCTTGAGCTTCATCTTTTCATTATCAATTTCAGTGATTTCACCTGAAAGACCTGAGAAGGCACCGTCGATAATGGTAACTTGTTCGCCAACTTCGACGTTCAATTCCGTATGACGTGCGCTCATTCCTAATTGATGAAGGATCTGTTCAGCTTCTTCTGGCAACAATGGAGTTGGCTTACTACCTTGCCCATGAGAGCCTAAGAACCCAGTGACACCAGGCGTGTTACGAACAATGTACCAAGCTTGGTCCGTCATAACCATTTCAACCAACACGTAGCCTGGGAAGATTTTCTTCATTTCAACTTTGTCTTTCCCATTCTTCACTTCATGGGCTTCTTCTTCAGGGACAACGACCCGAAAGATGTTGTCTTCCATTCCCATGGATTGAATCCGGGATTCCAAGTTAGAACTAACCTTATTTTCATAACCAGCGTAGGTATGTAGGACATACCATCTTTTTTCAACAGACTCGACCATTACGATTCTCCTTTAAAAATGTCTTGAGGCAAAATAAAAAAACCTCGTTTACACGAAGTTTTCTTTCATTGCCATTATTATAACAAATTATGATTCAAAAAGCCATTAATGCCAGCTTGTTAACATCTGTAATAATAATTGAATAATCCAATCAAACAGTGCGAAGAATGCCACGAAGAACAAGGATGTTGAAACCACTGTCCATGAGTCGCGACGATTCTCGCGCCAAGTTGGCCAGGTGACTTTCTTCATTTCACGTCCAACTTGACCAAAAAATTTAAATAAGCGCATTTCTAATCCCCCTACCGCGTTTCACGATGAAGTGTATGTTTGCCACAACATTTACAAAATTTTTTAACTTCTAAGCGGTCAGTTCGATTTGGGTTAGCATCGATCGTGTAGTTCCGAGAACCACAAACGGTACATGCTAATGCAACTTTTTTCTGTGCCATCGACAAAACCTCCATGATAAATCAGGTATAACATTAGCATGGAACTTTTCGAATGTCAATTTCAGGATGCTGAGCGTAAGAGCGCCCGCAACTTTTTGCGACAGCGGTCAATTGCGTTGATCACCTGTGGTACTTCAACATGGTAGTGTGCCGCGATGCTTTCAGGCGAACATCCTGCCAACAAATCGGCGAAAACGGCGCCTTCAAATGTCGAACAGATTAGGCCAAACCCCCGAATCTGCTCGCGGACATGCACGATATCCAGTGTCGACATTGTCGGTGCTTGTAACTCACCAACGGCTTGTTCGTCATTGACATCCAGCGGGACTCGCTCACCGTCCGGACGACGTTTCTGAGCTTGCGCCCGCCGAATACAATCAATAATCTGATGAGTCAACAATGCCCGGAAATACGCGCCAAAGGGACAATCCTGAGCTCGCTGATACCTCTGAGCGGCCCGATGAACGGCAATCCGTCCTTCTTGGCACCAATCATCCGTCTCAAAATTTGGAACGTAGTAGTGCTGTCGCAACCGCCAAACCACCGGTTGATATTGTACAGCCAAAATTTGGATACTGAGACTATCTCCAGTTGCTGCTAACGCAATTAATTGTTGCTCATCCATATGACGTTCCTACTTCCACTTAGTTTCAGAAACCGCACCCCTGAGCATCTGTAACACTCAATATACGGGGTTATCCGCGGCACCACAAGCGAACGAAGGTTCTTATTTTGAGCTGATTTGACGGGTATTAAATTGGCAATGTCGCCTTATCAAAATAACCGGGACGTTAACACAAGAGCGGTGGATATCACGATATTGCAGTCCTGATTGCCATCGCAGCTCAGTGTCGAGATTATCCGCGTGACGTAACCATTTTAAAACGTCTCACTTTGTTACTTTGCGTCATGCGCAGCGACACTAAGCATCCGACAATTGTCCGTGCGCACATCTTCCTCATCACCTAACACCAGGCATCCACTAATCCCAAACTAGTGACCTGTTCAGCGCCTACTTATGGTGATGTTTGACGTGATTGCGTTCCAACTGCTGACGAAACTGATCGAGCGCTGTCAACTGGGCTTCGTTCCAAGGTGATTTGCGCACCGACCCTAAGTCTTGCGTCCGAACAGCTGTATGACGGACTTCCTTCAGTGCTGTATGGACCCGTTTGCGTAATTCTAAGGCCGGCACACGTAGGGCACCTTCAGAAAAAATCACCCACTGTTCGGCTTGGTCACTCGTGGCGACCGTGACTTGCAGCACCCGCGACTGTTTTTCAGCCGCATACTTTTCAATATAACTGTCCGCCGTCTGGTCCTTACTCGTCCAGATGATTTCCAAATCCGCCTGGCGATAGCTCTTAGAGTTACCTGGGACGTACATCGCATCAAATACTAGGCTGATATTGAGACCCGTGATTTTCTTATATTCAGTTAACATGCTGATTAACTCATCGCGGGCTTGTGGTAAGCGGTCCGTTTGCTTCAAATGATTGAGCTCGGGCCAATTACCAATCATATTATAAGCATCAACAATCAATAGTTGTTGTTTCATATCATTTTCCCAGTGGATGCCGTGACGTATAACCTTGATAAATCAAGAGGCTAGCTGCCACGCTGGCATTCAAACTCTGAACATGACCAATCATTGGAATCGTCAGCATCTCATCGACGTTTTTCTTCAACAATTGGGAAATCCCCTTGCCTTCGTTCCCAATAATGAGGCCGACTGCACCAGATGCATCCCACTGGCGGTAATCCGTTCCGTTCATATCCGTTCCAAAAATCCAGAGGCCGGCTTCTTGCAGTTGCTTGACCGTCTGAACCAAGTTCGTGACCCGCGCCACCTTGACGTGTTCGATTGCACCCGTCGACGTTTTGGCCACCGTACTGGTCAAGCCGACTGCCCGGCGTTTTGGAATGATGATCCCATGTACCCCGGCGGCATCCGCTGTTCGCATGATTGAACCGAGGTTGTGGGGATCCTCGATGTTATCCAAAATCAAGAAAAATGGGGCTTCATCCTTGGCCTTCGCCACGGCAAACAAGTCATCGATCGTCGCATATTCAAACGCGGCGACTCCGACTGCGACCCCCTGATGGTTCGCATTATCGGTCAACCGGTCTAACTTTTGTTTGGGCACATATTGCACGATCAAATTCCGTTTTTTGGCAATTTTAGCAATATCATTCAGCACATCCGCCTGTAACCCACTTTGAATAAAGACTTTGTTGATTTGTTGGTCACTCTTAATGGCAGCCATTGCTGGGTGGCGACCAATCACAAAGTCAGCTGCTGTTTGGTCCTGTTCATTATTTGACACTGGAAACCCTCCCTTCATCCACTTGTTTAATGCACCACTGCGCGAGTTCTGCGATTCGGTCCGTCTGTTGGGTCAGTTGTAAATACCCAAATACCGCTTCAAACCCCGTCGAAATACGATAAGTCAGGACGTCCGTGTGTTTGGCAGACGTATGACTCTTGGCATTCCGGCCCCGTTTGAACACGTCGACTTCGGTCGGTGTCAGAACTTCTTCGGCCTGCATCCGTTCGATCAACGCCGCTTGAGCCTTGGCTGAAACGTAATGTGTCGCATGATGGTGTAACTTAGTCGCCTTCGTATAACCACTTTCAATCAAGTGTTGGCGAATAAATGGTTCATACACCGCGTCACCGAGGTACGCGAGCGCGATCCCATTTAATTGCTGATAATCAACTTGCATATTATTCCTTTCTAAACCGCACACCCTGAGGCGTATCTTCTAAAATGATCCCTTGCGCTTTCAAGTCGTCACGAATCTGGTCGGCCTTGGCAAAATCCTTGGCTTGCCGAGCTGCTTCGCGTTCATCGATCAGCGCTTGAATCGCGTCGTCTGCCAAACTGGCATTGGCGGGAGCTGCTAAGGTCACGCCAAACACGCCGGCTAACGCCTCAAGGGTCTCGCTTAATGCCGTCAAGGTGTCACTTTGGACGGTCGTTTTAGCGGCATACACGTTGGCCAATTTGGCTAATTCATAAACTGCTGCGACCCCGTTTTGGACATTAAAATCATCATCCATTGCGGTCACGAAATTATCAGTCAACGTCTTCAGCTGTGCACTGACCGTTTCGTCAGCCCCAGTCGTCGCGTCCTTGAGACGGAACGTTAAATTACGATAAGCATTCCGCAACTTATCCAAATTATTGGCAGCTTCGTCCAGGTTGCCCTGCGTATATTGAATTGGCCGCCGATACTGCGTCGTTGCCATGAAGAAGCGCAGCACTTGGGGATCGACCGTCTTGATGATATCGTGGACCGTCACAAAGTTGCCCAGTGACTTGCTCATTTTTTCATTGTCGTCACCAACCGTCACAAAGCCGTTATGCAGCCAGTAGTTGGCAAACTTCTGCCCAGTCTTGGCTTCACTTTGAGCGATTTCATTCTCGTGATGTGGGAACTCTAAGTCTTGCCCACCACCGTGAATATCAAACGTATCGCCGAGATACTTGGTCGACATCACGGAGCATTCGATATGCCAGCCCGGTCGTCCAGCACCCCATGGGGAATCCCACGAGATCTCACCGGGTTTAGCCGCTTTCCAAAGGGCGAAGTCGATTGGATCTTCTTTACGATCAGTCTCTTCATCCGCTGTATGTTGACTCGCACCAACTTCCAAGTCATCGATTCGTTGATCTGAGAGTTGCCCATAATTCTTGAACTTACGGGCCCGGTAGTAGACATCACCAGCTGATTCGTATGCGTAGCCCTTATCAATCAGGACTTGGACAAACGCAATAATTTCTGGAATATTTTCAGATGCGCGGGGATGAGCCGTCGCCGGTTCAATATTGACCGCCGCAGTATCTTCCATAAAAGCTTGAATGAACCGGTCCGCCACAGCGGGAACCGTGGTATGGTCCTCAGCGGCTCGCTTGATGAGTTTATCATCAACATCCGTAAAGTTAGAGACATAGTCGACGTGGTAGCCCCGGTATTCAAAATACCGCCGAATCGTATCAAAGGCGATTGCGGAGCGGGCATTCCCGATATGAATATAGTTATAAACAGTCGGCCCACAGACATACATCTTCACAACTCCGGGGGTAATTGGTTTAAACGGTTCTTTTTGGCGCGTTAACGTATTAAAAACGCTTAGCATATTGGCGACAACTCCTTTCAATTGAGACGTGTTACTTTACGCGTTGTGTTAGTTATGATTTGGCATTAAAGATGATTAAAACGTGCTAAGTTGGCGTCCTGTTTGTCAGCCAATGCGCTTCCTAGTCCGACTTCCGGGGCCGGCTGACAACGCTGGAACGTAGCCGACGTCGATTTGAACTCACGCAGAAGACCACTGCGCAATTTCAAATACGAGTCTTATTCTAAGCCGGAAGAAAAGCACTTCCAGCTAAGAATAATTTGGCTACTGAGCATTGTCCGCCAGCCCCTCCAGTCGGGAAGCCGCTCGAATGGCAGATGAACGGCCACCTATCCTGGCACAATTGACCACTGAATGTTAAAAGACTGGATCTTTATGCGAACTTTTAATCAGTGTCAATGATTGTTTGTTATATTTAAATGTTGATGAGATGATCTGAAATTCCAGTAACAACTAGTCTTGCGATTAGAACGATTAGTCGATAGAATTGCCATCTGTTAGAAGTTCAGACTTTATCATTTCAGGCAAGCTAGAGAAGACTACAAAAAACTGTCTTACAGTTGACTATCAAAATGACTGTTTACTAAGAACCTACGAACAGTTCATCAAAAGTTGGGACCGAACATGTCTGCCATTCGAATACCATCCCGGCTGGAAGGTATTCTGGGCAAGGCCCAGTGGTGAAATTTCACTTAGCAAGCGTTTTTGGCTTGGTTAGTGAAAGACCAGTATTTAAGACGTGGACTTCGGCTTAAATCTGTGTCCACCACGTTCCGGCCATTGACCAGAATGCCTGGAAGCCGGCCTAGGACGCACCTATCACTGCATGTTTACGGTAACTGGCACTGTTTCCAGCGGGTCTCAGCTGGCAGCACTTGAACTTAATAACTGGCACGTTTTAATCATGATGCATGACAAATTAACTCCCACAATACGTGTTACTTTTGATGATAGTTTACCATGTTTGGATGACAAATGAAAAAGCGCCCCTCATACTGCGGAATCCAATCCCGCCATACAAAAGACACTTTCACGTGCTGCCACGCGAGTCTTACCGACTATCGTTGCACTCATGATGAGCTTCCGACCATCCGGTTATTATCGTGACAATCGCACTAATTTTTAATTGAAACACCTCGGTACACCGCCTGACGACTCACATACCGATTGCGATTGTAGAACCTACTTCGCTAATTCCGCAATCATGGCATCAAGGTGCTTCTTAGTCGTTTCGCGACCAAGTAATTCGATTGTTTCAGGTAATTCTGGCCCGTGCATTTCATGCGAAACGGCGATCCGAATTGGCATGTATAGGGCACGACCCTTGATCTTCGTATCCTTTTGAATACTCTTGATCGTCTTTTGAATGGCCGTCGCTTCGAAAACGTCGATGTTTTCAATGCGTTGACGGAATTCCTTCAAGACTGGCAATGCCGTGTCATTATCAAGTTCTGCCTTGGCTTCATCATTGATATCAGCGGGACCATTGAAGAACAGGTCGGCTAAGTCAACGATTTGTCCGGTATAACTCATTTGGTTCTTGAAGAGGGACACTAACGTCCGCGTCCATTCGATTTGACTCATATCTGGGCGTTGTGGCAACCGACCAGCCTTGATCAACTGACGAATTGACATCGCAAAGACTTCATTGTCATCCGCCTTCTTGATGTATTGGTTGTTGACCCATTCGAGCTTCTTGGCATCAAAAGCAGCTGGTGACTTGCTTAAACGTTTTTCATCATACATCTTAATGAATTCGCGCTTCGTGAACAATTCACTTTCGCCAACTGGTGACCACCCTAAGAGGATAATGAAGTTAAGCATGGCTTCTGGCAAGTAGCCCAATTCACGATATTGTTCGATGAATTGAAGCACCGTTTCATCACGCTTACTCAATTTCTTACCCGTTTCAGTATTGATGATCAAACTCATATGACCGAACTTCGGTGGTTGCCAACCGAAAGCTTCATAAATCATTAATTGCTTAGGCGTGTTAGCCACATGGTCATCACCACGAAAGACGTGACTGATTTCCATCATGTGGTCATCCACAACCACGGCGAAGTTATACGTTGGCATACCATCGCGCTTCTTAATGACAAAGTCGCCACCGACCGTCTTGGATTCAAACGAAACGTTGCCTTTGACCATGTCATCCCAAGCGTACGTTTGGTTTTCTGGGACGTGGAAACGGACCACTGGTTGGATACCAGCTTCCTTAGCAGCCGCAATCTTGGCCTGCTTTTCTTCTTCCGTCATACCAGCAAATTCATAGACGTAGTGTGGCATTTCCTTGCGAGCCTTTTGGGCTTCACGTTGGGCCTGCAATTCTTCTTCCGTCATGTAAGATTCGTACGCTTTACCTTCATCAATTAATTGTTGAATCAACGGATCATAGATTGACTTACGTTCAGATTGACGATAAGGGCCAAAGTCGCCGCCCTTATCTGGACCTTCATCCCAATCAATTCCTAACCAGGTCAAGTTATCCATCTGACTCTTTTCACCGTCTTTAACGTTCCGTTTTAAGTCGGTGTCTTCAATCCGAAGAATAAACTTACCCTTATTATGCCGGGCAAATAAATAGTTAAACAATGCAGTCCGAGCATTACCAATGTGTAAATGGCCAGTTGGACTTGGTGCGTAACGCACACGAATCTTACTCTTTGCCAATGTGATTAACGCCTCTTTCATATTTTTTCATCTTAAATGTTACGCCGCGCTCCAGTTAACACCAGAATACTGCGACTTTCACTTGCTTTTCCAGTTTACCATGTTTACCACTAAAAATTAAGGTTTCAGACCGAACCCGTTGTAAAAACCTCAAAATCATTTGGGTTGGGCCGCTGCTACGGTTGGATTAGTTGTGGTTGATTCGGATGGAATCTAAAAGCAAACTTCAAAGTCAAAAGCTGCCAGCTGAGGTACGCTGGAAAAAGTACGAATTAGCGTAAACTTGCTGTGATAGTTGCGTCCTACGCCGGCTTCCAGCCGAGATGGTATTCGAAAGGCGGATATTTGCGGGCCCAACTTTTGTCGGATTAATCGCTGGTTCTTTGCATACGGTCATTTTGATAGTCGACTGTCAGACTAGTTTCTGATGATAGCAAAACTCCCTTACCCATATTGAACTTTTCAAATTGGCGTTTCACAGAACTTTTCTGAGCTTTCTCTGATCGCCTTAGACAGCCAAACCTCAAATTCTAGACAAAGGTAATTTTATCGACTAAATTCAAGACTAGTGTCCATTGAAATTAGTGAATTATATTCAGTAATCTTCCCAGTACTAAAATGCCATAAAGCATTATCAATATCGATTGAAAGTTTACTCGAAGGACCTGTCTCCTAATATTCAGTGATCAATTGTACCAAGATAGGTGGCCGTTCATCCGCCATTCGAACGGCTTCCCGACTGTAGGGGCTGGCTGACAATGCTCAAGGGCGAAATTCTTCTTGTCCGGGTGGTCTTCCCGGGCTAGAAGAAGACTCGTATTTGAAATTGCGCAGCGCTTTTCTGCGTGAGTTCAAATCGATGTCCGCCCTGTTCCAGCGTTGTCAGCCGGCCCCGGAAGTCGGACTAAGGCGCGCACCGGCAGATGACCAGAACACAATCACTACAGCATAATGATAACTATCACTGCCTTCCAGCACAGAAAACAGTCTTTTGAAAAACAGAATACAAAAACAGCAGCCCCCAAAAGAGAGACTACTGTTATCAGTAAGGTTAGCGCCGGTTGTTGCGGTTATTGTTGTTACCATTGCTGTGGTTACTGTTGCGATTATTATTACTATTATTGTTATTGTGTTTGTTACTATTACTATCGGCATGGTCCGGAATACCGCGGTTAGAATGGGCTAACCGGGCGAAAATCATGCGGCCCACATCCGTTTGGAGGGCACTGGTGACGACCACGTCGACCTTTTCGTTGATGTAGAACTTCCCATCTTCGACGACGACCATCGTTCCATCGTCTAAGTAGCCGACCCCTTGTTGGCGCTCACTACCATTCTTAACCACCATGACATTCATCTCTTCACCCGGAATGACCCGTGGCTTCAGTGATTTGGCCAATTGGTTGATGTTTAAGACCTGGACGTTTTGGAATTCGATCACTTTGTTCAAATTGTAGTCGTTGGTGACGATCACGCCATTGACCTTTTTCGCCAACTGGATCAACTTGCTATCGACTTCTGGGATGTCTTCAAAATCACCCTCGTACATTTCAACTGGGATGATATTCTCATTTTGTAGCTTGTTCAGAATATCTAATCCACGGCGGCCACGAACACGTTTGATACTATCCGCCGAGTCAGCGATGTACTGCAATTCATAGAGGACAAAGTTGGGCACCAACAACGTTCCTTCGAGGAAACCCGTTTTGACAATGTCATAGATCCGACCATCAATTAAGATGTTTGTATCCAAAATCTTGTAATGGTGATAATTTTGGTCAGGCTGAGCATCCGTGATTTCCGGGCTGGCTTCTTTTTCACGTCGCCGGAAATTAAAGACTTTACGCCATTCATCGATTCGGGTCGTACCGACGCGAGCACCGATGTAACCAAAAAATAGCATCAAAATTATTGGGACGACCGTGTTCAATAAGAATAATGGACTACGACTGAATAATTGCGATATCAGAACCGCGATCAATAACCCAATAATGAATCCAATACTGCCAAACAGTAATGTCATCGGATTTTGTTTGGACAAGTTCTTTTCTACTCGATCCACTAACCGCACCGCGGCATTCGCTAAAAACAGCGACAAAATCCATAAAATCAGCGCTCCCAACAAGAAATTGGTGAAAACGTTATTCAGCAAAACATTTGGCTGCGACAACAGCATCGTCCATAAATAAGGTAAGTACGTTAGTCCTAACGTGCCCCCCACGACAATGAATACTAGTCGCACCGTTAACTTCTTCATGGCGTCAGCCCCTTTGTTTTAGTAATTTGGTTGTTGTAATGCCAACTGGAGCGCTTCCTTTAAGGTCGCCACCCCAATCACTTCGATGCCCGTCGGAATATCCCAGCCTTGCAGATTATTCTTCGGAATAAAAATACGTTTGAAGCCTAACTTAGCGGCCTCACCGACCCGAGATTCGATCCGATTGACCCGCCGAATTTCACCAGTCAAACCAACTTCACCGACAAAACAGTCACTCGGACGCGTTTGTTGGTCGCGATAACTGGAAGCCACACTGACGGCAATCGCCAAGTCAATCGCTGGTTCATCTAGTTTGACCCCACCAGCGGCCTTCAAATAGGCATCTTGATTTTGAAGCATCAGGCTCGCGCGCTTTTCCAATACCGCCATGATGAGCGAGACCCGGTTGTGGTCCAAACCACTCGCTGTCCGCTTGGCGTTACCAAATACCGTTGGCGTGACCAGCGCCTGAACTTCCACCAAGATTGGCCGGGTGCCTTCCATTGAAACGACGATGGCTGAACCAGTCGCATCTTTGAGCCGTTCTTCCAAGAAGATTTCGGATGGATTGGCAACTTCGTAAAGCCCCCCCGTCCGCATTTCAAAAATACCGAGTTCATTTGTGGAGCCAAACCGGTTCTTAACCGCACGTAAAATCCGATAAGTGTGGTGCAGGTCACCTTCAAAGTACAGCACCGTATCCACCATGTGTTCCAAAATCTTTGGACCGGCGATTGCACCGCCCTTAGTCACGTGACCGACGATAAAAATCGTAATGCCGTTGGTCTTGGAAATTTGTAATAATTCTGCCGTAATTTCTCGAATCTGGGAAACGGAGCCAATCGCTGAATCCATATCCGGCTCCTGCATCGTTTGAACCGAGTCGATTACGACAAAGTCCGGATGAGTCTCTTCAATCGTTGAGCGAATATTTGACATGTCCGTTTCAGGATATAAGAAGAAATCTTCGCTACTAACGGCCAAACGGTCAGCCCGCATCTTAACTTGCGCAGCACTTTCTTCCCCCGTGACGTATAGCACAGAGCCCCCCGTTTCAGCCAACTGGCCAGAAACTTGCAATAGTAGCGTCGACTTCCCAATGCCGGGATCCCCACCAATTAACACTAAGGAACCAGGAACGACCCCACCACCTAGAACGCGGTTGAACTCTTTCAACTTGGTTTTGACGCGCGGCGTCTTCGTCAGTGAAACTCCTTTTAACCGTTGTGGTTTCGTCGACTTACCGGCAAAGCTCACCCGGGACTTGCGGTCTGGCTTCGTATCAAAATGTTCTTCCGTCAACGTATTCCATTCACCACAGTTCGGACACCGGCCTAAATATCGCGGTGTCGAATAACCGCAGTTTGAACAAACAAACTGAGTTTTAGCTTTTGCCACTCAAGCGCGCCTCCATTTTCTCGTTAAATACGGGTCAAACCCGTCTTTTCTGTCAATCGACCATAAGTTTATTTTACCATTATTAATCATTAAAGCCGTTAAATCACACTAGCTTAATTGATTTTTTATTAATTCGCTACTTATTTGTTGAGCCAAAGCCACCAGAACGCGTGGTTGTCACATTTTCTTCATCCGTCACCGTCAAATAAGGGGTGAAAATTCCTTGAGCAATGCGTTCACCCTTTTTGATGTGCACATCACGAATCCCCATGTTGATCAATTGGACGAAAATCGCGCCTTCATTTTTCGGATTGTCATAGTAATCCGCATCAATGACGCCGATACCGTTTGGTAAAATCAGATTGCGTTTGAGCGGATTACTTGAACGGTTAGCTAATAGTAAGTATTCGCCGTCATTCATAAACGCTTTGATACCAGTTGGAACCAACCAGGGTTTCAGCACTTTAGCAGCGGCGTCTAAGTCCGTCGTCGAAGCCGTTTCACTTCGATGCAATTGCCACAACACCTTGATAAAATTCAACTTCCAAATCGACGGTAACGTGAAGTCTTCCGCTGCCTCAAAATCATACCCCGCTGCCTGCTTCGTCGCGCGATACGGTAAATGTAATCCTGCTTGTGCATACTGACTCACAATTTTAAAACCCCGTGCCATTTCAATTCCCACTTTCATCGTTTAATTTCATTAGTTAGGTGGCTACCAGCTGAGCAACCCTGAGATTCGTTGCTCACCGTCTAGCCAGCAATCAGATCAACATTCGGTTCAGGCCGATACGCATCAGCCGCTTTTTCCCAGCTTTACCCGCTTTCAACCGGCAACCATTAGTGTTCACATTTTACCATACTTAAGCCGCCAGCTCGTGGTTTGATGGTCGAAAATCCATCCGACTGAAAAGCGGCATTTAAATGGTTCGTTATGGATGCGTTTACTCTAATTAGTCGTCGCCAATTATCCGTCTTGTTTGGGTCCAAAACGCACTACCTGGGTTGGACCATCAGATGCTGACCCTACTGCAACACATCTTACTCGTGCTCAAAGCTCACCACTTGGGTTGGTACACTATCACTCACTTATTGGCAACGTTTCCGAGTCGAAATGCGATCTCACTATCCAATTCGCGATAGGGAAAATCTGACTGTAAGATCCACGTTTTAAACTTCCACGATTATCCACGGAAGTTTCGTTGACAAAACGGGCATTTACCGGTTTAATTACGGTAGGCATAAAACCCTTTACAAGGTGGTGAAATCAATGGAATTCACGCGTGAAGCACACCGTTTTTATTTTAATGATGAAACTGGCAAGTTAGCTGGTGAAATTACCTTCCCGGCCATCAATGATGACCAGACTTGGGTCATTGAACACACTTTTGTTCGTGACGATTACGGTCACCAAGGCATCGCCGGGCAATTGACCCGCGCAGTCATCGAGGCCGCACGAGCAGAAGGCAAACACATTCAGCCGCTCTGCACTTACGCCAAGGCTTACTTTGATCGGCACCCTGAAGCTGCCGACGTTTTAGTCACTAGTTCTCAATCAAAGGAGTAATCTCAAATTATGAATCAGGATCAGTTAAAACAACTCGTTGGTCAAAAGGCCGTTGAATACATTAAAGACGGCATGCAAGTCGGACTTGGAACCGGTTCAACGGTCAAATTCATGGTCGATGCACTCGGTGAACGGGTCAAAAACGAACATTTGAATATCGTCGGCGTCTCCACTTCTGACCGTACGGCTGCTCAAGCCAAAGCACTCGGAATTCCAATGAAGTCCGTTGATGAAGTCGACCACCTGGATTTAACCATTGATGGCGCCGACGAAATCTCCGACGATTTTCAAGGTGTCAAAGGCGGCGGGGCTGCCCTGCTCTTCGAAAAGATCGTGGCCATCAATTCTGATAAAGTCATGTGGATCGTTGATGAAAGCAAAATGGTGCACCAATTAGGCGCCTTTGGACTCCCCGTTGAAGTCATTCCTTATGGGAGTCAACACGTCTTCGAAAAAATGGCGGCTCGCGGCTACAATCCCGTTTTCCGGAAAGTCAACGATGAACTCGTGCGGACCGATTCTAACAATATTATTATCGATCTGCACATCGATCCAATCACCGACCCACACGCCTTAGCCGAAGATTTGATTCACATGGTTGGCGTCGTTGAACACGGGCTGTTCTTGGACATGGTCAACACCGTTATCGTCGGTCACGCCAACGGTCCAGAAGTCATTGAGACCCGGGCCTAGTTAATCCCAACGGAAAGCTTGCCCCACCCGGCATAAACCGATACAATGAGAATTAGATTAAAGGAGAGTGATCTTTTGAGTAAAGCAATCAGTATGGATCAAATTGCTAACTTTCAAGCCGATTTGGACCAACGTCCAGAAGCCAAAGTCATCGAACGTAGCGTGACGAAGAACGGCATCTTAGCAAGCAGTCAAGATATTCAGGCGATGAGCCAAACGACCCCCGTATTTTCAATCGATTTGGATACCGGTGAAGTCGCTAACCAAAAACAAAGTGGTCGTTGCTGGATGTTTGCCGCTTTAAACACCATGCGGCATTCATTAGCTGAAAAATTCAACTTAAAGCACTTCGAATTATCCCAAAACTATACCTTCTTCTGGGACAAATTCGAAAAGGCCAACTACTTCTACGAAAACGTCTTGGCAACCGCCGACCAACCAACTAGCAGCCGTAAAGTGGCTTGGTTGATGACCACGCCACAACAAGACGGTGGCCAATGGGATATGCTCGTTGCCCTTATTCAGAAGTACGGGATCGTGCCTAAGAGTGTCATGCCAGAAACTTACAACAGTTCAAAATCCGCTGAAATCAACAGCACACTTAACTTAAAGTTACGTAAAGATGCCGTTGAATTGCGTGAATTAGTCGCTGCTGGTACTAGCGATGACGCCATTCAGGAACGTAAAGAAAAGATGTTAAATGAAGTTTACCGGATGTTAGCCTATGCTTTCGGCGAACCCGTTTCACATTTTGACTGGGAATACCGCGATGACAAGAAACAGTACCACATTGACCAAAACTTGACACCGCAAAGTTTCTTCGAAAAATACGTTGGTTGGAACTTAGATGACTACGTTTCAATCATCAACGCACCAACTGATGACAAGCCATATAACCACACCTACACGATTGAAATGTTAGGGAACGTCTTGGGCGGCCGTGAAGTTAAGCATTTGAACGTCTCCATGGCCGACTTCAAGCAACTCGCCATCAAGCAATTACAAGCTGGACAAAGTGTCTGGTTCGGTTGTGATGTGGGTAAATCCTCTGACCGGCAAAAAGGTGTCATGGCAACGGACGTCTACAACAAGGACGAATTATTCGACGTTGATTTAGCAATGTCCAAGGCTGAACGCCTCGATTACGGCGAAAGTCTGATGACCCACGCCATGGTTATCACCGGTGTCGACTTGGTTGACGGCCAACCAACTAAATGGAAGGTTGAAAACAGCTGGGGCGATAAAGTTGGGTCCAAGGGCTTCTTCGTCATGAGTGACGCTTGGATGGACGAATACTGCTACCAAGTCGTCGTCAACAAAGAATTCTTGCCTGACAACTTGAAACAAGCTCAAGCTGAAGAACCAACTGTCTTAGCCCCTTGGGATCCAATGGGTGCTTTGGCTTAATTGAAACTAGAAAGCTCTACTGCCAATCATCGTCGTTGATTACCACGCAACAATGATTGACCACAATTTATGCGTCGCCACGGATTATTATCCTGGCGACGCTTTTTTATTAGGCAACGCAACACTCCCCTTTTAAGTCACGTGTTAAGTTGTCATGAATCGTGATTCAAACGTGCCAATTGGTTAGTTTGTTGTTCGTCAGCCGATGCGCGCCTTAGTCCGACTTCCGGGGCCGTCTGACAATTGCTGGAACGTAGCCGACGTCGATTTGAACTCACGCAGAAACCCGCTGCGCAATTTCAAATACGAGTCTTATTCTAAGCCGGAAGCAGCCCACTTCCAGCTAAGAATAATTTGGCTACTGAGCATTGTCCGGCGGGCCGGCCAGTCGGGAAGCCGCTCGAATGGCGGATAAACAGCCACCCATCTGGGTACAATTGGCCACTGAATATTAAACCCTGAACCTCCAGGCAAATTGAGTCTGTATGGACGATCAATTTATGAAAGTCAAATACTAGGAAAATTATTCGCCAGATTATTCACTAACTTTATATAGTAACTATTCTTGAAATTAGTCGATAGCATTGTCTTTCTTTTGGCATCTACACTTTGCGATTTCAGATGATTAGACTAAATCCATATAACGTTCAGCAATGCGGACGTCTGGCCAATAATAGTCTGCTAAATTGGTGATGATCGGAAACCAGTCTTACAGTTGAATCTCAAGATAACTGTCTGTTAAGAATCAATGATCCGTCCATTTAAAGTTGGACCCGCAATGTCTGCCCTTCGAATACAATCCCGGCTGGAAGGTATTCTGGGCAAGGCCAAGTGGTGAAATTCCACTTAGCAAGCGTTTTGTGCTTGGTTAGTGGAAGACCAGTATTTAAGACGTGATTTTCGGCTTAAATCTGTGTCCACCACGTCACGGCCATTGCCCAGAATGCCTGGAAGCCGGAATAAGACGAATCTATTACTGCAAGTTTACGCAAAACCGCACTGTTTCCAGCGGGCCTCAGCTGGCTGCTCTTGAACTTAAGAATTGGCACGTTTTAATCACGATTCACATCAAATTAGCCGGGAAAGAGAAACGCAATAGTCCCATCAAATAAAAAAACAGACGCAAATCACTCGCTAAAATGCGGTGATTTGCGTCTGTTTTTCAGTATTACGTTTACTTATAGCATTTACTATTACATTTATTTATACATCTGTTTAAGTGTACTGATTTCGCGGGTTGAGATGTGGGCACCCCGGTGTGATTGATAATACATCACTGAGCTTTTATTATCTTCGTGTTCCAATCCAAGTGCATGACCGAGTTCATGTGTGGCCACCGATAGCTTGTATTCCACTGAGTTATTGGTAGCTGGGAAGCGATTCGTGTAAATCACACACTTGGCTTTATCCATCCAAGTCGTCTCCTGCGACCCGCTTTGGTAATAGGTCCGCCAAGTCCGGCCGATTTCAGAGCCCGTCGTACCGGTCTCATCTTCACTCTCACCTAGCGTGATCTGCGCACTCGAGGCGTCCTTAGCCGCAACAAGTTTGACCGTATTGGTGGCATTCCAACGTTTTACCGCGGTTAACCAAACGGCATGATAGACCTTGTTATCACTAGTGATGTGATACGTGATGACCCGACTCTTAAAGCGTGCCTTGTAAGCCATCACTTTGGTGCCGTTATCTAAATAATTATATTGGTAGTTATCGACCTTGTCATTGTAATAAACTTGGTCATGCGCCTTATCGTGGCCGGTTGCCGTATCCGCCTCGACCTGTTGAGACGTCGGATTGATCCAAGCACTGATTTGGGGTGCAACCATCAACAGCACCCCACAGAGGCCTAGGCTCATTATCATTAATAATAATACTTTTTTATGTTTTCTCATCGTCAGCCTAGGCTCCCTTATCAGTTTTTAGGCCGGTAACTGCGCTACCAAGCCGTTTTGTTCATCTGATATGTTACAGCGTTCAGCATTTGATTACAAGAGATATATTATATTTATTTATGAAAAATAGGGTGTATGGTTACATTAACGATATTTATACTAGTCTTTCAAACTTATTTAATCGTTGATATATCAGCATTCTTATTCATAGCTGCAACTTTGGATGCTTCTTGCTCATTATTATTAATGCTTATAATCAGTTATGCGAACCATTTATTAAATGCTTTAACTGTAAAAAGGGATCCAGCATGCGCCGAACCCCTTAGTTGCCGATATTACGATTTTGGCCTGATTTTAGTGCTATCGGATTTGAATGCTACCCTGGATTGCCATAAACAAGCTGGTCATACGTGTGATACGCATCAAATAATCGAATTATGCGCACAATACACCTATAATAGAGACGGTTAGTAGTCCCGTACACACATTAATACCGCAAAAAGAAATGTTAGAATCGCTCAAAACGCTTGTTTGAATGACACATGCATGGAAAGGTCGCACGTAAAGTGTAAAGTCGGCCAGTCTTACCACCAGCCCGTTACCGTCTCTACGTTGGGTCGAATCAATTAACCAAGCCAGAAACTATAAAAGAATCCGGTCTGCACTAGACGGTTTCTTTTGTCAATATTTAGCTAGGAGGAATCAGCTATGTTAGTGAGTTATCCAGCATTGTTCTACTACGACAGTTCCGAAAGCGCGCCATTTTTCATTACTTTTCCGGATTTCAAAAATTCATCAACTCAGGGTAAAAACGTGCCGGATGCAATGGCAATGGCGACCGATTGGTTAGGCATTAACGGCGCTG
The DNA here is from genome assembly GCF_018991255.1 of Lactiplantibacillus sp. 30.2.29. Classification (NCBI taxonomy): domain Bacteria; kingdom Bacillati; phylum Bacillota; class Bacilli; order Lactobacillales; family Lactobacillaceae; genus Lactiplantibacillus; species Lactiplantibacillus sp. 30.2.29. Next base: position 94,228 of record NZ_JAGYGU010000012.1, on the reverse strand, counting down.
ATTATCTAGAAAACGGCCATATGATTCCAGCCCCTTCCGCGTTAGCAGCGATCTCGTTAAAACAAAATAATCCTTATCCAAATGACTTACACTACGATTCAGAACAATCTTTTAAATCAATGGTTTTGGTAGATTTAGAGGCGTATTTGAATGGGAAGACCAAAGTTCAAAAAAAACAGTCTCAATTTCGAAGTAGGTAGGTTGGAACGGTGACAGCGTACAAGCCAATTCGTCTGCAACCCCGACCGAAACAATCCCGAACGAAAAAAATTCACACGATGCTAATGACGCAATACAGTAGATACGCAAGTCAGCCAAAGTATTTCGACGGTCGCTGGCTTTATTAAACCGAGCCACGCAAAAAAGCCTAGGATTTACTTATCGCCGCCAATGACGTGCAATAAGAAATCCTAGGCTTTTTTAATTGAACAATCGCTTAATAAATAATTTTGTCAATACCATCTAAAACAGCCGTCAATCACCCTACTTGCCGGTACGACATTAATACTCGTCCTTACCGATAACGTTCAGCTGCTGGTCTAAGTGGTAACAAATAGGCACCCCGTTCGCCACTTCAACGCCATCGATGCCCGTATCGCTAATTTGTTCCAAGTATTTAATCAGCGCGCGCAACGTACTGCCATGCGCGACGACCAATTGATTATGGCCATCTAACAGTCGTGGTGCAATCTGATCGATCCAATAGGGCATGATTCGGTCATAGGCCATCTTCAGGCTTTCACCACGCGGTTCGACCGCCGCACCGTACTTCGTATAACGCCGGTCATGGTCGAGCTCATCCGGTGCCAATAACGGCGGTACGGTATAAAAACTCCGCCGCCATTGTTGAACCTGTTGCTTGCCATATTCTTGGCGGGTCGCATCTTTATTTTGACCACGTAACGCCCCGTAATGTCGTTCATTTAAACGCCACGTCTTATACTCTGGTAGCCATAATTGATCGATTTCATCTAACATAATGTTGGCCGTCACGATGGCACGTTGCAAGACTGACGTATGCACCGCCCCAAACTGAATGCCAGTGGCGCGCAATCGCTGTCCCGCATCGTGGGCTTGTGCAATGCCAGCTGCCGTGAGCGGAACATCGCTCCATCCCGTATAAGTATTATCCCGATTGGCCGTGCTCTCACCATGGCGAACCAGTACAAGTTCTGTCATTCTCTTTCCCACCTACCATCTTCAATACTACCTATCATAATCGATTTGGCCGATTTTTCAAAGTCACAATCATTCCACCAGTTTTTACAGGCCGGTGACCCACGACGGTTGACAAAAATCGGCTCGCAATCTTATCAGTCGTAGCCACCACTAAAAAACGACCAGACTGCGGTTTACCCGCCAATCCAGCCGTTATCAGTTAACTTAGTTTTCTTGATTTGAGACGGCATGTGCCGCATGAGTGGCCTCAGTATCAGCGTCCTCCACTGCTTTAACTGATTCAGCCGCCGTTTGACCAATCGTATTCCCACGTTCACGGAATCGATTACCAACAAATGTGACGACGGAACCGATTAAAATCACCACGATACCAACAATCGTCGTCCATAAAATTTGTTCATGCAAAATCAGTGCGGCCAAAATTGGGGCCAGACCTGGTTTGATGAAAAAGACTAATGAAGCGGTCGAAACATCGGTCTGTTCCATCGCCAAGAAATAGAAGGCGAAGCCCCCACCCGTGACGCAGACGCCGATGAAGAATAACAACCAGAAGTAGTTCATATTGACGTTGACTAAAATTGGAATGGCTGAAAATTGACTTAAGCCAACTGATTTCAAACTAGCCGCAATCGCCGGAATCTTAGTAATCCAAGCTAAAATCAATAATTCGAAAGCCCCGGCAAAGAACGTGAAGCAGGTCATCGTCAACCCGTTCAGCCCCCGTTTGATTGAACCGTAACGTGAAATAATACTATATAAGCCGAAAGTCACCGCTGAACCGATTGCCAGTAGCAGGCCTAACCCGTTCGTTAAATGGGCTGGGTTAACGATGATCAGCAACCCGATGACTGAAATAATGACTGAAATCAAATTGGCACGTCCCATCCGTTCCCGCAGGATCAAATAGGAGAATAATAGCGCAAACACTGGATTACAGCTGAATAATACCGCAACGGTCGAAGCTTGATCAACGGTAATCGCCAATTGATACAGGGACATACTAACAATGACACACACTAACCCCGTCAGCGCAAATAACCGCCAGTCAGCACTCACAAGCTTCCGACCAGTCTGTTTTAGGGCACGCAAGGCAAATGGTAATAATACGACAGCCCCAATGAAAAATCGAATCAAATTCAACTGAATGGGATTAAAGGCACCGCCGGCCATCTTTAGCGCAATTTCCATCGAACTAAACATCAAGGTTGAAATTGCAATGTAAAGATATGCTTTCTTCACGAAACGTTCGCTTCTTTCTTAATCAAAATTTAATACGCAACGTTTTCCAGTATAGCACCATTTTCAGTTAGTTTTCAAATCTGCCGATGGGGCGGCTGACGGGTGCGACTAAATGAAATCGGTTTCCGTGTCAAAACGCACACGGCAAATTGGAACTGATTTAACGGGACTAATCAGTCAACACCCTTAACTAACTTAAACCTGCTAAGCATCGTTAGTTCAGTATCCAATCATAACGCCAAACGGCTTAGCACCACCTACTAACAGGTCGCACTAAGCCGTTTTTCAAAATGATATGGGTCACCGAATCGTTAATGTATCAATCCCGATTGGACGACGACCATCAAAATCGGAATCACGATCAGACTTAACAAAGTCGTCTCAGTCACCATCACCGCCGCATAATCCGCATCCGCACCGTACAGCTTGGAAACGACTGGCGCGTTGGTCATAACCGGCATCGCAGATTGTAAAATGAAGACTTGCTTCATTTCTAACGGAATCGACATCGGAATCAACATCACCGTCATCAAAACCGGTGCGAGGATGAACCGACCGATTAAAATTCCGATACTATCGCGGTCGAAACGCATACTGCTGAGACCAGCATTGGCCATGGAGATTCCAATAAAAATCATCGACAGTGGAATCGTCAAGCCACCAATATAGGAGAAATCATCCATTAAAAAGTTTGGCAGTTTGATATGAGCGATGACCAGCAGGACCCCAATCATGAAGCCCAACAATGGCGGTGAAAAAATCTTCTTGAGCGTTTGTTTCAGATCAAAATTGGCTGACCCAGTGCCGTTACGCTGAATCAGGTACACGCCTAACGTCCAGAAAATCGTCGTGTTGGCCATATAGTAGACCAGCACGTACGGCAATGCACTATTGCCAAACAGTGCCTGGTTGACGGGTAGACCAATGAATACCGTATTCGAATTCAGAAACATCGACGAAAATAAGCCCCGATGGCCCTTCTTGATATTCAACGCCCGCATCACGCCAAACGAAATCCCAAATAGAATCGCCATATTCAGTACTGGAAAACGTAATCCGGGTAACGTCGACAGCAATTTTTCAGCCGTAAATTGCTTCGTGATCGTCGCAATCATATAGGCCGGTAAGGCAATTTGGGTGACTAATCGGGCAATTAATTTGGTGGCACTTTCGTTGAACCAGCCCCACCATGCCAATAAGTACCCCACCGCAATCATCACGATAATCGTCATGACCCCGGAAATACTCTGCACAAAGGTTCCTAAAATCTGCACACTCGGTCTTCCTCTCTTCAACCGTATTGCACGCCATTCAGGCTGCAACCAAGCTATGTAAAATAATAATTCAATGAGAATTATTCAAGTATACCACTGTTTTTAGATGGCTTGTAGGCTAATTTATAGATGGAAACGTTTGACGGCGGTCACAATTTTAATTATAGTGTTCTATAATTGTGTTGCGCTGATAACGGCAGTTTTGATTATTAAAATCTTTTTAAGTTACCCATTTTAAGAACCAAATGCTTGCCAAACAGCATAAAATGACTATTGAGGGAAAAATCTAAAGTGATGAGGAACGAATATGTCTGAAAATAATAACGATAATCAAATGGGGCCACGCCAACGCCGCTACCGCGAGCAACAGGCGCGCAATCCACATTTGAAACCACACAAAAAACGTCCTTGGCTAATTACTTTATTGATCGTGGTCGTCCTGCTAATCATCACCGGTGGCTGGTGGGGCTACAAGACCTGGAATGCCGCTAAGGATACGATGAACACGACTTATCAATCGACGGGGTCCAAGAAGCTCCGGAACGTTGACGCGGTCATCAAGAAAGGCAAACCATTCTCAATTCTATTACTCGGGACCGACACGGGTGCGCTCGGCCGGGGCAAGAACTTCTCTGCTCGGACTGATACGATGATCGTCGCGACCATCAATCCGAAAAAGGAAAGCATGACCTTAACTAGTATTCCACGGGATACGCAAGTCATGATCGACGGCCAGTCTGAAAAGATCAACGCGGCCTACACTATTGGTGGCGCGAGTGGCGCGGTCAAATCCGTTGAAAAACTGCTCGATGTCCCAATCGACTTCTACATGCTGATCAACATGGGTGGCTTGAAGCAAATCATCAATGCCATGGGTGGCGTGACGATTACCCCTAAGATGACCTTCAAGTACGGCCATGCCAATGTTAAGAAGGGTGTCAAAATCAAGCTTAACGGGGCCGCTGCACTGGATTACTCACGGATGCGCTATGATGACCCCCAAGGTGACTACGGTCGTCAAAAACGGCAACGGCAAATCATCATGGCGATGGTTAGTCAATCTAACTCACTAGGTTCAATTGCAAATATTGAAAAGATTACTAAACAACTGTCCAAAAACATGCGGACTGACTTAACTTGGAACGATATGGTCGCGCTCGATACGAAGTACAAGAACGCCTCTCACCACGCTAAGTCCTACACGGTTCAAGGGACGGATTCCATGATTGATGGTCTCTCCTATCAAGTCGCTTCTGCTTCAGAACGTTACAAGAATTCCAAACGAATTCGAAAAGCGCTCGGCCTCTCTACTAGCAGCATCTCAGAATCACTCTTCTCTGAGACGGCTTCTATTACGACCGGCAGCAGTTCAAGTTCTAGTTCGTCAAGCACTACCACAACTAGTGACACGACCACTTATGGCACTAGCACGACCCAAGACACGACGACTCAGGACCAAACAACCACTCAAGATCAAACAACGACAACTAATCAGTATTAATACTGAAAGGACGGCCACTCTGGTCGTCCTTTTTATTTTGTATTAAAGTCGAAATTGCCAGAAACAGAAAAAGTCTAGATTACGCGTTTTGGGCTAGTTATCATTTAACATCAAAACTGATTAAATCATGCTACTTTCCAAGTTCAAAAGCTGCCAGCTGAGGCCCGCTGGAAACAGTGCAAATTAGTGTAAACTTGCAGCACATGTTCGTCCTATCCGGCCTACAGGCATTTCTGACAACGCTGGAACGTGGTGGACACAGATTTAAGCCGGCAACCCACGTCTTAAATACTGGCCTTCCACTAACCAAGCAAAAAACGCTTGCTAAGTGGAATTTCACCACTGAGCATTGTCAGAAACACCTTCCGGCCGGGGATCACATTCGAAAGGCGGATATGTGCGAACTCAACTTTTTGTGAGATTAGCCGTTGGTTCTTACTACACGATTATTTTGACATTCAACTATCAGACTGGCACTAACAATGGCCAAACCTTTTACCCGTAATTTAAGGTTTCTTGACAGGTAGATTCACAGAAATTGTCAGAATCTTTCCTAGTTGACTGAGATAACAAAATATTGAATTCCAAACCAGAGCAATTTTATCGACTACTATCAAGACTAGTTGCCATTGGAACCAGTCAAATAATATCCATGTAATCTTCTCAGTATTTAAACGCTATACAGCATCATCGATTCCACCTTAAAGATTTGCCTAAAGGACTCGACACCTAATATTCAATGGTCAATTGCACCCAGATAGGTGGCCGTTCATCCGCCATTCGAGCGGGTTCCCGACTGTAGGGGCTGGCTGACAATGCTCAAGGGCGAAATTCTTCTTGTCCGGGCGAATTTCCCGGGCTAGAAGAAGACTCGTATTTGAAATTGCGCAGTGGGGTTCTGCGTGAGTTCAAATCGATGTCCGCCCTGTTCCAGCGTTGTCAGCCGGCCCCGGAAGTCGGAATAAGGAGATCACCGGCTGACGAACAATAATCCAGACAATTGGCATGATTTAATCAGGATTCATGCGAAATCAACTAGCACAATGCGTTTAGATGACATAAATCTTCATCAGTGCTGATTAAAGATTACCTGCAGGTTCCTAAAAAGTCACCGACTAGCAACTAGCTAATCGGTGACTTTTTACAATTTATCTTATTATATTGACGCCAAATCCGCTATATCACGCGATCCGACCAGCTTGACTAGCATCAATTAACCGGCCAACTGTCCAAGAACTGCCTAAATTTACGCTCACGTTGCGCAACGAGTTGAGTAGCTGTCAGGGATTTCAGAGGTGCCAGCTGGCGTTCAATCGTTTGATTAATGACAGTAATCAAGTCAGCCTGGTCGTGCGCGATGATTTGGTCGACTAACCCGCGCGCCTGCAACGCATCCGCCGTCATTGGCAACAAGTCAATGGCATCACTGACAGTTTGTTGGCCATGTAAAATCGCAGTGACGGCTTCCGGTGACGCGACGTTGAATAACGCGTCATCTAACATAATGATACGATTGGCGTTTGCAAAAGCTAACGCACCACCACTATGTCCTTCACCTAAAAAGACGACGAGATTAGGCACGGTCAATTGGCCCATCGCGGCAATCATATCGGCAATCGCCTGGCTCTGACCATGACGTTCCGATTCTGGACTCGCATCCGCGCCGGGCATGTTGATCAGACTGACGACCGGCCAGCCGAACTTGGCGGCGTGCTTGATGACCCGCAGCGCAGTTCGGTAACCCGGCACCGTCAATGCGCCACCGTTTTTTTCACGCCGACTTTGAATATCGACACCCCGGTCAACACCCAAGACGGCAAGCTGTTGACCAGTGACCGTTCGACCGAAGCCCGCCGTTAACGCCGCGTCACGGCCGAGCACTCGGTCACCAGTCTGCACCGTCATCGTCGGTAGTAGTGCCTGAATGACCATGGGGGCACTTACCCGGTCAGCGGCGCGTAACCGCTGTAATCGTTTATCCATCGGCTCGTCCCCCAATCCCGTAATTCGCTAATGCCTGGCCCAAATAAGCCTTGAGGCGCGACCGTTCAACGACGGCATCCAACATCCCATTTTCTAGCAATTGGTCCGCCGTTTGAAAATCAGCGGGTAAGTCGCCAGGGGTTGTCTGTTGAATGACCCGCGCCCCGGCGAAACCAATCTTGGCGCCCGCTTCAGCTAACACTAAGTCGCCCTCAAAGGCAAAGCTCGCGGAGACGCCGCCCATCGTTGGGTCGGTAAGTACGGTGATCAATGGCAATTGGTCCTGCGCCAGCCGGGCTAACTCTGCTAAAATCAGGTTCATGCCCACTAAGGCATAAATCCCCTCTTGCATGCGGGCACCACCAGAAGCGGTGACGATCACCAATGGCAACTGCCGAGCACGCGCTTGTTCACTCGCATATAGCAGCCGACGGGTCACCGCCGTATTCAGCGTTCCCATCATAAAATGACTATCCATGACTGCCAGGACGCAGGATTGTTGGGCAATTTGGGCAGTGCCGCAGATGATTGCTTCACTTAAACCGGTCTCCTGCTTAGCGCGTTGCAACTTAGCCAGATAGTCTGGAAACGCCAGTCGATCAACGGTCCGCTCAGGCATTTCAAACGGCTGAAACGTCTCAGCATCGGTCAGTTGTTGGATGCGTTGTGTGGCCGTCAATCGTCGCCAATAGTGACAATAGGGACACTGTTGATCCGTGCCCCATTGTCGTTGATGGACGTGGCGGCCGCAATTAGGACAGGCCGACCACGTACCTGGACTTGGATAATGACTCATTTGGACGCCTCCCAACGCGCTAAGCTGTGAATCGTGTATTGGTCGTTAACGTACGCTGGTCGCGCGACAGTCTGTCGTAGAAAGTCCAGATTGGTCGTTGGTCCCTGCAACTTGACTGCGGCCAACGCCCGCTGCAAGTTGTGAACAGCCGTTATACGGTCGGCCCCAGTGACCATGATTTTGGCGATTAGACCGTCGTACATCGTGACTAAGTGGTCACCTTGATGATAATCCGTATCGATACGGACATTTTCAGGCCACTGTAGCGTTTCAATCTTTGTCTGCGTTACTGGTAACGTCGCTGTCAAACGTGCTTCAATCGCAATACACTGCGGCTGCAGGCCAACGTGTTCCGGAAACGTGACGGCGACCCCCGCCGCTTGTTTGATTTGTTCAGCGACGATATCGATACCGGTGGTCAGCTCCGTCACCCCGTGCTCAACTTGTAGCCGGGTATTCATTTCCATAAAGTAAAACTGGCCATCTGCGAATAAGTATTCAATCGTGCCTAAACTCTGATAATGGGTTCCCGCCAGCAATTGCCGCGATAACTCGTACAAATTCCGCCGTTGTGCGGCCGTCAAAATACTAGCTGGGCTTTCCTCTAAGACCTTTTGCTTATGCAGTTGCAAACTACAATCCCGATCACCCAAAATAAAGAGGTCCTGACCGGTTCCTAGCACCTGCACTTCAATGTGGCGGGCGGTTGTCAGGAACTGCTCCAAGTACATCGCATCGTTTAAAAAGGACGCCGCCGCTTCTTGGCGCGCAGCCCGCAATTGTTGATGGAGTTCATGAGCATCACTAAGAACGCGAATTCCCTTCCCGCCACCGCCGTAACTCGCTTTGAGAACTAGTGGGAAGCCAATCGCAATCGCGGCTTGTTTGATTTCGGGCCAATCCAGGCCTTGGATCGATTGACCAGCCAGTACGGGAACTTGCTGTTGACGGGCAAAGGCCTTCGCCTGGGCTTTGTCCCCCATCAACTTGATCTGTTCAGTCTGGGGGCCAATCCAAGCGATGCCGCATTCCGCACACATCGCGGCAAAATCGGCGTTTTCAGCTAAGAACCCGTAGCCCGGATGAATCGCATCCGCATGCGTATTAATGGCGGCCATCAAAATAGCTTCGGCGTTCAGATATGAGCCACTTGCCGCAGCCGGTCCGATGCACACCACTTCATCCGCCAATCGCGTATAGCCCGCGTGGCGGTCGGCGGTTGAGCACACCGCCACCGTTTGAATATTCAATTGTCGACAGGCCTTGATAATCCGGACGGCGATTTCGCCCCGATTCGCGATTAACAGCTTGCGAAACATAGCTACCGATCCTTTCGCATTGTAAATAAGGGTTGTTCATATTCGACGGTCGCGTTATCCGCAATCAGTACCGCCGTGAGCGTGCCGTCAGCCGGACTCACGAGGGGGTTAAACAACTTCATACTCTCGATTTGGCCCAATTCTTGACCAGCCGTCACTGACTGCCCAACTTGTAAGTCCGGAGCTAAATGGACGACGCCTACCATTGGACTCGGAATCGTGACGTTCGCCGTGTCAGTAGCGCCGATTGCAGCTTCAGTCGTTGTAGATTCAGTGATGGCGGATTCGTTCGTGATGGCTGCCGCCTGATCGTCAGCGGACGGATTTGTCACTGTGTTTGTCGACGCTGCCGCGTTTACTGGTGCAGTGACACTCGGTTTGGTGACGGCAATCTCCAAGTCGCCGGCTTTGACCCGAATTTGTTGATAGCCTTGCCGCGCATACTTCTCGACTAATCGGTCTAAATCTTTTAATTCCATTTTCGCACCCCTCGTCTACTTCTTAATCAATACGGACCCATAGGCTAACCCACCACCAAAGGCCGTGAGTAACGTTGGTCCAGTTAAGGTATCGAATACACTCGCTAACGCCATCGCGACACCAGCTGAGGAGGTGTTGCCTAACTGTTCAACGTTATGCGGAAATTTCGCCATTGGTAACGCTAAGTTGGCCGCGATTTTTTCAATGATTCGTAAATTGGCTTGGTGACAAATGACGTGTTGCAAGTCGTCAGTCGACAGCTTAGCATCCGCAATCACACCACGCATCTGTTCTGGGACGACCGTGGTCGCAAATTGAAAGACGTCGCGCCCAGCTTGGTAGAACGCGTCCGTCTTCGGATAATTGTCCGCTGCAACTTTCGTGATGGGCTGCACGCGGCCCGAATGAATCACTTCAGCGTTACCTTGTGATTGTAACTTTTCAGCTAAAATACTGTTTTCTGCAGGATCCGTCGTTGCTTGCAACAACGCACCACCCGCGCCATCGCCGAAAAAGACGGCCGCGGTCCGGTCTTGAAAGTCCATCATCTTGGAATTGACTTCCGCACTGATAACCATCACGTTCTGATACTGGCCACTACGAATGAATTTATCCGCCGTTGCTAAGCCAAAGGTAAACCCTGCACAAGCGGCACTAAGGTCGAAGGCAAAGGCATTGCTGGCGCCAATATTCGCCTGCACTAAACAAGCGGTGGCTGGTGTCAACGCGTCCGGCGTAATCGTCGTCACTAAAATCAAGTCGATGGCACTAGCTGCCACGCCACTCTTTTGCAGCAACTGCTGGGCGACCTGGGTGGCTAGATCTGAGGTATTCTCATCATTCATGGCATAGTGCCGGGTCTTGATTCCTGTATGAGCTTGAATCCACTCGTCGCTCGTATCCATGATCGTCGCTAATTCGTCATTGTCAACGACGCGTGCCGGAACATACTGTCCCATGGCGGTTAATTTTGTATAAGTTGGCATTTTTAAACCCCCGCTACTTTCCGTTTCAATTAGTTTAATTTTATCAATAAAACCGTGCCGGTCAAAGTTTCCAGCCGGATTTTTGGTAAATCCTTAGAAACCGGCGCTGATTTTGGGCCGCTTCTCACTTGTCCACTGCCGCTTAAACAAAAATAAGATAGTTATCGTAAGAATTGGTTGTGACTTCTTACGTAACTATCTCAAATCGAGTCTCGTATCGAATCGTTTAATTGGCGAATCGGCTATTTCAATTCAGTTTCTGGTTGGCCAGGTGCCGCAAAGCCGTTTTTAGCCAGCAAGGGCATCAAATCGACCTGTTTGTCCGTCGGCACCTTCTGGGCGTAGACTTTTAATCCGGCCGCGGCCAACGCATACAAAGCGTCAGCTTCAGCCTGACCGACGGCGACCGCATTGGTGACCATCACCATTCCGGTTGAAAAAGCGAGGCTGCCAATGTCGACACCTGTCTGGCTAAAATCCAACCCGCCGGCAACGAGGCGCGCCATGTTTTGCGGCGTATCCGTCAGAATCAGTGGTTTGACATTGTCGAACAGGGAATCATGATAGATCTCGATCATCTTGTCGACCGTAATCACATTCGCTTTGACACCCGGTGGCGCCGCTTGAACGATTAAAATCTTGCGCAGTGCATCCCGGGCGACCTCATCAGACACGACTAGAATCCGGTTAGGACTGACACTTTTGGTCCAGACCGTGGCGACCTGCCCGTGCAAGAGCCGACTATCGATCCGCGCCAAGCGAATATCCATCGTCATAGTGGCTCATCTTCCTCGTCTTCTTTTAATAAGTTCAAATGTTTGATACCAATCTTACCCGTCTCTTCCAGGTGGGCGATAACGTCGTCGATTGGTTTGTCTCTGACCGTATAGGCTTCAATCAACATTGGCAGATTCAGGCCGGTGACGAGTCCCATTCGGTCGGTATGTTCAGCGACAATGCGGCTCGCCGCGTTGAATGGGGACCCACCCCATAAGTCGACCATGAACAGGACTTGGTCATCGGCATCAAACCGGTCGACCGCCGCCATCAGTTTTTCAGTCAGGACGCTGGGCTCTTCGTCTAATTGAAACGTGACCGTCTGGACCTTATCCTGCTTGCCAAATATCATGTACGATGAGTCCACGATCCCCCGGGCAAAGCTGCCATGACTCACAACAACAAATGCTAACATCGGTGTTCCCTCCTCAGTCTATAACTAATACTCATTAAGATACATGCAAGAACCATGCCAAGTTAGTGTATCAACTGACCAGGACTTGCGCTTGATGACTCTCTAATAATTGCACAATATAATAATTTTCCGCCGCTGAGAAGGTTAGCTGAAGTTGGTCGGTCAGTTGCTGGTTAGCTGTTTGAATAATCGGATACCACTTGGAAGCCATAATATCGGGCATTTCTTCAGTCGGGGCTGAAATCTCATCCTTGATGGCCGTCCGCTCTAGGGCCCCGGCCAGATGCATGATGAGGTCGATACGAAAGGCGTTGCTCATCTCACCATCCAGATGGGTGGCAATCACTTCGCTATACGCCCATAAAATCCCGGTCAGCTTCTTGGGGTTGAGGAACGTGAAGTAGTCGCCTAAATACCGTTCGCAGAGCTCTGGTGTCAACTGTTGGGCTTCCTCGGCCATCGTCTGTGGCGAATCCATCCCAGTTGCTAGTTGGTCGATAAATTTCTCGCCACCACCCTGCAATAGTTCTTCCAAGGAGATAAACGGCACGTCGAGCTCCGGCTTGGTAATCCCAGTCGCCGCAATAATTTGATAATTCTGACTAATTTGCTGGATACGAGTCTTCATTTCAACGACTGAAATTGGAAAGACTGTAATGCCTTCGATGAAGTTCTGGGCTAACAAACTGTCCAGAATCGTCTTGATGCGTTCAGCGGTTCCCACTCCAGTTGCACAAATCGCAATAATTGCGCGCTGCGGGGTCTTATCCGTCGCTAACGCTGGCTTAACGGTCGCTTTCTGGTCATCAGTTGGCAAGTTACGAGAAATCCGCGAATAACCCTTAAAGCCAACCAGTTCTTGATACATCGAGTCCAAATCGCTGTCGACCAGGCTGGCCTTACGAACGGCTTCCAGTACGACCGGTGTGGTCACCATGTCAATCGTGCGCGTGGCGATGCCAGTCTCCTGTTGAATCCGTTCACCAAAAGTCGTCAGCGACCCCATGTCAACGAGTAACAACACACCCTTGCCCGAATCCATCTTTTCAATGCGCCGTTTGACATGGTCGTACGCCACGCTGGGATCCATATCGAGCGGCATATCGAATGCTTGAATATCGTAGTCATCCAGGAGCTGACCAACGACTTGCGCCATGGAAGAGGCGGTACTCATGCCATGGGCTGCTACTAGCACACCAACCTTGCCATTGAGCTGCATCGATTTCAAGGAAATCAATAAAATGGCGAGGTAATACACTTCGGACTGTGGAATTGGTAGATGATAACGTTCCTCCAAGCCTTTTTTGAGTGTTTCAGCCGCTTTGATTTCAGCCGGATATTCGCGCACCATCGCTAACATATCCGAGCTCATTTGTCGCATCGGTTTACCGGCCTGAATGCGTTTGATAAACGAGCTGACGTGCAAACTGACCGCATAAATAAAGTTATCTTTGAAATTATAACCGAGCATGTCCTGAATCGTCATCTGGGCCGTCTTCGTGAAATCGATAACGTCTTGATCGACGATTTCAGCGAGTTTGTTCTCCGGTGACACTTCTAGTTGATTCTGCTTATAAAACGACTTCAAATGCAAGTTAATGTCCGTCGTAATGAAGCGGTTGATGTGCTCCTTATCCAGCCCTTCACGGCGAAGCAAGGACGCCTTATCCCCAATAATTTCGTATAAATTATAAGGTAACTCATAATTATCATTTTTATTCCGCAACGGTGTCGGACCATCGTTGGGTTTAACGATCAGAACTGGGTCGAGCAACTCTGAGATCGCCCCTAATTCATGACGATTCGACGCCACCGTCATCAGACCACTCCGAATGTTTTGTGGTAAGTCATCCATGGTAATCGTGATTTCACTGTCATTCTCGATGCTATTAACGAAGCCTTGCGCACAGACCAATTGGATATTGGACTTCAACTGGCCGACGTTCCCAAACGTGACCGACCCTAACAAGGCCTGGACGACGTCTTCCGTTAACCGAATCTGCTTATTGATTCGGTTGGCTTCTAATGATAATAACGCTTTCAGCAGTTCCAAACGTTCCTTCGCTGAACGGTGATTGAAGGCCGGGAGTTGAATCGTAATCGGAATCCGACGCACAAAGGTCTGTAACAAGGTACTCTCGGGGTCTTCGGTCGTCGCACAGACGAGGCGCACATTAGCATGGTGACTCTTGGCCGTCTCGCCCAGCCGCGAATAGGTGCCATGATCCATGAAGTAGAAAATCATTTCTTGCCCTTCTGGTGGCAGCCGGTGCACTTCATCCAAGAACAGCATGCCGCCGTCTGCTTCCTGAATCAGCCCATCCTTATCTTCGTTAGCACCCGTAAACGACCCTTTGACGTAACCAAATAAGTGCGACATCAATAATTCAGGGTTATGGGCATAGTCCGCACAGTTGAACGTAATCAACCCTTGTGGATTGGTCAGCACTTGTTGGTTCTCCGCGAAACGATACATGGCGTTTGCAAAGTAAGTCTTCCCTGAACCAGTTGGCCCAATAATCAACGTATTCAAGCCCCGCGGTGGGTACAAAATCGCCGCTTTGGCCTGTTCGACCTGATTAGATAGGCTTTCGTGCGACCCAATCATATTTTCAAAAATATCGGTGGCAGCTGACTTAGGTGCCGTGGTCGTCGTTCCGGTATTCGGCATTCGCTTCGCCATCGTGGCATTCGCTACGTCACTAACAGTGGTTGGCGCGGTTGCTAATTCATCCGTAGCCGGCACATAATGGACTGGCCGGCCAGCTAACTTATGGAGTTGGCCTTCGCGCACGAGTGTATTCAATTCTTTACTAACGTTTGAACGCGCTATCATTAACGCGGTCGCAACCATTTCCGTTGTTAGCCCGTGCGAATCACTGTGCTCGCGGACGTATTCGTATATTTTGGATTTTCTGGTCAAAATCGCCACTCCTTTTTACCAGGCTCAACTATTTTGTTCGATTTGATACACTATAACACACTACATTCTACCATAGTTAGCTGATAATCGACTTTTTAAAGGTCAGTGGGGTATTCCCCCAAAAGGCCCGTCAAGGCAAGTTGCCTATCCCCCCTATACCATTTCACAGAATTACAAAACGAGCCCACGCGACGGTCAGTCCAACGACTAACGGCACGTAAGCTCGTGTGATAGTAGTCCAATTAATCACGATAGCAGGCGCTGCCACCCGTATCATGCAGCTACTTCAGATACTTGTCCTTGTTATTTTTGCCCTTAAAGATTCTGCCCAGGACCTGGAAGAATGTTAACGACTTAACGATGTGATCCGGCTCAATATACTTGCGCACGGCACGCAACACCTTTTTCGGGTCTTTGGCCGAAAAAGTAATCATGCCGTTACGCTTCGTTTGAAATGAGAACCGTGGAATCCAGTGACCACCAAACATCACTGATACCACGACATAGTTGACTTCCGTCCAGGGAATCTGAATAAAATTACGGACATTGCTGTCATCGTAAAATTCAAAGCCGTTGTCGCCTACCATGATTTTGCCATAGTCGGTCAAGCCCATATGCGAGTTCCCATTCATGACTAAGTCAACCTTCGTATTAATTGATTGAACCATCTGACACTCCTCCTATCACCTTCTATTACTACCCGATTATACGGCGAGGGCCTGCTTTATGCAAAACCTGCCGAACTAAATAAAAAGGATGAGCTCCAACGAGTCCATCCTTTCAATACCACGAAACCGAATTTTACATCCAACCAATAACGTGCATCAGAACCCCAAATACGAAGAGGCCAAGAATGATAACGATTGGTGAAACTTTCTTCTTCAGTAACCACATGCAGAGGAAGGTTAACAGTAAGGCCATCAACCCAGGAATCAATTGATTCAAGTTATCTTGCAAAGTCGTTACTTTGTATTTATCAAGTGAACGTCCAGCGGCTTGTTGTGATAAGGCTTCCTTAATCCCAGCAGAGCCCTTTGGCAACTTGTCCCAGTCGATGTAAGCACCGGCTTGTTGCTTGATTGTCGAGACTTTAACAGGACTAAAGTCCACAACAACCCACCGCTCAATTAAGGCAGCAAGGATAAACATCCCAAGCATGGAAGCACCACGCGTAATATCTTGTAAAATACCACCAGATAAGTCATCGGTAATCTTAGAACCGGCTTTGTAACCGAATTCTTGCGTATACCACATGAAGCCCATCCGAATTGCGTTCCAAACAACGAAGTATAAAATTGGTCCAACGATACTACCAGAGATCGCAAGTGATGCAGCTAAGGCACCAACAATTGGCTTAACCGTATACCAGAACACAGGGTCCCCAACACCGGCTAACGGTCCCATCATACCAACTTTAACCCCTTGGATCGTAACATCATCAATTGGAGCACCATTAGCACGTTCTTCTTCAAGCGCTAAGGTAACACCAATAACTGGTGAAGCAACGTATGGGTGGGTATTGAAGAATTCCATGTGACGCTTCAAAGCTGCGGCACGGTCTTCTTTAGTCGTGTATAATTTCTTGATTGCTGGAATTAATGAATAGGCCCAACCACCGTTTTGCATACGTTCATAGTTCCATGAACCTTGGAGGAACGTTGAACGCCACCAAACATGCAGACGATCACTTTTACTTAACGTTACTTTTTTAGTAATATTTGTAGTTTCAGACATCTCAGTTTGCCTCCTTCTCTAATACTTGTCGATAATGTCGCCAACTGGATCACCAGTATTAGCGCCACCACCATTGCTGCCAGAGTTACCTTGCTTCGAAAGTGCTAAGTACATCAAGGCTAAGGAAATCCCGATTGCACCTAAACCAATCAAAGTAATGTCACTGATTGCGGCTAAGACGAAACCTAAAGCGAAGAATGGCCAAACCTCACGAGAAGCCATCATGTTGATAACCATGGCGTACCCAACGGCAACAACCATACCACCACCGATTGACAAACCATCAGTCAACCAACTAGGCATTGCGTTCAACATTGCCTTAACAGGAGTGGCACCAACGGCTAAGATCAAAGCGGCTGGAATCGCGATACGAAGACCTTGCATGCAGATGGCAACCCATTGCCAGAAATCGATCTTGGCAAAGCTACCTTCTTCAGCAGCACGGTCCATGATGTGAACAATACCAGTTGCTAACGTCCGGGCGATGATGGTTAAAAGTAAACCAGCAACGGCCAAAGGAACGGCGATCGCAATGGCTGAAGTAACCCCGGCACGGCCTTGGCCACCTAAAACTAAGATAATTGCAGATGCAATTGATGCTAACGCAGCATCAGGTGCAACGGCGGCACCAATGTTGGCCCAACCTAAGGCAATCATTTGAAGACTCCCACCTAAGATAATGCATGGGACTAATTGTCCGGTTACTAATCCGATTAGGGTACATGCAACAACTGGCTGATGGAAGTGGAATTCATCCAAAATACCTTCCATACCAGCTAAAAATGATACAAGTACGACTAAAATCACTTGAATTACGTTCAAATTCATGATTTAATCCTCCATCTTTTCTGATATTCTTGAAACTACTTTTGTTCCTTTAACATGTTTTCAGCTTTGTTTAAAATGTTATCCATGTTTTCCTTACCATCACTTGGAACCTTCCGAACATCGAATTCGATGCCGTCTTGTTCGAGTTTCCGGTAAGTGTCAATGTCATCTTGATCAAAGGCCAAAACTTTGTTTGGTTGAACTTTACCAGCCGAGTGAGCCATTGAACCAATGTTCAAGGTCTTGATCGGCACGCCACCTTCGATTGCACGTAAGGCATCTTGTGGCGTTTCGAATAGGACTAATGCTTTTTGACCACCAAAGTGCTTGTCATCCTTGGCAATCTTAATCATTTGCTTGATTGGAATAACGTGAGCTTTCACACCAGAAGGCGCTGCTTGCTTGATCATGTTAGTCCGTAACTCATCCTTCGCAACGTTATCTGACGCAACGATGATCCGAGTTGGGTTGACCGTCTTGCTCCATGCAGTGGCAACTTGCCCATGCAAGAGACGTGAGTCAATCCGTGCCAAACCATATTCCATCGTCCCTGGACGACCGGCATTAGCATTATTGGTAGCTGCAGCAGCTGCCTTTTCTTCCTTAGGTGCTAATGCTTCAGGACGAACCTTAACGCCGTCCTTGGCCGTTTCAATGATGTGGGTGGCAATTTCGTGTGCCGAATCCATTGAAAGCCGTGAAGCGTATGCTTCAATCAACATTGGCAAGTTCAAACCGGCAACGATTGCCCATTTGTCCTTGTGTGCTTCAAACAAGCCGTTGACTTGGTTGAATGGTGTTCCGCCCCAAAGGTCGACTAAGAATAAGACTTGCTCTTGATCGTCGAATGAAGCAATGGCTTTTTCCAACTTAGCCTTGATGTCGTCAGGGCCTTCGCTAGGCATCAATGTAACAGCTTGAACGTTTTCTTGTTCGCCGAAAATCATTGATCCGGATTGATAGATGCCTTTAGCGAATTCGCCGTGACTAGCAATGATAATGCTTACCATCTTTGTACCTCCTATTTTTTCGTTACAGTCATATAAAACGAATAAATAATATCTAAAATTGCCTGTAACTATTTATGTTTTTTGATACTGTAAGCGCAATCTTTTTCGCACTCACTAATATACATGCAAATTCCGTGCCAAAATACACTAGCGGTAAAAGCCCATATAACAAAGGCCTTTTTGATACACAAAAGCAATACAGTATCAAATTCCAGTTTTTGTGTATCAAATAGCGTATTTTTTAACCTAAAATTACGAAACAGTAACTAAAGTTAACGATGGTATTAATTTCTTAATAACTCAGTGACCGGCGCCCATTACCTTGCCACATCGCTTCAAAGACCGAATTGGTCAGCTCGCCATGCTGGCCATTCCAGGGGTCATTGTAACGAATCGTCGTCGCAGTGTACCCCGTTAACGTGATGGTGTGGCTGGCAAAACCATCTAGTCCTTTGACCCACACGACCACGGGGTGCCGAGCAGCTAATCGTTGTTTGATTGTGAGCAGGCTGACGCCACTCAAATCGACCGCGGTTGGTAAGAAATGCCGCATCGTCGGTAACAGCCCCTGCGGATAAATATAGAGACCGACACCGTATTCAGACGTCGGGTCGCCAACAAACCCCGTGTTAGGATTGGAACTACGTGGCACTAACGCCGCTAACGCCAACTTATCGATTCGGACACCCGCATACTGCAGCAGCATCGTGGCCGCCGTCATTTCACAGCCCGTCGGCAATTCTGGCAACTGATTGATGAGTGGGACCTTTAACTGTACGGCGTCCGTCGTAACTGGTTTCAAGTCGGCCGCCGCAACCCAGCCACTCTGATGAGCAGCGTTATGCACGTAATAGTAGCGTTGCCGCTGACCGTGACGATAGATGTCAGCTTGTTCAGTTCGCGTCCACTTGGTCTGTGGATGATACTTCAAATGCAAATTAACGCGCAATTGCGCCCGCTGTCCCGGCAAAACCGTTAGATGGTAGCCAACACCCGTTTGACGCTTGATCTGATAAACGCGTGCTGGGGTCACTTGAATCGCACGGATGGGATAGGTGGTCGCGGCCCGTGGCGGATTAGCAGCATGTGCCGTTTGCGCCAGCCCTACACCAACCAATAAACTACCGAGTATACCCCATAATCTGCTGATTTTAGTCAATTACTGCCCCTCACCTTCCATTAACTGCTAGCCAATCGATTAACCGTTTACATTATAATGCTGGTAAGCGTGAGATTGAAATATAAAATACGGCAAAGTTGGTGGACGTTAGGGGTGTTGGTTCTTGAAAATCTAGGTCTGCGTTAATTCAAAGATTTAAGCAATCAAATGGTATTTATGTATCATAGCTAATTCATACATGCAGAGTGACAGCGTTGTTAAACACTACTTGACTCGGTGGTTACAAAATACTAGTATTTAATCATGGAAGAACTATCATATGGTCTTAAGACCACTGGGCGGTGATAGTCACTGAAATATGTGGACGGTGCCCTCAATAAAATGGATATCACTTAAGTGTGATGTCCATTTTTGGTTGTCAGCTTTCTTGAATCGTTCAACGACCCAAGCATTCAGCAATACCGCCCCGTTATGGCAGACTCATAATTCATGATAACCCATATCTCAAAATACGTGTTATTCACTACAAAAGCCGACTGATCCCCACGAACAGCCGGCTTTGTATTCAGATTCAGTTAGTCTTCATGCTGCTTCGAAGCTTTTAACTTCCGTTCCGCTTCATCACGTTCTCGCCACCGCGCTGCTAGTAGCGCATTAATTTCTTCCCTGGTAGGCATACTCATGCCGCCAAACCACGACTTGTGTGAGATTTTTTGGATGAGTTCATCATAGGTGGGTTCTTTCGGTTCTTTCGGTTCTTCTGCTTTGTTCATCTGTTTTACCTCATTTGGATTGGTGCTGTTGAAACCGGCTAAAAATAATGATGGTACTAATCGAGTGTAACGCTGAGCAGCTGATTGCAATCGTTAAAACACTTTTGTTTTGAGTACACTCAGGAGAAAACATCTCATTTGGCCAGCTTTTAATCATCACCATCCTCTAAATGAGACAATCTTAACAATACCGCTCTTCGTTTCTTCTGATTAATGCTTTCTTGAAACTCAGTCAATTATTCAAAATTCGAACTAAAATTGTAACTAAATAATATCAGTAACTAATAATTACGGATACTGCTTAATTGTTGATTATGAATCTGTACGCCTAATTTAGATGCGATGTATCTTTCTCAATGTCCACTCATGCTGTAATTGAATCATTTCAGCTCTTAATTCTTTAAGTCTGGAGCTCTTGCTGGCAGTATTGTAGCCCAAAAGTAAACATGCAGTTTTAATCGCAGCAACAATGAATATGATCAATCCGATTAATTTAAGCATTCCTTCGACAAATTCAGCCTTTTCATTGTGATCTTTGGTCAAAACAGCTAATAAAAGAGTTGCTGAAACGACCAGTGACAAAAGTGCTACATAATTAATTCTTTTGTTCTCATATTTACGACTTGGATATATGATTTGCATATCATCAATATATTGCTGTAACATCGTCAGATCTGTTATTCCTACCTCTTTTAGTATGTCAACGAATTCTTTCTGAGTTGGCTTACTTCGCGCACATCTGTTGACTAAGTTATATGCATATCTAAATGCACACATGCATACCAGAATAGAAACAAACATTGCTGGTATTGCATTCCTATAAAAAAACCATACTATTAAGTACAAACTAATGAAAGCTATCCATTGTGCCCATTGATACTTACAACTCCAATAGAGATTATCATTTATTTTCAAAGTTGTAACACTAATATGGGTCGGGTAAATATCAAACCATTTCACAAAAATTGTTGCAAAATCTTTTGTACAACCATCCCTTTCGGACATCTTCCGAATGCGTTGCACTAATTTTTTGTCTACTACCGGTTTAGCTAGTTTAACTGGTCTAACTAGTTTAACTGGTTTAACTGGTTTTTCATTTTTATCTGAAGATTCTTTATTATTAGAATACTTTTCTTGTGACATTCAAAACTCCTCTGTTCCTTGCAACGCCTGCCGTTAATCCCTACCCGATTATCCAAAAATACATCATTCGAACGAATATAGGTTTGAATACTAAAAAAGCTCTCAAAACACCAGTAACCCAGCATTTCAAGAGCTCTTACATTCATTAGTGCGGCCAAGAAGATTTCATAGTAAAACGTCTAAGCCCTTTGATACCACTGTGTTTAGGCCCTATTAAGTTTTCTCAGTATCGCTTTTAGTATCGCTCTTGTGAGGGGCCAAGTTTACATAGTTTCACAACATCTTCTTAATATCAATAATACTAATCCGGCTTGATTAAATTCATGAAAATTCCCCCGCGCCGAAACGCAGGGGAATTAATCAAGTTATAACTATCATCTAGAAACACCCTAGAGACAGCTGGCATTATACTTATTATTTACCGTTTTGTAAAGCTTGATCGAGAAATGACAACGCTATCGCAATACTCGAAGTAGCCTATAAGCCTCTTTACATTTGCCAGCTTTGATGTATAATTATTAACGTTTTCCCTTGGCCTTTAGGGAGGGGATAACAGAAAAACACCTATTTTACTTTAAGCATTGGGCCAGTCTTGACTGGTCCTTTTTTGTATACTTCTGCCAAACTAAAAATCCCCCACGCCGAAGCGCAGGAGATTAGCAAATTCAATATTTAATTATACTACTTTTCGCCTGCTTGTGAGGCGGATTCTGACGTCGTTTCGGCATCTGATTGCGCATTGCTATCCAAATTAGCCGCTAGCGATGACGCTAAAGTGGCTGCTGAACTAGCCGTGGCCGTGTCACCAACTGCCGCCGCACTAGCAGCTTGACTGTAAGCCGCCACTACTGCCTGTGATGCCTCGACTGCGGCTTGACTGGCCACTGCTGAGTTAGCTGCCGCAATCTTAGCCTGGGCTTCTGACAAGGCTTCCACGACCGTTTGCTCCGTAGAAGCTAGCGTGTTCGACTTGGTTTTGATTATGTTACCCGTATCCTCCAAAATGGAATTATCTGTAATCACGCCCCAAAATGCTAATAGTGATCCGACGCCGGTAATGATCAATAAAACCGTATTGGTATCAATACTATCGTTAAAAAATACCGTGGCGACGGCCAGTCCAATCACTAATACTGAACCAATGATTTGGGCCCAGTAAGAAGCTTTAGTGTAGTTAGCCTTAAAAGTTGCCGCAATGGTCTGAAAGAATTTGGTTACTGCTTTTTTTATTTTTGTCATCATTGTCTCTCCTAAATAAATTTTTCTGCAATGTAAACTAATAAGGTTATTAAGCCACCGCCCACCAATACACTAATCAGCCAATTTTGAATCGCTGTTAGTCGATCAATCCGACGACTGTTTTCATTACTAGAAGCTAACGCTTGGTTGACCTTTTCATCAATGCTTCCCATATCGTCAAATTTCTGGTTTAGACGGCCTAGATTTTCTTTAATCTCCATTAATAAACGGGTTTCATCACTAATATCGCCCTGTGCCATTTACTTCACTACCTTAATATTAGCCTTGTTAGCAGTGAAATTAGTCTTGTGGCCAGAGTGTTTAAATCTCCGATAACCGCCACTGTTAATTTCATAACCATCTACTTTTAAGACCGTACCTTTCTTAATATGAGTTTGTCTCTTACCGTTTTTATACGTCCAGATACCGTTATTCTTCACTACTTTCGCCTTAGTGATTTTAGGATTTGAAAAATAACTGGCCTTAATATCTTGCGCGCGAACTTGACCAATTGCCGTACTGCCGTTGTATAGCGTTAAAACTTGATTTGATTTTCCCGTGTACACAGTCTTGATTGAATGTACTCTCAAGTTAACCTTAGTGAGTGAGCTATCAATAGTTTTGCTAGTGCCATAAAACTTAGTGCCCGCTTTAACACGTACCACTTCTTTCAGAATGTGACCACCATAAGGATAATTTGACTTGTTAATAGTGGTGCCAAACCAGTTATTGCTACCAGTGAACTTTGAAGCGTCTGTTGAAGCCTTTAGTGAAGTGCTGTAACGGCTGTCAGTGTATTGCCACAATTGGTAGCTGAAGCTGGTTGAAGGTGCACTTGTCTGATAGGCTGCTAACCACATACCGTCATAACCAGACTTTGAACTAATGTTCGTAGTGTAGAAACTTTGATATGAATAGAGATAAACTTTCTTACTAGTTAACGACTGCAATTCTGTGGCGAATGCCTTGGTTGCAGCGCTGTATGTACCTGAAGTCGTTGTCAATTCTTCAGCGTCATTCACGTAAAACTTTGGTGCATATGTTTTAGAACGATTGTAAAAATCTTTTGCTTCCTGTTTAGCGTCACTTGCATTGACATACTGACTGAAGGCATACACGCCGTATGGAACACCTGCTGCTTTCAGTACCTTCACATTATGTACAAAATACTTATCTTTGTAGTTTGAGCCATATTGCACACGCAAGATGACGCCCTTCACTTCACCTTTTAGAAGCTTGGCTTGGCTAGTTGTGATCTGGCCTTGCCATTCTGAAAGGTCAAGCACAGGTTGTGTTGCGGCGTTTGCGGTAACTTTTAACCCAGACAAAAAGAAAAGAGCGGCCGCAGTTAACAGCCCGCCCTTAATTAACTTTTTAACGTTCAATCCTTATTCCTTCTTCCCTTTTAAAGCGTTTAATTCATGTTGCAGGTTGTCATTTTGAACCTGAAGCATAGCAATTTCCTGTTCGCTAATCGCAATTTTTTGTGCAAAATTTTCACGCATTTTATCAACTAATGCTTGCCCGTCAACTTTCATTATTCAGTCACCCCGCTTTCTGCTTCAGTAGTGCTTTCAGTCGTATTATCAGCAGTCGCTTCAGTAGTTGTCGTTGTTGTTTCTTCAGCTGTGGTAGTAGTCGTTGTGTCATCAGGCAACATTGCGCTGAGTGCGGTAATCAAGCTATTCAGAACCATCTTCTTGATAGCTTCAACGCCGTTTGCAATTGCCGTGTTGAAGTCGTCCATTGCAATTGTGCTTTCTGAGCTAATCGCAAGATTTTTAATAGTGAAAGAAATAGTCATGATGTTGTTGTTATAGTCTGGTTTGTAATTCGTGATTAATAAACTATCCATTGATTTTTGCCTCCATAGCTAAAACGTTAGTGTTTAATTCGTCAATTTGCTTTGCCTGTTCCTGCGATAAAGCTAGTACAGCGTTTAAAAGCACACCGTTATCAATACCAACTATGTTGCCGTCTTCATCACGGGCATAGAATGCTTCAGGTAAAACCCATTCTTTTGTTGCGTTTACGTCATCAATAATCCCTGATAAGCGCAGCGGGTCAGTGTAATCATCTGTATCATAATTGTACGTGGCCAGATCAATGCTCATAGCAAGATTTGACCAGTAATTAACGTCAGCGGCCGTCACATTAGTCTTCTCAGAGAGCAATGACTTTGAAGAAGAGCCTGAATAATAAATGTTCTTGTGGTAAGTGTCTACACGTGCTGAACTGTCGTCAGTGAAATAGATACCTCCGCCGTCTTTAGATCTGACCTGATGTCTAAGACCCAGCCCCATATTGCTGACCCACAGCTCACGGCTGAAAGTGATAGGGTTACTTCCTGCTGAATCAATACCAAAGTTAGCGGTTTGACTACCATTGCTATAACCAACATACCAAGTACCCTGATTACCATTACTCTTAATGTTGCCGTATGTAGTAAAAGTAATACCCTTGTTAGTGTCAGTGATCAGGCCGTTAAAAGTGATAGTCTGCGTATTGCCATACAAATTAATACCATACACAGAGCTAAGACTGACACTCCCAGTAGCAGTAACGCCGCTTGAAAATGTATTATCTGAAGCTGCTGTATAACCGTCAGTAAGTGTCAATTGGCCATTGCTCAGTGAAGTTTGATTTGCATAATACGTACCGTCACTTGAAGCAGTAAAGTATCTTACGCTTGTTGTGAGTGACGCTTGATCAATTGCGGCTTGCAAGCCCACACTGCTATCAAACATAGTAGATGTGTACACGCCACTAGCATTAATAGTGAGCGGGTAATAGCCGCCGGTATTATAGCTACTAGTGCTCTTAGTCCCGCTGTTGATCACACCGCTGTTAATCGTGCCACCATTGATGACTGTGCCCGTGATTGTAGTACCGCTGATCGTGCCACCGGTGATTGTATTACCAGAAACTGTAGCCCCACTGATTGTGCCACCGGTGATTGTATTACCTTTAATCGTGCCGCTTGTCACTGTCCCTAGATCAGCAGATAAGGCTGATAAACTACCGACATTCAAGCGTGCTACATCTAGTGTCCCTGTGGTGATATTGGTGGCATTGATGTTTGTACCAGTGATAGTGCTGAAGTCAATCGTGCCCGCAGTCAATTTGCTTGCAGACACACTGCCAATTTTTGCATTAGTAATAGCTGCGTCTGCTAACTCTGCCGTTCCAATTACAGCTTCATCAATAGCTGTCTTAGTTGTGATGTGAATTAATGAACCGTCTGAAACTCCTGTGCTAAGCGTGGTGTAATCTGCACTTGCTTGGCTTGCGGCTGCTGAAGCAACTGAAGCCGTGCTAGAAGCGTTACTACCAACCACACCGGCACTGGTTGCAGCCGCTGAAGCGGTACTTGCAGCCGTACTTGCTGTTGCCGCACTTGCTGCGGCTTCACTAATTGAGTCGCTAAAACTATCATTGATCAGCGTCTGAACATTTGAATAGGCGGTGTTATATGTACTTTGCAACGTAGTCAAGTTATCGCGGTCAACCGTGCTTGCAGTCGTCAAATCTGCTAATAGACTTGATTCATATGTATTCATTGCGTTGTAAGCTGTGGTTAATGCCGTTGTACTAATACTACTGCTTTTAGCTGTGGTGACAATTGCCGTATATTGAATTGTAGCCACAGTCAAAGAGTACTCAAGCTGCTGCTTTTCGATAACTGACATTATGCTGCTAGTATTTAAATTGGTGACGCCTGTGTTTGCCGTGTCTGCAGTTGCTTGTGCAGTTTCAGCAGTTGTTGAAGCGTCTGTGATTGACACAGACACAGTGCCAAGAGTTGACATTTATTTCACCTCCTTTCATTTATTCTGTCTCATCTTCAGAATCATCATCATCACTAAATGAAACACTGCTATCGGTTCTAAAAGTCAGCGGATATTGCTGCAAATATTCCACTTTATCAGTTGATGTAGTGCTACTTTTGACGTTGAAACCAGCATATAAATTAGTGCCGTCATAATACGTAGTTTCTGGTTCATAAACGTCATTACTGGCCGCAATGTCTGCCAGCCCCCACTCATAGCTAAATACTAACGAATTAGTTACAAGATTGGCGCAATAAAGCATTCTCTTATCCGACATGTCAACCTTTCCTGAATTCCAAAGAACATAGTCACCATATACAGTGAAAGATTGAAAAGTCTGATCAGTAAGTGAGTAGCCAAAGTCGGTAACCAGGATAGAGTATTTGAGGTCAGTGCTGCCATTCATTAATTCATCTGCGTCAATCACTGAAAGTTGACCAAGATATGTGAGACGAATACCAACCATGTTATTTGTTGCGTCATAGTTGCAAGTAATGTGGCGCTCGCTCTTGTAATAAGTAGTTAGCTTGTCCACGGCTACAATAGTGTTCGCCTGATACTTAACACGGCTGATATAGTAGTTGGAGTCATCATATACTTGCGTCCAGATGTACGGTAGGTCATCAACTACTTGAATGCCAAAGTTGGCACCGTGACGGCTACCGTCAAGAACCATTGATGATTGATAAGTGCCATTGCTATCCAATAGTAAAAATTCAACTGCGTAATCATGAGTAACTGACAAAGATACTGTTGTACTCGGGCTATCTTTATACGCCCTTGACGCAATGTAATAGCCTTTATACGTTCCTGAAGTAATAGGTTGCACATATTGAAATGCCTTGGCACTCCCAGTATATGAATCATCCGAACCATCACTTAAACTATATTGTAATAGATTTGAACCATTATCTTCATTCATTCCCAGCACATTCGTTTCACTGATGTAGTCAGTATTAATGCTGAGCGTCAATGAACCACTGCTCAATTCATCTTTTGATAATTCCAGCAAATAACCATCATTGCGGTGAGTCGTATAAAAGTCCGTATCAGCACTACCTGAGCTGCTGTACACATTCCATACAAAAGCTGGCGCTTCACAGTAGCTGGTGACATCAGTGCCATAAATTTCTACATGGCCAATAAACCGCTTAGTTGATTCTGAAGAAGACCAGTCAGCACCATCAGGCTGTAAAATCGTAGCCACCAAAGCCGTGTTGTCACTCAGAGCATCCTGAATCAAATCAGAAATGCTGGTATTCAATTTGTTTTCTAGTGAATTGATCAAGCTTGGTGTGATCAGTGCTAACGTTGTAAATTCGCCTAAAACAACTGAGTTACTTGAAGGAGTTGCTTCAGATTCAACTTGCTGAATTACCCGTGAAGAAAGTGCTTGTTGTGGGTCATCTTCAAGATCAATCACCCGCACGCTGTCACCAATCGCAGCAGAAAAATCAGGTGAAATAGTCACAGTGTAATTTGATCGTGGGTGATTGTAATAAGCCAGAACTTTTTTCCCCCACGTCAATAGCCCCGCCGCTGTGTTAATGTTGGTATTTGAAGTAACACCTTCAAGATAATTGGCATTGCCTGCGTTATATTCATCATTCGCGGTAGCGTCAAAAATCCACTCACTACCACTATTTGCATCTGCAATCGTTGTAGTGCCATCTGAACCGCCAAGAGGTTTAAGCGCAGTAATTAAGCTTGTATCAATTGTTTCACGCTGAATATTTTCAGCATTGAAACGATATTCTACTCGTTTTCCCGTGCTCTGATCGCCTAGCTCACTGACAATATCAACATATTTATTGATTACCTTACCCTGACTAACTTCGACATACGAACGAATCTCTAAATCAAAGTCTTGAAGAGCAGTTTGTAGTAAAGAGTTCGCAGTAGAAGTACCGTTAATCTCATAACTAGCACGCCCGCTGTCATCTTCACTCTCACCAGTGTATTCATCAGAATTGATGACGAAGTCTGAGTCTCCCAGCAGGTACTCCATAACGTCTTGAGACGTAGGGTTCACCATTGTCTTTGAATCAGGTACAAGGTGCTTTAAATTCCAAAGTAACAAATCATACGCCGTAATACTCTTCAGACCAGTTGACCTGTCAACTTCCACTTCAGAAACACGGTAACAGTGTAAATACCCATCAGCGTTTTGGTGAACTAGATGTACACCTGTTTCCATAATTGGATAAAGTGAAGACGGCCGTGGCACGTCCATAGTTACATAGCTATTCCATTCTTTAGTGTTACCATTCAGAATCTCACTAACAGACGTGTCGTCATCACTGGTGGAGTCCTCAGACGCAATCTCTGTATGAATTTCATCATTCACGAACCAATCACTCTGACTATGGCCACCCACCGGCGTTGCGGTTGAGATGATTTTATCTAAAGCGTTATTGAAAACATAATACATTTCAAATCTCCTTACTTGTACGTTGGTCTATATGTCATAGCCCAGTCTGCTGTAGCAATCGTTGGTGAAATAGCAATCTCAGTCTCTTCACCGCCTTGTAGACTTGGCCAAGAGCTACCAATAGATAGCTTGTCCATATATTCAGCGTCATCTTTATAGATTTTGTGCTCTTGAAAATCAAATTTAAGTGTGTTGTCACTGTCAGCAATTGGCGTTACATCTTCAGTGTCAACGGCTTGATAAACCTTCAAATCATACCCAGACATCACATCATTTTTGTAATAAACGGCGTTGCCCTTAGAAGTGCTGTCATAGGTGTCTAAGCCTTTAATGTTCATCTTAGCCGTGTGCATAGCAATTTTGGCCAAAGAAAAAGCGTAGCTAGATGAAAGTGTCTTGCTACCGCTCTTTGAAAATCCGTTCTTCTTGGCTTTGTGCGTGCTACTATCAAGCTCTTCTATCTTATAGGTGTACTTGTTACCCACTTTTCTGATTCTGAACAGGCCATAAAAATCACTAAATGATGATGTACTAGTATTTACAGGCGTTGTCACAGTTTTAGCCTGAGCAACACTCTTGCTGCTAGTGGTTGTGTAGTACCAATTTGCTGTAGCCAGCGCCTTCAACTTTTTTAGCTGTTTCTTTTGAGCTGTAGTCAGTTTCTTCTTGTTCTCAAGTTTTTTCAGTGTAGCCTTGTATGACTTGATTTTAGAAGCACTATAGCGCACTTTGCTCTTCACTGTTTTCTTAGTCGTTGAGCTGTCATAATACTTGATCGTTTTTGTGCTAGCCTTCCCCTTAGAAGTCGTGCCATAGCCTTCATAAAGATGGGTATGAGCAGAGTGTGTACCAATTTGAAGTTGTGCCATTACCTTGCCGCTATCAGTATTATCTTTCAGCATAATTTTGCCACGGCGTGCGCCATCTTCATCTAATAAGTAAAACTCAATTTTGCCTTTAGCATAAGACTGCTTAACGTGCATTGACATACGCACATCAACTTGCCAATCAGTAGGTGCAGTTGAAAGGGTTCTCATGACAACCGGCCCGTAAAATTCCGTATAAGAATGGTTCTTAGCTGTCCCAAAATTAGCGACTTTCTTATTAGTATATGAACCGCTTGAGTTGTACACCTTTACCGTATGTGTTGCCACACGGAACCCGCTAGTTGATAGCGTGGCCATTTTACCATCAACTGAACTGTTTTCCAGTTCAAACGATGTACTAGTTAAGGTGCTCCACCGGTTTCTGGTGTCCATAGGGTCATGAAGAATCAACGTATCACCCGTTGCTGCTTCAGTACCTGTTTCAGTATCAACATCTTCACCAACGTAGCTGTATGATTGCTTGCTATTATATGCGTCATCATAAACAATTCCTGCACGGTTAATGCTTTCAGTTGGCACTACGGTGAATACAGGCTCAGTGGTTGCATTCCCGTCTGGCGTAACGCTGAAAGTTGTGCTGTTAGTCAAAATAAATTGAGTGTAGTAAGCCGTGTCTGAGTCATCAAATAGGGTTGTGATCGTAGCGTCTGAGTTTGTGACGTAGAACTTGAAGCTGTCAATGGTGATAGTGTCCGTGTTTCCTTGAGATAGATACAAATACAGGCTTTCAGTGGCACTATTCAAAGACGGCCAAGAAAAATCTGTATCAACCGTGCCTTCATAATTACCATATTCATCAGTGTCATCAGCGTCAGGGGTAACCGTTGCAACAGTATTAGTGGCAACAAGTTCCCCGCTACTATCGTACTCAGCTAACTGAATATTGAACGTGTTAGACACGCTGTCTGCGTCACTATTCCATGAACAACCAAAGTGTGTGGCCGTAGGTTGAGCCCGAATCATCAACTGAAGACCGCTCAGAGTGACACGTTCAGCAAACAAGTTAATGTACAAAGAGCAATCAGAAACGCTGGCAATTGACAGTGTGCTTGAAAGCGTTGCTGTCCCTATTGCCGTCCCTGAATATGTGCTTGTACCGTCAGGGCTATCAATTGCAATTGTTGCTGTAACATCTTGTGTAGTGCCGTCTGAGTATGTCACCGTAAATGTGGCATAAACTTCACTGGTTGATCCTACTGAAGTTGTAGCAGTTGCGTCACCTGTAGCGTCACTAGATGTAACTGCTGTAGTAGACGGTGCGTCTATGATGTAGTCAAACTGAAGCTGCACGTCACTGCCCTGAGCGTCTGTGATGAAGTCATCAGCAACACTAGCACTTTCTACAGCAACACCTTCAGCATAGTCATCACTGCCGTAGTCACGCTGAGTATCAGTGTCATCACCAACTTCATTAACGGTATCTTCAAGATAGTTACTGGAAGCAACCGTTTTAATATCCAAAGCGTCGTCACTTAGCTGTAAAAGCTTACCTGAAGTGTAGTAACGTGGATAAACCCAGTGCTGTGCACCAAAGCCATGTGGGTCACTACACTTAAAAGTAATTGTGAAAGTTGCCATATAGTAGCTTGCTTCATCAGTCCATGACGGTGTAGATATATCAGTAACGTGGCCAAAATAAACAATAATGCCATCATTGTTGTCACCTGACCAAGTAATAGGCTGCTCTTCTTCATCAGCTTTATCACTCCAAAGACCTTCACTAATATCACGCATAATCTGATATACGTCATCAGACTTATCTGCAATAACAGTGCACTCAGCCGTGAGCTGAAGTCCACCATACGAATTAGACATGTAACCCAGTCCCACACGGCCGGGAATTGTCTGCGTATTTTCAGTGATGTCAGGCGTTATGTTTCTGGTGAATTTATTTACCAAGAAACCCATATCATAATTGGTCAAAGTACCAATACTCAAAATGTTATTAGACTGAAAATCACTGCTTGTTAA
The DNA here is from genome assembly GCF_018991255.1 of Lactiplantibacillus sp. 30.2.29. Lineage (NCBI taxonomy): Bacteria > Bacillati > Bacillota > Bacilli > Lactobacillales > Lactobacillaceae > Lactiplantibacillus > Lactiplantibacillus sp. 30.2.29. Next base: position 62,390 of record NZ_JAGYGU010000012.1, on the reverse strand, counting down.
TTCCAAAGATCACCCCTCCTAGTCTGTTGCAAAGTTTTTAATCCTAGTCTGTTTCTTAGATACACTCTTGTTAATCTTGTAAATGTCGTTCTTAGTCAGCGCTGTATCATATTGCGCAGTGTACAGATTATCAAGGCCATCTACCACTTTTTGAAGCAATGCTGTGGTGGTAGAATCACTAGCACTTGAAGTTGATGATGTACCACTAGCTGCGCTCAACTTATTCTTATCACGTGAAGCAAACATTGTGGCAACTTGACCAAGCAACTCATAACCACGGCTACCCTTTTGAGAACTCATAGGAATAATGGCTTCCAATTGGTTACCTTCAGAAATGTGAGCAAGTTTCTCAACATTGCTGAAACCCCCGTTAGCATAGCGTTTATGGCCAGTTGGCCCCCACCCACCAGATACGCTAATATCAGATAACCAGCTTGAATCATTAAACATTGCGGCAATCTGAGAAGCACCATGTCTGATGTTATTCGGGTATTTATGCCCCGCTTTTGTAGGCAACCATGATTTGAAAGTAGGCTGAATATATTGAAGCAGACCAATTGAAGGAGTTCCCGCTTTTGCGTTAGAATCCCAGTCATTTTCTACAGTGGCACTACCGTTTGACTCTTGTTTAATTCGACTCAATACAGCTGACATACCGCTAGAAGTTAGATCAACATTCATATTTGCAGCAACTTTTTTGATAACCGGTTTCCAACGTGTTACCCCTGAGCCAGTGGGGTTATTAGCGTTGCCGCTGCTACCACCATTAATCGCTGACGCAAGTTTCTTGAAGCTCTTTTCAGCATTCTTGATGACTGACTTACCAACATTGTTGTATGCCTTATTCCAAGTGCTTGACTTCACCCAGCCTTTATTAGGAACTTTAATGCTAGTCATGCCGCTCAGCATTTTCTCAACTGTTTTGATAGGGTGACTGATTGCAGATTTTACTGTCTCGCTTAGGCTCTTGTATATCTTACTTGCATTTTTAGTGAGTGACTTTACAAAGCTAGACAACGTGTCAGTACCGCTTGCAAAGCCGGGTAATACCTTGCCTTCACCATAACCACCATTTAAAACTTTGGCACTGTCTTTAGCATTCAGAATATGTTCATCAGAGTAGACCTGTGTTACTTCAGCCCCCTGAGTACCAAGCAAGCGCATGGTACCCCGTGTAGGACTGTAAGCTAACTCTGTACCTTCTTCACCAACAAGTGCCGTGCCCGTCTTACCTACCGTGCCATTGCCAGTACCCTTTGCATACGTCATGCCGCCCACTTTAGTCATGGTGGCATTGTACTTGGCAGTTGAACCACTTACACCAGTGAGCCATTTGATTTTGCTAAGCCATTTGATAAAGCCTGAGAAGATGTTTGATGAGCCACTTGCACCTTTACCGGCAGCTTCAATGGTATTATTGCCTTGCTTGACCATATGCGTTGTAACGCCCTTAGATTGACTCTTGGCCGTCTTAACAACTGACTTTTCTTGAGCAGAAATTTGAGACTCAGTTTTTTCTTTGGTCTGTTTTGCAGCAGACACAGAATTTTTGTACTGAGTATTCGCTTCATCAGTCAGCTTTTTACGCATTTTAACAGCATAATCGCTGTTGCCTGTGTAAGTCTTCTTAGCAAACGCAATAATGTCATCACGCTTGTTAGCAGCGGTCTTCTTTTCAGACTTATAATCATCTTCAGCTTGTTGAATATTTTTCTTAGCTGTTCGATATGATTCGCTGATCAATTTGTCTGCCATTTGCTTTGAAATTTTACCGTTAGAAGACTTCAGCTTAGACATAATAGCTTCTTGCTTCTTACTGCTACTAGTCAGCGTCTTTGAAATGGTTTTTGCTAGGTCAGATTCTTTGTCAGCGTACTTTTTAGCATAAGCAGAAACAATACTTTGCCGTTTCTTTGCGTATTTTTTGCTGGTGCGGTTAACAGCTTCGCCCTCTTTTACAGAGAGCTGTTCACGTTTGGCTTTATAAGACTTTTGAATCTTGTTAATGCCCTTTTGACCGCTGTACTCAATGCCGTCAAGAGTGACTGTCTGGCCACGTTTTATTTTTGCAATGTTACTCTTTTCTTCAGTGGCCATTGAGCTACGTTTTCCGCTGTATTTACTTTCAACCTTGTTGATTGCTTTGTTGCGGTTCGTAGTTTCGGTTTCCAGCCGCTTAGTTTCCTGCTTGGTAATCTTTTTAATACTTGAAGCAGCGTTTTTAGCACTCTTAGTAGTCTCACTATAATGCGACTTGACTAGCTTTTCTGTTTTAGCTAAATCACTCTTGCTAATTAGGCCATTTTTGTACATCCTTTTAGCCTGAGCAAGTTGGCTCTTAGCCTGTTTTGCACTACTATTCTTAACTTGCTTGTACAAGCTGTTGACACTAGCAATAATGCTTTTTTTAGCAGAGTTGAAGCTGGTCTTGTCATAGCTGACGCTGAGCTTCAAGCGGCTCTTGTTAATTGTCTTGAAGGAAGCGTTAGCCTTCTTTACAGAGCTTTGAACCGACTTAGGCAGTGAGCTGAAGGTCTTTTGTAATTCTTTGGCCTTCTTAGCAGCTTTTGTGAGCTTAACAACAGTCTCAGTTGTACCGTCAGCCTTAACCACGGTCTTAATCGTGTGAGTCTTGTTGTACTTATTCAGCTTATCTATGCTCTTTTTAGAAGCTGAGATAAGCTTGCTAGTAGTCTTGCTGCCTCCAAGTGCGTCACCGATTGAAGCGCCTAACGCTAAACCAGCAACCGTACCAAGACCGGGAACGACAGAGCCCAGAGCCGCACCAATTCCACCGCCAAGCACCGTACCAATACTTTTTGCGCCAGCCTTAGTTTTAGTCTTTGTGTTAGAACTGGTCAAAGAAGTATAAATATTCTTGCCAAGATTAATACCTTCAGCAGCTAACGCCACAACATTGACTGCCTTCAGAGCGACTGAACCCACCTTGCTAACCACACTACGTGAAGCAGTAAGCAACTTAGACCAGCGGCCAGTTTTAGTGACCACACCTTCAGTAGCCGTTTCAGCCTTCTCTACGTTTTTAGCAGTCTTGGCCGTTTCCTTTTCAGCTTTTGACCAGCTACTACTACCAGTAGAAGTAGACGTAGTACTGACCGTATCTTCAACTTCACTGGTGACGCTACTTGAAGAGCCTACCGCTTCTTTTTCCTTTAACGCCACTGTAAGACGCTTCACAGCACCTGTTTCAGTGTTAATTGCAGCAGTTTCTTCAGTAGCAGTCACAGCTACCTTTGATTTTGAGCTCTTGAACAAGTCAAAAAGCCCTGACCATTTACTTTTTAGTGAAGTAGCAAATGTTAGTAATTTCTTGCTGGCAAAATATGTAATCAATACGCCACCAACAGCTTTTAGCGCTGTTTGATGTTTGGCAATTTTCCCTAGAATACCGTTGATGTCTTCCAATACACCGCTAGAATTTTTGCCATTCTTATGTACAACTCCAAACATTGTACCGATAGTCTTCAGTGTGCCAGCGAAAACTGACCATGCACCTTTAGCAATCAGCCCAGTGATTGTACCCAGATTGTTAACAATCCCAGCTAACGCAGATGAATGCTTAGCTAAATAGCCGAACAGATCAGCAATCTTATTAGCCAAGCTCCCCACAGCTTTACCTAACTGCTTTAGTCCTGCCATTGTCTGCGTATTGTAAAACGTCTTTGTTAACTCTTTTGATGACTTATAAAGTGCTGGCAATAAATTTTTACCCAGCAAAGTGATCAGCGCTTGCCCTGCCTGCTTAAATTGAGCATAGGCATTCTTAGCAGTCTTCATGTTAGCTTTGGCCAGTGACGCAACATAAGTGCCCTTCTCACCAGCAGCACCAATTTTTTTAGTTAGGTTGCCAAGTTGATTAGCATTCTCAGAAAGGATTGAAGCAGCATTCATTCCAGTTGTGCCAAAAATAGCTTTGAAGAATGCGTTCTTCTTAACCGTGCCCCAATTTTTGGTTTTGTCGTTAATCTGAGTGAAAATGTTGCTCATTGACTTTAAGTTACCATTTGAGTTTTTGACTTGAATACCATACTTTTTGAGTGCTGAAGCGTTGCTTGAAAGTGAAGTCAAAACTTTACGGACACCAGTTCCGGCCTTGTCCGCTTCCAAGCCCCGATTACTAAGCACACCAAGCATTGCAGACGTTGATGATAAGCTAACGCCAGTTGTCTTTGCAATCGAACCGACATACTCCATACCCTTACCTAAGCTATGAAAATCTGTGGCGGTCATATCAGCCGTGTAAGCTAATTCGTTAACAACTTTCTTTGTGTTAGCCGTCATCTTGGCTGTATTGTTGGTCTTCATACCAAAAGACTCAATAACTTGAGATGATACTGAAACGACATCAGAGAATTTATCACCCGTTGCAACAGACGCTTGAAGTTCAGACTTCATAACTGCTACAGCTTCTTTTGCGGTATGGCCACGTTTGACCAGATCAAGATAAGCTTCAGCAATTGATGATTGTGATTTACCGTACTTCACTGAGTATTTTGTTGCGTCTGACTGCATTTTTGCAACCTGCTTAGCAGTTGACTTGGCACTTTCACCACCTTTAACTAAAACGTTTGTAACGGTCTTATAAGTGGTTTGTAAGTCAGAAGCTTTCTTAGTACCGCTGACCGTTGCAGCCCCCAGCCCAGCAGTTGCTGCCGTAACTGTCAGAATTGCATTGCGGTAACGTGAAAAAGTAGAGCTTATCTTAGAAGCGGTCTTAGAAGCCGTGTCACGCACTTTAGTCATGCCAGTGGACATTTTACCGTACCGACTATTTAAGCTACGCATTTCACTTGCCTGCTTGTTATAAGCAGTGGTGAGCTTATTAATGCGGGTACGCTGTTCCTGAGCTTTATCAGAACTTGTGCCGTAACGGGCATTAAGACTGCTAAGCAAGCTTTTTTCTTTGGTCAGTTGTTCATCAAGCAAAGTATGCTCTTTTTTCAGACCGCTAAGCTTGGCTTTTTGAGCACTATAGACATTGCCTTCAGATTTGAGCTTGTCTACATAGCTAGATGTTTCTTCTCTGGTTCTCTTGATAGCGGCTTTTACTTGAGTAATGCCCGTCTTGTAAAGTTCAGCCTTCTCATTAGCCCTTTGCTGTTGCGCAGTCAGTGACGCAATCTCTTTGCGGGCTCTTGTTACCTGAGTAGTAGCTTGATTTAAATACTTGCGTGTATTTTCATACTTAGAATTGGCCTTTGAAACAACGTTCACTTGTGATTTATAACTTGATTCTAGGCTCTCTACATTACTCTTTAGCTTCTTGTAGGCGCTCGAATTAGTCCCCAGACTTTCCTTGACCTGCTCAAGCCGTTCTTTTTCGGACTTTAGCTTTGTGCCTACGCTGCTAAGTGCTTCAGATTCTTTCTTCAGTGTGTCTTCCTGCCGGTTAAAAGAACTAGTGAGTTCCTTGACCTGCTCTCTTGATTGCTGAAGAATTTCTTTCTCCACTTTTAATTGCTGAGCAAGCTTCTTAGCTTTCTCACTGTATGCTTCAGTAGTGTTACCTGCTGACCGCATTTCTTTGAAGCTTGCGTTCGTGTCGCTTTTTAAGAAACGCAACTGTTCCCGCATTTGCTTAATTGCAGTCTTGAAGCTGCTCTGTTCAATATCAAATCTGAACCGATAGCCTGAAATTGTTTCCATTATTTTCCCCCTTCCTACGCTTTGATAGAACCACCAATTGACAAGCCTGCACTGCGTAGTGCAGCAAGTGGGTCTTGTGCCCGCTCTTCACGTGGTTTGGCCAGCATAACCCGATTAATTTTGAAGAAGTCTTCACTCTCATAAACACTGATAGGAATACCCATTTGAATCATGGCCTGCTGATAGTTATAGTCCATGTCTTCAAGTGCATTTTTTGTTTCACGCAGCCTTTTGCGGGCGGCTATTTTTTTGCCTTTTCCTCCGTTGGAGACATAGGCTGTGCACCAAAGATAGCGGCTGAAACATCAGCAAAAGCGTTTTGCGTTTCAACAAAGCCTGCGTCCCAGATACGATCAATTTGTTTTTCATTGAGTTTGAAAACATTAGCCAAGAAGTCAATGACTTCACCAATCATTGAAATTTGACCTGATAAGGCTACATCTTCACTGTCAGCCGCTTCACTTGCATTAGCTGTCTTGGCAACTTGCAGGGCGTTGCGGGCGATACGGTTAGTGATAGTTACATTGACAGTCTTCTTAATTCCTACGTTGTTTAAAGTTAATTTCATGGTTAATTTCTCCTTCTATTTGACCTGATTAATTGCGTGCACATACTTTGCTGAGCACCGGTGTTCATCTACAAAGCTTAAATCTGTTTTGAACGGTGTTTTTCGTACATATTGACCCTTAAAAAATAAGTGATCAGAATCACTTTTAACCACGCCGGCATTATGTAAAATCTTAGTTTCTTTATACTTCTTTACATCATCAGTGGCCATGCAAAAATCAAGCTCATGATCTACTAGTACACCAATATTGAAATACATCAAATTCCATAACTGCGCCCACATCTCAGCAGTCCATGCTTGAATGTTGCTATCAGCCTGCTGAAGCAAGCTATATAGCGGCGTGCAGTCCTTATAAACCTTTTCCCAGTATTCAACACTAGGCTGAACAATAAGCCATTGAGCGCCGCCAGAATTGCCGTTAATGGTTTCTAGCGATGAGACTGTAACCCCGATTAGGTCAGCCATTTTATGTAGTAACTTTTCCCCGTTCTTGCGGCTACGAATGTAGTCAAGATTCAAATATCCATTGCAGTTGCTTGCCACCCAGCAATTAGGCTTTGCAGGCAATTTGCTAATGTTTGGCTTCTCACGAAAAATCACATCAGAATCCATGTAGAAATACGTCTCATATTGGCGTGAACTGTCTTCTTCCAAGAACTTCCACCAAAGATACGGCTTAACACTTGGAATGTATTGCTTGTCCCCACGTTCGTCTCTGTAGACATGCACTTCTACACCGTACTTGTCAGCAAAGAACTGTGGAATTTTATTGTTGTGTGACGTAAAGAGCAGAATAATATCTGCTGGTTTAACGTGATTGCTGTCAATCAGGTTGGTCAAACACACTTCAAGTTCCCACTTAAAACGTTGAATTGCTGGTTGACATAGAATATAGTGCATATCGCTTTCTTCCCTTCTTTAAACTAGGCTACAGTAGTAGTGCTAGTAGTCGTAGTTGAAGCGGCTACAGTCGTAGTAGTCGTTGTGTCACTGCTTGCTTGCGGGAAAATGGTATTTAACACATCTGATTCTTCATAACCGTCTGCGTCAGACCAAGCAATCACACCATAGTCACCGTCTTCATTGCCAAGTGGCGTATAAGTTAATGCGTCAGTGACGCGGTTTTCAGTATCTTGATCAGTTGCAAGTGATAAATCACCGGGCGTCATGATACCTTTATAGAAGCCAAAAATGATGTCACCACCGTCATCAGTGTTTGAATATACGGCCATTGCTAAGTTCACAGGGTCGCCTTCAAAGTTGAACTTACCGTTGCCAAGGTCTTTACGACCAAGAATCTTATTCAACGTTTCATAGTTAAAAGCATTGACGGTAAGAGCAATGCTTGGCTGTGCCTTACCAACAGACATCTTAACTCGTGTGTTGTTACCATAAACTGAAGTAGTTGAACCGGCTAAACCAGTTAATGAAGCAGCATTTGCCCCTAAATCTTCAGAAACAGTGACAGTGTAAATACCGTCACCGTCATCATTTAAACCACCTGAAGTGATTACTTTGTTGTTGTCGTCCAATAATGCTAACTTGGCTTTTTGTAAGCCAATATATCCACCTTTTGCACCCATTATGTATATTCCTCCTAGTTCGATTTTCTAAATTTAATCGTTTGTATAATATTTTCCGTGTCTGGCGTTATTGCATGGCCACCGATACTAAAAAAGCGATACCCGTTATTGAACATCACTACTTTTAGGCTTTCTTCAATTGTGTTCATGTCCTGATCATAATCAGAAGGATAATAGAACTGAATCTGAACTTCATCATAGGCTTTAACCGCAACGCCGTTGCCGTATAAATATGTATCAACATCTATTTCAGTTACTAAAATGATAGGGGTGTCATCTACCCAGTCGCTATCAGCAATTTTATAAGCGTGAATATTTGAAGAATCTATATTCACCAGAGTTGCTGTGTTTGCTTTTAGCAGCGCAACCACCTTTGAAGCGGGGGTCATCTTTTCACCTTCTTATCAATAGCGCCTTTTACGCCATTAATCATTATTTTTTTGACAGCAGACTCACTCTCAAGCCGTGTGAGTTCCCAGAAATGAAGCCCCGCCACATGAGAATGAGTCTGCTTATTTCTGTCTTTGACCGTCCACCCGTCATTCAAGAAACGGCCAATATATGCTTTTTTGCTTTCTTTTGAAAACCCATCTTCTACATAGCCGTTCGGTGCGTTAATGTGCATTATGAACGCCGAACGCAAGTGAACCGTACCGCCACCATAAACGTGTGCGCTTTTTGGTATACGGTCATCACTAAGCATTACCGTTTTAAAAGCAGCGGCCGCTTTAGTGTTGATTTTCAGGCGCTCTGTAGTGCTCAGCCCAGTTTCAAGGCTGGCCATAAGGTTATCTAATGATTCAGAATCAAGTTCATTAGCCATGAGCAACCACATACTTTCTCACTGTAATCAAATCATAACTGACGGCCGTGCTGTCGTCAGATGAAATACTAACAACGTTATATAAATCGCCGTCAAACTTAACCTTCATCTGGTCATTGACCTTATCAGTATGCCTAATGACTATAACTGACGTATCTTCAAGTGTAGTACCGGCCACTTCAACCTGTTGAGAAAACGAACGGCTGTAGCGCCCTGCATATCGTGAGAATGAAGATTGAAACACGTCAATAGAATCACCAGTGTTAGGGTTGACTTCATCACCTGCCACCATTTCACCAAACTCTGCCCGCTTATTCAGCCGGTTAGCTTTCAGTTTCATCGTCCACCTCCGACTTTATGCGATATTTAATACTATTGATAAAGTACAAGTAAGCAGGCGGGTAAGCTAATTCACTGTCCGATAGACCACCACGGCTGTTATAAGTGAAGTCTACCAACGTTCTAACCGCCTGGTTGAACAAGTCATTAGCACGGTACACGCTGGCATCAATAGAATCATCTATTTTACTAATAACATCTGTTTCAGCCATTGAAATTAGCGTGGCCAACAAATCATCCTGTTCATCAACAGACAGATATTCTTGCATATCAGCAACGGTCACGCCGCTGGTAGTCGCTACAGTCGTTGTAGTGGTTGTTTCTGTTGTTTCAGACATTAGCAGCCCTCCTTGCAGTTATAAACTAGGCTGCCGTAGTGGTGGTAGTCGTAGTAGTTGAAGCAGTCGTAGTTGAAGCCGCAGCAGTCGTAGTAGTCGTCGAATCTGAATCTGTGACGGTCAAGAAGTAACCGGCCTTAGGATCAGCTTGCTGTGCACCAAACCGCATGACAGCACCTAAATATTGACCATAGGTAGGGTTATCAATCCATGACAGTGAAATTTCTTTGCGATCAGGGAAGAGAACGGCACGCTTCAGGTCACCAACAAAGGCTTTTGCTTCACCGTCAGCGCCCAGCAAGCTGTCATTGACAACCTTCACGGGAACGCCTAACAAAACGCTGCCTGAAGGTTCTGTAATGCTTTGGTGAAGTAAGTATTGGCCGTTTTTATCTTTCAACGTATCAAGAGCTTGGTACATGCTTTGGCTGGCAACAATCGTGCGCGCATAGCCAGTATCAAGATCAACATTCAAGATATGCTTGATAGTGTCCACTAAGTCACTTGATTCTGCTGAAACCGCCGTGAATGATTGTAATACCGGTGCAATGGCCTTGTTAACCGTGTTGACCTTCTTTTCACCGATAGAGTGGCCAATTAAAGAAGTCAAGTCTACTTGAGCGTCATCAATTGACTCTTCAGAAATTGGTAATGCACCACGGTAAGTAGAAACTGACCAATCAACTTCTTCAAATTCTGGCGCAGCTAGTTCAGGGTTAGTCTTCAATTCTTCAGTTGAAGCTAAGGAATCATCTGCCCGCTTCAAAATTGGATAAGTCCCCTTCTTAGTAGTTACAGGCAACTTAGTAACTAAAGTTGATAAGTCAACAACTGTGTTAACTTCAGACGTAGGATCATAGATAATTGTTTCTGGCACTAACGGTTCGACAACCGTTGACGTCACAGCAGTTGCAGCATCATCTGAAATTTTACGGCCGCGGCTATGTACAAAGTCATTAATGGCAGCCTTTTGCTTTTCCAGATTGCTCTTCTTAGGCGTTAAGTCTTCGCCTTTCTTGTTTAACACTGGTTGTGGTTCAGCGCCGTTGTCCTTGTCGTCTTCAGCTAACTGTTCACGCAGAGCATTGCGTTGTACTTTCGCATTGTGTAATTCGTCCTTGATTACCTTAAAATCTTTCTCATTGAAGCTGTCATCAACTAATGCAGCTTGTAATTGTGCGTTTAAATCGCTGCACTTATCACTAATTTGCCGGTATTTTTCTTGTAAATCCATTTATAAATCCTCCTTTAAAATCTCTAGCTTTTGTTGTGTTAAAGACAGCTTTGCACTGTCTTCCTGCTTCTTTTGTTGCTTGTGGTACATGGTCTTCACTTTGTTCATCAGCTTAATTGGTATCTGTGGCACGGCGTTGAACACCGCTTCTTTTGAGTAGTCAATAATTTCATCAACTAAGCCAAGATCAAGAGCGTCTTGTGGTGTCAACCAGCTTTCTTTATCCATTAATTGCAAAAACTCATCAGTAGTACGGCCAGTTTTGGCTGCATAAACCCCAGCAATTGTGCGGTTAGTAGCTTCTAACATGCCTGAACTTTTATCCATATCATGATAGTCACCGTCTGCGCTTGAAGAAGCATTGTGAATCATCATCTGAGCGGCAGGACTGATACGAACTGTGTCACCAGCCATTGCAATAATCGTGGCCGCACTATATGCAGAGCTACTAATCTTTGTAGTTACCTTGCCCTTGTAGTCTTTTAACGCCGTATAAATTTGAGCAGCAGGGTCAACTTCACCACCAAAGCTGTTAATGTCAACGACTACATCACTGCCGTCACTTGGCAAATTATCAATGATGTCTTTAGGTGAAACCACCGTCATACCAATATAGTCACGATAGATGTCAGCGTCATCATCATTTGTGATTACTCCATTGACGTTTAAAACGTTCATTCTTTCTCACCTCCTTTCAATGTTGAAGTAGTCCCCGTTGCCGGTGCTTTAAACTCTGGCAAATTCAGCGGTAAATAGCCTTTTGACTTCAAGTAGAACTCAGCTTGCCCTTGATCAATCGCCCCGCTTGTAACCAGTGCATTGACTTGGTTCACAAGCACGGTGTCATTTGCGTCTTGGATAGTCTTGGTGTCAATTGTCAAATCAGGCACCGCAAGCTTGAGCTTTAATTCTTCAACTAGCGGGTAAATGTACGAGTTTAAATTTGAAAGGTACACAGAATTAACCTGAGAAATGTTACTGTGATTGCTTTCAGTAGAAGTACCACCACCCAGCACATCACTAGGAACGCCAAACGCTTTAGAAATTTGATCAGCACTAAAGTTTGAGTTCTCCGTGAGCACAGAGAAAACGTCTGTTTTCATTTCATACGGGCTATATTCCATGCTGTCAGTCAAGACCATGACTCTACCTGCGTTATTGCCAGCGTTCGCATTCTCAAACTCTTCTCGTGCTGACTTCAAATCAGCAGCATTGCCGATAAAATTGGATAGTTTCAATGTCCCTGAAGGGGCAATTTGACTATCTAATGCTTTACCATTTGAGCGATACGTCTTTTCGGCAATATCAAGCGCACCCTTCAGACTTTCTAGCGGTGAACGCCCTACCAGATACCGATAGCGTGCGTCAGGGCTCAATCTAAAGTGAAGCATTTGTGACTGCGGCAAAATCATTTCTGGCCGGTCATTATTGGCCATAACAGTGTACGTGATACCTTGATTGCCTGAATTGTAATTAATTTGAACATCAGACGGCGGCACGTGTTCCCACTGGTTGCCATTCAATGGCACATAAGCATTACCTGCTAACAGCAATTGAATAATTACACCTTGCCAAAAAGAAAAGCGTCCAATCAAAGGATTAGGGCGCTCAAGAAGGTCTAAAACCGCTGTATTTTCCGTGCTCAGCCTTGCACTGGCAATGTCGCTGGCAATTTGGACTACAACCGCATAAACGTCAGTGTTATTAAAAGCACTGCGTGCGGGTGTATAGCTAATTGGATTACCAGCGATATTAGTCACAAAGGTGGGCTGCTCACTAGTGCTAGGATAGCTCATGTCATTGCGAATTTTTGGCCGTCTGTAATTGCTTGGTGTCATCAATCCCATTTATCTCACCCCCTTTCATGTGCATAGGCCAAAGCCATTGTGATCAGGGCAAGACCGGCCACCAGAAGGCCAAGAGTGAAATTGACATTAAAGGCTGCTAAGTCAAGAAATGTTAATCCTGCAATGAACAGAATTACAGATAACCAGTTAGCTAAAAAGAAGCCAATAGCTTTCATCACTTTCAGTATCATCACCCCCCAAACATTGCTTTGAAGAAGTCCGCACGCTCACTGTGATTCAAATTATTCAAAGGGTTGTAGCCTTCATCTGGCCTGTAGCCTTTAAAATAATCCATTGCTTGTGAGTATGCGTTGATCAGTGCGTCTGTCGTATCAATGTGCTCACTGACCCAGTTTTGACGGTCAATCTTGATTGCACCACCCCTGTCTTCAACAAGTACAGCGTTGTTCAAGCCGTCTGTCATGAGCGGGTCATCAATCATTTTAATATTGCCGTTTATGAACTGTGTCTGAAATTCTTTAGTAGGCACAGACAACTTATAAGAAGTAGGTGCTAAAGTCAGCAGTGGCCATTCTGGTTGATAATTTTCAATCATTTTAACGAACCAAGCAGCTAAGTTAGGGTCGGCAACTACCGCTTTTATCTTTAACTGGTGCTGATAAACGTAATCTACCAGCCATTGGTAAACCTGTTGCTGGTTAATTGTCCCAGCAGGGTTTCTAGTGACTTCGCAGAGATGACGTTCAGCAAGTTGCCGATAATTTAACCCGTCCTGTTTCTCTTTAGCACCAATGGACTTAGCGGCCGCAAACGGAATGAAGCTGTACTGCTGAGCGTAGAACCGGTTGCTCTTTCCTACCTGATAAGGGTAAATCAATCCAAAAGACGTATTATCATTGGTCTGGCTTGCGTCAAAACCAACGTATACTTCACGATTGTCAACGTCAAAGCCGTCAATAATATTGTTCTTGATATTCTCAAGAGAGATGAAGCTATTTTGAAAGCGGCGGCTCCACACGTTAAGCGACTTGTTCACGAATGAAGCAAGCTCACCTTCACGCTCTTGCTTATCTCTAAGCTTGATAAGGCCGTCTAACAACTGGTCTTTAAGTTCAGGGTGTCCCAGCAACGGGTTTGACTTCTCCCAGAGTTCAGGACTGAAGACTTCACTATCATTGTCTTGGCTATAAATCATCATGAAAGTATCTTCAGCGTCGCGCAGGCTGTCTTGTCGCATTATTTTGCGCATAACGTCCTGATCATTCTTGAATTTAACTTTGACATTAGGATAAGCGGTTGAAATTTCAAGAAAAAGACGGTTACTGATTTTTGACTGTCCCGAAATAATCTGGTTAACACTTTCGTTCATCTTAGGCTGCAAGTTTCCAATTTCATCAAACACAGCAATTAGGTTGTGGTAACTATCAAATCCCCCTGCCTGTGCTGAACCAATACGAATAGTGTTCTTGTTCTTATGGCCAATTACCTGACGTGTTTGAGCTTCAACGCCTTGCTTTGCAGCGTCTTCTTTAAAATCAGGCGACTTGATAATCACTTGAGCTTGCAAAGAAACGTAGTCAAAAAGCTTTTTAGCGTGTTCATTGTCATAGCTTGCCACAAGAAAATCTTGAGAGCTGGCCTGTAGACCAATCACAAAATAGCTGAAATTAACCAAGATTGAAGCAAGCCAAGTCTTCCCTTGTTGCCGTGCGATTGAAACAATTCCAGTATGGAATCTGCTACCTTTATGCACAGGATCACGCCAGCCAATCAAGTTATCCAAGATAAAAGACTGCCACGGCATAGGATTGATTAGCGTATGAATGTCTGTAGGGTCAGGAATGGTACGGGCAAAGTATTCTATTGCGTTCACCATGTCTAAATTGTAGATATACGGAAAATCTTCATCACCCTGACGCAGTAGATCGTTCAGGTGACGAATACAGCCAAGCTGAGTATCTTGACCAGTTATGTATTTATCAGTGAAGAGTACGTCATAGGCGTACTGTGTGGCAGCGTCAGGATAATCTGACAGCAGTGCCTTATAAGTAGGCTCTTCTTCAATAATGGCTTGCTTGATGTCTTCTACTCCAACATAATCAGACACTGAACTTCACCACCTTCAACGGGGTGCTTTTGGCACTGTCGTCTTCATCATCATGAGTTTCTGCAAGTACCTGTCCACTCCGTGCGTCAAATGAGAGTCCTAAGTCAGCGCCTAGACTCTTCAGAGTCCTTGCAGCCGTTTCAACCGTCACAAGTGCTGGTGAACGTTTTACGGGTATGCCGTCATCATTAGAGATATACTCACCATATTCTTCAAGCTTCTCTTCAGCACTCCGATAGTACCCATATTCAGAGCAAAATAACTCTAAACTGGTACGGTCTAACTGCTTCACTTTGTTCAATTTTCTCAATTCAGGTACTAAGACTTTCCACAGTGCCCTCCCGTACCCGTTTAAGTGGCGTGGGGGTGTCAATTGAATATCAGCAAGCCCGCTTTGAATTTTTGAAATTTTCTTATCTTCTTCATGAATCTCTTTATGATAATCACCGTCATGAGTGACTTTGCGCTTTCTTCCTGCATGTTTTTCATTCACTAGTATCACCACCTTGATCAACCTTTTAATTTTCGCAGTTTTGTTTGTTTTTGAGAGTGCTTGTGTGAGCTCTCCCTGAGCTTCATAGGCGGGGGGTGTTTTTCAGTGCTTGTGTGCTAAAATCCACTCTCTGCAGCTCTCTTTGTTCCACTGAGTCGCAACATCTAAATTTGAAATAAAATTTTCATCTCCGTCTTCATAAATGTCTTGCTCAAGCTGTCCTTTCCAATAGTGGCAACTATAGCAGAGCACCCAGAGATTGTTGCTGTCTAATTGCTTGCGCTTGTCTATCCGTCTTGGTGTGATATGGTCTACAACTAGCTTTCCTTTACCAAGAGCAGTATGGCCACAGCATTCACATGTCATGTACGCTCTCTCTTTAGCAACTCTGCTAAGCTTGCGCCATGCCACACTGTGATAGAAAGCATTGGCTTCCTTGTCACGATAGTTGTGGTTGTAATCCTTGCTGAGTTGCTTGCGTTCCCACTTGTTGTAGTGCTGATAAGGTCTAGGCTTGTAACAACTAGCGTGCTTAGCACAGAAAGGATTCTCTTGCTCATAACTCACCAGCTCATTACAACCTGACATGCGACAGACTTTCATTCTCATAACATCACCGGCATAAGTCTACATACACATTAATGTTGTTATCTGTACCGTCATTCGTGTAATCATAGTTTACAGGGTAATTAGCGTTATAGAACGCTTCAGCAATCTGTAACACTTTGAACCGGCTCAGCATTGGTTTGGTTGAACTAAATAGTAAATACTTGGTAGTGAAGTCTAACGCCACATCTGCTACTTCCTTGTTTACTTTCTCCCAGTCTTCAGCAGTCATAACGTCATAAGCTTTCTTGTGGAATGTCAGAGAGTCTAACTTGAGTGGGCTACCACTGATTTGTGCATAGCTCTCCTTCACTTCGCCAAGTACGTCATCTACATTATCTGCTGTAATTGCTTTGAGTTTCATTACTTGTCAGCTCCTTTGCTGTTATTGTGTTCTTGTAATTGATTAGCACGCACGGTTAAGAGTACGAATTGCCATGAGTCTGCATAGTTCAAACCTGATGTCCTTGACCATGATGTAGGCACTCAATTAGCTCATCACTCTTTGGAACATTTGCAGGTAATTCCATGCTGCACCTCCTTATTTTTCTCCAAACTAAAAGCGCCATGCTTTTTTGCACGACGCTTGTCTTTACACCATTTATCTAAGTGGGCATCCATCTCCGCTTCTTGTGGCGTGACGTAGCCGTATTTGGTTTTAATCAACTTTACCATGGGGTACCTCGTCATCAATTATCTTAGCCAGTCGTCTCAACTCACTAAAACTAATCGCCATTGCTACGCTGTCACCGCTAACATCATCGGTAGCTAGCAAGAATCCGTTTGATGGATTAATGACTACACTTAGTTCTTCGCCATAGCCATCTTTATAGTTGAAGCTTTGTTGCTTTTTAGCATGCTTTGCAATTTGGGGATGTTGCTTAATATACTTATTAAGCCCACGTTCCATGTCTTGAAACGTTTTCCGGAAATCACTTGCAATAGCTTGACCGTCTTTAATATTCATTGTGATACCTCCTAATCGTATATACTAAAAAAGCCTGACGTAAGTCAGACTTATGTATTGCTGTCTCATAAGATGGCGATCCCATTAATCAACAATACGATTTCATATAATACTATATCTCACATTATTTGAGTTGTAATACGCACTAAAGTACTTCACAAAAAAACTCCCGCCAATAAGCGAGAGCAGTTTGAAGGATTTTAGTTTGAGCAATCAAAGAAATTCGTGAGTATCTAGGCCGCTAAACTAATAAACTATGCCAGCGGTGAGAGGAGCGCTCTCACTCTCCCTAATGTCCGCTGGCAATATTCCTGGCTGGCATCGAACCAGCGACCTCCCAATTATAAGTTGGGCGCTCTGCCACTGAGCTGCGGGAATATGCGCTACCCGGGGCTTGAATCCGGCTAGCAATTACTGAGAAGGCATGAAGGCTATCGCCTCCAATGCATCTAATTATGTTCGTTACCACAGCGCGCCTGTTCCTGCAGGCAATCTGGTGGCCGTTTGATTGCGCGTCTTATGTAAGCGCCGTCCAGTTTTCCACGCTGAATGGCAAGCAAGTAAGCTGAGTTATCGTTGATTCAAATGATTTCACGCACTATCGCTTGCATGCTTACTTGCTTAATGTGCTTGGTAGGGATTTGCACACTACATGGCTGCCAGACTAATTAACGGCACAAGCACAGCCAATGTAAACAAGACGATGGGAGTTCATGTTATGAAGTTAATTCCAAACACGACTCCAGCCACATCTCAAGCTTTCAGCAGTTTAGTGACTTGCTTGGGTCAATGTGATTGGTGTGGAATCGAACCACACACGGATTCAAACCGCCTTTCTTCTGGTAGATCATCACCAGTTACAAGCACACGTTATACAGTTTTAGCCCTCATGAGTGACCATGCTGTATAACTATATCGCTGGTAGGCCTCGAACCTACATCCCATTGTGGCTTACCAATTAGCCCACAGCGACTACCAGTCTGTAATTTGGAGGATTACTTCATGCACGTCAATCACATTTGGCATACTACTAATTTATCACGTTTTTAGGGGTCGAAAGTGCCAAAATAGTGCCAACTTAGTCAATATCATAAAGACCAAAACCTTTTGCACATTCCTTAATGAAACTATTCTTTAATCTAAACGCATTACGACGACTAACGTTAATTAGGTGGTTTGCAATAAGACCATCGATTGTATACTGCGGTCGTTTACGAAAATACAACTCATT
Source organism: Lactiplantibacillus sp. 30.2.29 (assembly GCF_018991255.1). NCBI lineage: Bacteria > Bacillati > Bacillota > Bacilli > Lactobacillales > Lactobacillaceae > Lactiplantibacillus > Lactiplantibacillus sp. 30.2.29. The sequence goes on along the minus strand of NZ_JAGYGU010000012.1, from coordinate 44,626 downwards.
AATAATGACTTCCGTATCCTTGCCAGCATCATCCAAGCAGTCAGTAATCACGTTTTGTTGTCGCCTTAAGGTATTAATGCACCGATCATCGTCAATTGTAATCAATATGTCTAACGTCTGGCTACCATATTTATATTGTGCCTTGCCTCCACCCACGTTGTCATCAGCCGGTTTCACCGGGTATCGCAATTCTTGTTCACGGTCTTCGATATATTTGTCAATCTTCGGGTAGTCTCGCAAGATATCTTCCACTTTGCGGATAGTTGAAAGTCGCAAACTAATTCCTCCTTGTAGTCATTAATCATAGCACTGTCAGCAATAGCAATACTTTTTTGTAAAATTGTTATTTTTGATGTAAACTTACTTTGTAAGCGTTCTATACGCTTCCCCCAGCCCTACATTTTCCCTAATCAGTGTAGGGTTTTTAATTATCCAGTAACGTTGCAATGCTTTGGTAATTGTAGTAGAATTTGCCTATTCCAAGTAAGTAAACGTAGTCAGCAATGGCTGCGTTTTTTTATTTAACCAATCGAAGTATCAGCATTGCCTACGATATGAAATGCTCAATCTGGGTATACATCTAGCCAGTCACCAATGCCTGCATACCTGTTTTCAACAGCGAGTCCACTGACGCCCGCTTGATTAGTAGTGTCAATCACCAGCACAACTTCACCGTTATTCACGTTAACCAACACATCATGTTTCTTAATTAAAGTACCTTCATCATCAACTCGTGGTTCAATTTCTTTTGTCATTGTTCATCCTCCTATAAAATAAGAATTTTATTTAATAATCCATCTAACAAATCTACTTTTCTTAAGCTTCACTGAATAGTAATGTGTCAAAAAGTTCATCATAGCAGCTTGTCCAATCAGGTTTGAACCTAGCCGTTTAAGTACCAGATACAATAATGAAAGCTCGATCATCGTCACTAATCAAATTTCCATACACAAATGTCCCATCGTAATTAGCATTAATGACTTTCATGTTTTCAGTACTAATCGTTGGAATACCCCTAAACTTAATCATCGTCATCACCTCCTTGCGAATAATCAGTGCCCATATAAGGTTCGTCTAAATGTTCCAACTCATATAAAGCAATCTTAATTCCTTTGACATCCTCGAAACGTCCCTCATTCCAGCTATCAATAATGACATTGTTAAGCCGCTTACGTAATTCTTTCATTTCATCGGTCATCGTTACTACCTCCAATCGCTAGCAAGCCTGTGCCAATTGACTTAAAAGCCATTCTATTACTTCATCTGATTCACTCATTTTCAATCCTCCCCGAACGCTTCAAACGCCCGCTTATTAATGTTGTATGGCTCATATTCCTTAGCTAATTGCTTACTATCCAGCGTTTTAGCTGTGTTCGCTTCGGCATGTTGCTTCATTCGCCGGTGCTTCCGTTTAATCGTTGAACGCTTCTTAGTGTGTTTAGGCATTCTCGTCCTCCGTAATGTAGTATTTGTTTTCGTCAATCGCACGAATACGATTATCAAGCCAAGCGTTACTGTGTTTTAGCTCCTGAGACGTCCTAGTTTTACCCTGCTTGCCTTCCATGACTAATTTAATGGCATTATACTGGGTACGCGTAATCTCCATGTAATCGCCTGATACGGTCTTAATTCCAGGCATCTTATGCAAGTTAGCTAATTTGCTCTCAGGCACGTTAGCCATGCTGCCATATCTCACTTCTAGCTTATGAATTACTTCCAGCTCTTTCGACCAATTTTTGCTTGTCATAAACAATCTTCCTTTCAAACTCTTGTTCATATTGTTTATGTTTATTATTCACACAGTTAGGACATGGGTCAAATGTGAAACCATAACTCCCAAGTGGTTGTTGAACGACTTTACTACCATGACATAATTCACAACTCATACACTTCTCGCTCCTTTCTATTCAACTAATCCGCGGTGGTCTAAAATATTTGCAAACGTGATTCCATTATTAACACCGTGGTTTTTCATTCTGCTTAATGTTCTGTCACCATATCTTGCAGTTAAGTCGCTACCAATTAAGTTAGTGGTCACAATCACCGTCTTGTTTTCTCGGTCACGCCAGAATGCATCCGCCAAATCTAACGAATACTCGGTGCCACGTTCACTACCAAAATCATCTAAAATAACGACATCAGCGTTCTTTATCTCAGCCATGGTTTTATTGATTTGTTTTGCCATCTGATCGTCATTAAAAGACTGTTTCTTGCGTTCGATAAGTTCACGCCAGTCAATAAAGATAATTTTCCAACTAAAGAACGTTTCAACTGGCTTGCCATTCTTCATCACAGTCTTTAATAACTTGTAACCAGACCGCTCTAATATCCAGTACATCATACCTACCGCAAGATGTGTTTTCCCACGGCCGGTTGCGCCAATCATCAACGTGTGGATTGTTTCACCGTTAATAATGCGATTAGCTATCGTACGGCTACGCTCTAAGACTTGTTTGCTAGCATCACTCGATGCTGTATAATTACTAAAGCGACGATTAAAGACATCAAAGCTGCTGAAAATACTGTAGGTGTTAATATAGCCTAGCGCTTCGTTTTTATGTGCGGATGCTGTCAGGGCTTTGTTATCTGGTATTTCACGGTGGTTAATGTCTTCCATATAGCCGCAACTAGGGCACGCGCCGGCCATTTTTTGGCCCGTGCGCTTGTTTAAAATCTGTGGTCGTAGTAACGGTTTCCCACAAACGGGACAGTTAACCCCATAGGTTTCAAACACCTTAGACATTAGGTTAGTGACTACATCGCCTACGGTCTTTACCATGGCTGGTCACTATCCTTAACTTCTCTACCCTCAAGGGTAAAACCGTTAGACCGACCACTTCCTGAACGTCCAAATTCTTTCCGTGGTTGATTTAATTGGCTTTGCCCTTGTTTGTCCCTTTTAGCCCAGTTGCGGATGGTTGCCAGATAGTTCTTATACGTCTTACCATTCATACTGCAATACTCAGAAACGCGTTCGATTCGGCCCTGCCAGTCAGAAGGAAACTCCGATTTGAGTTTCTCCAATTGTTCATCCGTCAGTAAGACATTCTGGTATTGTCCATATTTGTGTCGTGTTGGTTTGGCTTTGCCTGGCTTGGGCTTACCTGGTTCTATATACTTACCTTTACTAACCTTACCTAACCTATCCTTACCTAACCTATGCGGTCCATTGTCCGTCCATTGGTTGTCCATTGGACGTCCAGTAACCTTACCCGTGTCAGCACGTGGTTTTGGTTCAGTTAATTCTATGTTTGGCAAGATTTCTAATAGCAAGTCCTTATATATCGAATCCACTTTTCTATCCGCTCGAATTCGATTATTTTCGTTCCAATCCGTGATATAGGCCACTAGATCATCGTTCAAAACATTCACAAAATTCTTAGCTACTAGTATTCGTAAATCATCCTCAACAGCACCAGTTTGCCGCATAACTGAAAACGCCTCCACAACACCATCATCGTCCGCATGCAACCCCAAATGGAAATAGAGTGCCTGACTGCTCAACGGCATCTTTAAAAATTTGGCGCTATCAGTTATACGGTTACTAAACATTCTTCTCTGTGCCATCTTTTAATCCTCCCTTATTTACTAGTAGGCATTCCACCCACCCGGTGTATTAGTCACTGCTGTATTTTTTAGTGCAAGCCAATTCGTTTTAGTGTTTCCTAAATCACTTTTTTATCTTTTAAAGTCTCCAACAAAAATTTTCCACCAGCCAGGCCTTCATCCGCATCTTCAAATTGCTGTTGCAATCCACCTAAGTAACCTTCTACTTCTAACAACAACCAGTCATATTCGTTAAGCAGTGCAATCTTTTCCTCATCGTCTAGGTCGTCAAACGAAACAATTTGTTGACGTGCCTGTACTGCCTTGTAGGCAAAGTCAGCAGCACTTGTAGCTGCAGATAACTTTTTTTCTACACGATTAAGTTTCATTTCAAATGATTGGCATTCAGATAGTAAGTCCACCATTTATTTCAGCCCCCTATTAAGCATCAAAACATTCAAGTAAAATGCCATCGCCATATTATTTTCAATTAGCTGTAATTCTGGAGTCAATTCTTGTGGATCGATTGATGCAATCTGCGTAATACCATGAAGAATACAATCCTGTTGTTCTTTGTAAGGTAATGGATTATCCATAACTACCGTCCTCTCTTTCTCAGCACTTGCAAACATTTCGAGTTAGCGTTAATATATACGCACACCTTGAATTGTTTTCTTGCTCCCTACTCTTGTAATCCACTCCAGTAGGGAGTATTTTTGTCTTTTAGCTTGCAAACGAGACTGCTTTGGAATAAAGTAAATGTTGGTACTAATCATCTCTTCCATTAGCCCGTCGTTAGCCGATACTAGCGATGGACTTTTTTGCGCTCGTTTCCATTCATTAACTGGTAAAATTGATACTTTTTGCATGATCATTCCTCCTACTTAATTACTTGAATACCATTAGTAATGATTTCAAATTGCTGGCTATTCTCTTCTACTACAGCCACCTCTTTTTTTGTACGCAACGTGAACGGAATTTGCTTAATTTCAACCACTCTGCCAACACCGGCTTCTCGTATTAATTGGCCGCAACTATACTCAGCCTTGTAACTCACTCGATCACCTACATGAACTTTCATGATCATTCCTCCTAATACATTGGTGGCAATGTAAATGTCCATCCATCGTCGTTTTCTTCATCTGGCTCGCAAACATTAATATCGTGTTCTTGCAATTCACCAATAAATTCTTCTGAATAGCCAAAGCATGGCCGCCGCTTAATGATTCCATCTGTATCGTACGTGATAGCGTTAATCAGCTCACGTTCATCTGCACGAATTGCGTTATACTTACGTGCTCTTAACGCGTGCTCAATGTTTTCTTCATACATATCGTTTCCTCCTAAATTCCAAACCAGTTTCTAATCTCTCGGCGTTTGCACCACACGGTTGTTAGCGCCCAGGTTAATGCCGCTACTTCTACCATGGCAATTCCTCCCAATAAATGGCCCCTCGCATAGACTATTTATAATTCATGATCTTCATAATATTTATCAGCGGATTTTTTTGAAATCCGTTGAACTCCGTCAACAACGGAAACCCTCAAACCGTCAACAATGAATTTGTCTAAAGTTTTGTCACTAACATTCATGTAAATTTGAGCTTCCTGTTTCTTCATCCAATACGGTAAAGCTTCACGGTCCATCATACTTTTAAATACAGATTTGATTATCCCTGTTAGCTCTTGCTTGATTGGCTCTAATACCTTGCTAGGCAGGCTTAAAGAGATGTCGTTAGATTCCATGTAACTCGCCTCCTATGTTTGCTTAGTTGTATACTTTGCTTATCCCAATAAATCGAGGTGATAAGATATGGATGGTTTGGATAAACTGGTGTCCGATTTTGATCGCATGAGCAACAATGCCAAAGAACTTGATGGCGATCATAAAGTTTCCTTTGAGAATTTATTTACCAATGATTTCTTGAACAAATATACAAGCTTCAAGACAACAGGTGATTTGCTAAGCGCTATCCCGGCAGATAACGTTAAATCCTTTGATGATTTTGATAAACCTGTAGTTGACGAAATCATTAACAAAAATTCACAGTTTTCAAGTTTTACTGAAATGCGAGATGAAGCTATTGAATTTTATGTTCTAAATGGCTTATCTAATGGAACTTCATTTGATATTCAGTAATTTTAGACATCGTATTTTGAAGTTGTTTGACCTGGTCTGATGCCTCGTCAAGCAGCTTTTTTAATTCATCTAAACTTTCAATTGTTACATTTAATTGTTCCATCTAACTCACCTCCTATGCTGGCTGTTCATTTAAGTAAAGGTCGCTCATACCAAGCATGTCCGCTGCTTGTGCTAAAGCGTCATAGTTCGTCGCTTGAACTTCGCTAACTGTGCTCGGCTCCCACTTACCACCGTTAACCCGAGATTTAAGGTTAGGGTTCAACATCGTATCGTTATACTCAAGCAAGAATTTCAGTGCTTCACGTACATTTTCAAATTCCATTGTTTTACCTCCTATGCTGGCTCCTTGTCGAATCGAAGTGACGTCTGTCGAATGATTGTCTTAGTTGCTGTAGACGGTTCCCAATCGTTGATGAAGTCCATTACCATCTGGTAGTCCTTCTTGCGTAGCATTGACCGAGCACTCACGTTAGCAATCTTCTTGATGCCACCGTTAATATCCTTGAACAGCTCACCTCGTTGTTTCTTCGTAATGCGCCCATAACTGTGAGCCACTTCTGACACACGTTGGTTAACACGCCGGCTAAGTGCGCTGTATTCAGGATTTGGAATAACTTGGTTCTCCTTGAGGTCTTTCACATCGCCCTCCACGCTATCCAGTCGTTGATTAGTTTCCTCATTGGCTTGGAGTGCCAATCTTGCAATCTCTCGTGGTGATGTTGGCAATTTCACTTGTTCTTCCATAGAGTTGAATGCTTCAATGTACTGAAGTTTAAATTTAAGTGCTTTAGTACCAGTGAATCCCATTGCTAACAAAGTAAAACCATCACGGTTCATATAATAGATTGGGTAAGATTGACCGTTCTGTTCGTTAATATATGTCTCCTTTGCGAACATGTGTTGGGTATGCTTATTTTTAAGCAGACCCCCAATTGTTGCTAATACATTACGATGTTCTTTCTCAAACGTTTCAGCTACTTGCAAGCTACTAGTAACGGCTTGTTGGTTCTTCATAATTACTAAATCATTCATGTGGATCATTCCTTTCATTGAATCCCTAAAATTTTGGCCATTTGTGACCGAATCCGTCTTGACTTGGGTTCGTTGCCACCTTTGATTGCACGGTTAACTTGTGGCGGTGTGACCTTTTCGGACTTAGTGGTAAGCATTTCAGCCATTTCTTTTTGAGAAATTTTGTGGCGGCTCAATGCAGTTTTGTATTTAATTTCAATTTCCAATGCGACATCTTCGATTGTTTGTTCTGGCATTTTTACTCCTCCTTTACATAATTTATTCATCAAGTTATTGACTTTAATTAAACTATAGTTTAATATTAAGGCATATTAAATAAGCAGTTCAAAGCCTACTAATACCGCAATTCCTCGCCAAAGTTATTGTTTTGATAGGCTTATGATTTGTTGCTTGATTACTTGATGAATTAATAATACAACTATAGTTTAATTATTGCAAGGCTTTTATAACTAAAGTTTATTTTTGTTCATCAAACATGGGGGAAATACCATTATGACAATGTTTGATAGAGTAAAAGAAATTTCTAAAAAGAGAGGGTTAACCCTCGCCCAATTAAACGAAAAAGTGGGATTTAAACATAACGTTATTTATTCATGGAAAACAAAAACACCTTCTGTCGACAAGGTCAAAGCCGTTGCCGATGTTCTAAATGTTTCTGTTGATTACTTATTGGGCAAAACGGATGACAATTCTACTTCAATGAAGCCCAAACAAGTTGATATTACAGATGACGACTATATTATGACCTATCAGGGTAAGCCTATCCCTCCTGAAGATATGGAGTACATCAAACGCATCTTAAACGGTGGGAAGGACTGATAATATTTGAATATCTACATCAAGCGTTTAATGCAGTATGCTTGGGATCATGGAATATCTTGCATCTTAACAGACAAACTAGATGCATACACTCCGTCGTCAGCCAAACCGGAAAATAACATCGTTTTAATTAACCTAAAATGGCACAATCCGTCTGAAATCGCCTTTCAAATGGCACATGAACTAGGCCACGTTATCAACCATGATGAAGGAATATTATATTTTTCTAGTTTTAGCAATAAATCTAAATACGAGCGCATGGCTAATTTAGAAGCATTGAAAATACTTATTCCAATTTATTTAAGCGAAGTTGATACGTATGCTGACAATAGTGTCATGCCGTTTATGGAAAATTTTGGTATACCCAAACGATTAGAAGATGATGTCGTTAACGCCTTCCGCACTAATGTTAGTAACTAGAAGTTAACTTACTGACCAGATACGGATGTCGGTAAAAGCTGGGGAATTTGGAGGAATAATTGTAATGGGACTACTAATAATGATCGTCATCTTTCTAGCGCTATGGAAGATATTAGGAACACTAGGCCACATTTTTTTACCAATATTGGCCGTGTTATTTATCCTGGCGACTTGGATTCCTTCACAAGCAATCGTTATGGTAATTTGGGTGCCAATCGCGATATTATATTTTATCGGTTTGGCCGGGTATAAACATGCTAAGTAGAACTATTATAAATATATTTTAATCGGGGTAAAAGCTATGGAATTGTATGTAGGAACGTACAGCACACACGTGTTCGACTTTACCATTGCAATTGGCATCATTTGCTTCATAGCGCTAGTCGTCATGTTAGTTTACTGGATTCATAAACGAAAGTAGCACCCTCGCCCACTACCAGCCTAGCGGGCAACATGCGAGCGTAGTTCAACGGTAGAATAGTACTCCTTTGAGTTGCTGACTAGATACTTTCAGATGCAGGTTCGACTCCTGCCGCTCGCATTTAAATTTTCATTGGACCTTTAGCTCAGTTGGTTAGAGCAGACGGCTCATAACCGTCCGGTCGTTGGTTCGAGTCCAACAAGGTCCATCTTTGCGAGCGTAGTTCAACGGTAGAACGGTTGCTTTATTTTCCCTCGATTAAATAACTCAAACTACTATTCAGATGCAGGTTCGACCCCTGCCGCTCGCATTAAAATAAAGAAAGAAGGCAATACTATGCATCAAGATATTTCAAGGTACGAACTAATAGAAGATATTATCAGTGACTTAACAGCCTTTGTAAAATCTGACGCCATTCTCTACCTATCAAAAGATAGCTATTCCGAAGCAGAATACGACCGTATGCTTAAAGGAATTAAAGACGATTTGGTGACACGCTTCAAGCAAAGAGAGGAATAGTAAAATTTTGCCAGTCAAGCCAATTGAATCATTTCAGTTGGCATCTTGCGAGCGTAGTTCAGCGGTAGAACATTATTCCAAGTCTTGAAGCCCATTCTTTCTTGGACTACTATGCAGGTCCAACTCCTGCCGCTCGCGTTGTAACAAAAAAGCACATCCCCACCGGTCAAAGTTTGAGATGTGCTTGCACCAGAATACATTAATCATGTACCCCTTTTGTATACTCTATTTTACTGAAAGAAGGTGTTGCTTGCAATATTTTTTCCAATAATTTGGCCCCTCGCATAGTCAATATGGAGGAAAAAATAAAATGAAAATTACACATAAAATAATTGGTAGCAAACGGGTATATGACGTTCGTGGCTACCTTGGAAAGTATACTGATATTAACGGTAACACCAAAACTAAAACCTATCACCACGGGGGCTTTAGTAGTAGTAAGGCTGCTAAGTTAGCGTTTGATCGCGCCAAAGTTGAATTTGATCAGCGTAAAAACAATCCAGCTGCTATTATGGATAATCCTACTTTCGATGAAGTTTACGAAGTATGGCTAAAGACTTACAAGCTAGGCGTAAAAGAAAGTACTTTGAATCGCGTTGAAGGCATCTTTAAGCACCATATAATGCCTTCTTTCGGTGGCATGAGGATTAATACGATTACATGGCAAAAGTGCCAAGAAGAAGCTTTAAAGTGGCGTGAGAGTGTTAAGCAGTTCAATAAGCTATCCCAATATGCAGCACTAGTTTTCCGGACAGCTCAAAAAATGGGCGTTATTACTACCAACCCAATGAAATTAGTTGACGTCCCAAAAGTTCCCGTTGACTATTCAAAGGATAAAGCAGCTGATAATTTTTGGACTGCTGAGCAATTGGCTACATTTCTATCAGTTGTTGATGCTACCGACGGACACAGAACACAACCACGGTATGACCGTAGTGCACTGTTTTATTTACTTGCTACCACAGGTATGCGGAAAGGTGAAGCACTTGCGTTAACATGGTCGGATATTGATTTTAAGAATGGGATGGTAACAATCAGTAAAACTATCTCTCGTTCAATTGATAACCATCAGATAATATCAACACCCAAAACTAGAAATGCCTACCGCACACTCTCACTGGATAGCTCAACAATCGACCGACTTAAAAAGTATCGCAAGTCGTTAGTAGCCATCCCGCGGGCTAAAGATCTTATCTTTACCAACAAGAAAGGCCAAATCATGTCAGTGATGACACCCAACCATTGGCTCGAGGCCTTGATAGGTGAAACGGACTTACCCACAATCACAGTCCACGGGTTACGTCACACGTTTGCATCAATTCAAGTTGCAAATAATATCAACGTCAAAGCACTACAAATGCAAATGGGTCATAGTGATATTAAAATTACGCTCAATATTTATGCTCATCTATCCCAACAGGAACTGTCTGCACAGGTCTACGATATGAGTAAAATACTGGCTCAATAATCAAAATCTGGTATCGTTTCTGGTATCGCTTTTGTCAAAATAGTATCGTTTTTGTTCCGTTTTATTCCGTATTATTCACTATCATGTATAAAAGAAAAGCCGGTATATCAACGATTAATCGTATCAATACCGACTATTCTGCATAAAAAATGCGGCCAAGAAGATTCGAACTTCCACCGGGTTAACCCCGACAAGATCCTTAATCTTGCGCGTCTGCCAATTCCGCCATGGCCGCATCACAACTCACAAAAAATATAATAACAAAATTTTGTGAGTCTGACAAGCTTATTTTAAGATTTTTGTACTTTTACTCCGGTTGCGTCCATCGGCAATAAGAATAATTGCCCGTTCAACCGGTCATCCTGACTTAATTTGGTCTGTAAAGTGGCCAGCTGACCGTAGTCGCCTAATGTGATCACGGTCGGACCGGCACCACTTAGATACGTCCCCGTCAACCCGAGTGCATGCGCCTGTTCGCGCACCAGTTGTAGTGCTGGCACGAGCTTAGCGCGATACTGCTCGTGGAATTGGTCTTGCTCTAACAGCGGCAAGGCTACCTCCCAATTTTGCGTCGCTAAGGCTGCGACTAGCGTATTTGCCACGCTGCTACCCGCTACCGCCTGATGATAATCTAATTCGGCTGGTAACGCTTGGCGACTGGCGCTGGTCAGTAAGGGTTCATTGGGCACGTAAACGCTGGCAAACAGGGTCGGCAATGGTAATTTGACGGCGCGCACTTGTTCGCCCACATAGGTTGCCACTACCAGGCCGCCTAAGAGCGCTGGCGCCACGTTGTCAGGATGGCCCTCTAACTGGGTCGCCACTGCCAATAACTCGGCTGAGGAGCGCGTTGCCCCCGTCAATTCATTCGCTAAAACGAGGCCTGCAACAATCGCGGTCGAACTGCTTCCTAGTCCGCGCGCAAGCGGAATCTTGGACGCCATCTGTAAGTGTTGCGGGTGCAAGTCTGGGACCAAGTGCAACGCGGTTTTAATGATCAGATTACGTTCATCCGTCGGAACATCCGCCCCAAATGGGTGATCGATCTGCCAGTGATCACTCGGCTGCAAGACTTGTAACGTCAGCTGCATGTCGAGCGCCAAGCCGATTGAATCAAACCCAGGTCCGAGATTAGCGGAAGTTGCTGGAACAGAAATGGTTAACATCGACTCACCTACGCATTCTTCAAAACTTTGTAGCTTGCCAACAGTTGCATATTATCCTGTTCACCGATTTCACGGGTGATATCGGCCAACTGTTGGTCGTTCATCTCATGAGTGATGATAACGACCCGGGCATTGCCGTCGCCGAGTTGATTTTGGATGATCCGACTGAACGACACTTCTGCACGCGTCATAATTGCCGTCAACTGCATCATCATCCCAGGAACGTCCCGCATCTTCAACGCAATGAAGTGCGGGTAAACGACATCTTCTGGCGTCGCCAAGACCGTTTCTTGCCGGTAGGAGTTAAACGTATTCCCGGTCGTATCCAGCGCGATGTTTTTCGCCACGGTCGTAATATCACTCAACACACTGTTGGCAGTCGGTAATTCACCAGCACCAGGGCCGTAGAACATCGTATTACCAACTGCAGTCCCCGTTACCATCACGGCGTTGTTCTCATTTTGAACCGTCGCTAATGGGTGCTGATCCGAGACGAGCACCGGCCCGACTGACACGGCGATGCGGTCATCGACTTCTTCCGCAATCCCGAGTAGCTTGATCGTATAGCCGAGTTGATGGGCTTCTGCAATATCTTCTGGGCTGATTTTGGTAATCCCTTGGACCTTGACGTGGTCTAAGGACAGGCTCATGCCAAACGCAAACTGGGTCAAAATAATCATCTTGTAGGCTGCATCTAGTCCTTCGACATCATTGGTGGGGTCGCTTTCCGCAAAACCCAAGTCCTGAGCAGAACTCAAGGCCTGGTCGTATGACCAGTGTTTGGTCAACATCTGCGTCATGATGTAGTTAGTCGTCCCGTTGACGATGCCCATCACCCGCTGAATGCGGTCGGCAGCAAAACTATTGTCGATTGTCCGCAAGATTGGAATCCCACCAGCAACACTCGCTTCATAAAAGAGGTCACGATGGTTCTCACGCGCGATTTGAACTAATTCACGCCCGTACTGGGCAATCAAGTCCTTATTGGCCGTTACCACGTGTTTGCCAGCTTGCAGCGCTTGTGTGATGTATTCCTTCGCCGGATGAATCGAGCCCATGACTTCGACCATGATTTGAATGGACGGATCATCAAGGACGGTGGCGATTTGGTCGGTCAACTGCACGTCCCCCAAATCAACTTGTTCGTGCTTTTTCAAGTTGTGGACAACCACGCAGGCCAGTTCGAGTTTGCGACCGGTGATTTCCGAAATCTTCTCCTGATGCGCTTGAAGCATTTTAACAACGCCGGTGCCGACCGTTCCTAGTCCGACCACACCAATTTTAATCGTTTCCATCTTAATCCCTCCATATCAATAGTTAAGCTAATTCTATCGGAAGCGTACCGCTTTAGCAAACCTTTTCAACGAACTTAAGCGGTCCACGACAACGGCCGCAACGATAGCGGTCCGTATTCATCCGCCGTTTACGTGGATAGGTCTGCCCACAATCCTGACACTTGTATAGGTAACGATACGGTTGTACCTTGGGATGCTTGGGTGCCGGCGCATACCGTGAGCCGCCCACTTGAGCTAACAGCTGTTTAAACGCGGGATCTCGATGCTGATATCCACGGTGACTCAGGTGCAAGTGGTAATGACACAACTCGTGTTTGATGACCCCAATCAGCGTCGCTTCACCAAAATCCGTCAGCATCTTCGGGTTGATGTCAATGTCGTGTGAGGCCAACTGGTAGCGACCACCCGTCGTCCGTAAGCGTGCGTTAAAATAAGCCCGGTGGCGAAACGGCCGGTGAAAATCCTGCTGTGAAATCGTCATGACGAGTTGTTGGAGTTCTGAATCAGTCATTAGCAGGTTCACTTGGGGCAATCATCGTCAAAGCGATGCGTTGCCGCTGTTCATCGACGGTCTCGACCCACACCGTCACAATATCACCGACAGCAACGGCCTGCCGTGGATCCTTCAGGAACTTGTCCGTCAGCTTGGAAACGTGGACCAACCCGTCTTGTTTGACACCAATATCCACAAACGCGCCAAAATCGACGACGTTGCGGACCGTTCCTTGCAACTGCATTCCTGGTCGCAAATCACTCATCTTCAATACGTCTTGCCGTAATAGTGGTGCCGGCATCGTATCACGAACGTCCCGACCTGGTTTTTGGAGGCTGCTGATAATATCTTTCAGCGTTAACTCACCCACACCGGTCGTGGTTGCCAGTTGCGTCAAGTCAAGCCGATTCAGCTGTTGGGCTTTTGCGGTTCCAACATCAGTCGTCTTTAACCCAGCCGCAGCTAGCAGGGCCTTAGCAGCCGGATAACTTTCCGGATGAATATCGGTGTTATCGAAAACGTTCTTGCCATCGATGATTCGTAAGAACCCCACGGACTGTTCGTACGCCTTAGGTCCAAGGCGCGGCACTTTCTTCAATTGCGGCCGACTGGTAAACTCACCGTTCTCATCGCGATAAGCAATCACATTCTGGGCAATCGTACTGGACAGCCCTGAAATATGGGTCAATAGCTCTGAACTAGCCGTATTCAGATTAACCCCGACCTGGTTGACTGCCGTTTCAATCACGGTATCCAGCTGTGCCGTCAACGCCTTTTGGGGCACATCATGTTGATACTGACCCACGCCGACGGACTTCGGGTCGATCTTGATCAATTCCGCTAACGGATCTTGCAGCCGACGCCCAATACTGATGGCACTCCGTTGTTCAACGTGCAATTCTGGGAATTCTGCCCGCGCCTTGGCACTCGCTGAATAAACGGAAGCGCCGGCTTCGTTCACGATCACGTAGTAAACTGGCCGCGAAAGCGTCTTTAAGACTTGGGCGACAAATTCTTCGGATTCACGTGAAGCGGTCCCGTTCCCAATCGCAATCATTTCGACTTGATACTTTTCGAGGAAGGCCTTAAATTCGCCGGCTGCTGCTTCTCGTTTGGCCGTTGGCGCTGGTTTATGGGGATAAATCACGAGTTTGTCCAAGAACTTCCCGTTAGCATCCATGACTGCTAATTTGCAACCAGTCCGGTAAGCCGGATCAAACCCGAGAACGACGCGGCCCTTTAACGGCGCCTGCATCAGTAAATGATACAGATTATCGCCAAAGACTTTGATGGCCTGTTCGTCGGCGGTCGCACTGAGTTCATTGCGCAACTCACGTTCGATGGCTGGTCCAATGAACCGTTTGTAAGCATCCTGGTACGCCGCTTCTATCAACTCGACAGCTGGCCCTTGGTGTTGCCCGACGAAGCGGAAATGACAGTAACGGTCGATACCGGCCCGGTCCACGTCAATACTGACCTTCAGCACCTTTTCAGACTCACCACGATTGATGGCGAGGACTCGGTACGGCACCATCTGCTTAATGCGACTGCTGAAATCATAATATTGTTGATAGACACCCTGTTCGTCCAGCGCTTCCGCCTTAGGTTTGACCTTCACGACAACTGAGCCCCGGTCCCGAGTATAGTTCCGCACCCAGTTACGTAAACTAGCATTATCACCGAAAGCTTCCGCCAATATTTCGTGAGCACCTGCCAATGCAGCGTCCACATCCGCCACCTCTTGGTCAGGGTTAACGAACTGTGCGGCGTGGGCTTCAATGCCACTCGCTGGAAAACGCAACAACCATGCGGCTAACGGCTCCAGCCCAGCATCTTTGGCAATCGTTGCCTTCGTCCGCCGTTTTTGTTTATACGGCAAATACAAATCTTCGACGTCCTGCAGCTTATCGGCCTTCTCGATGGCCTGTTTTAAAGCGGGCGTCAAGTGATTCTGCTCAGCAATCAACTTCATGACGTCGGCCTTGCGACTCTCCAAATTAGCGAGCCGGTCGTAATTTTCCTTGATTTCCCGAATTTCAACTTCATCTAAATTGCCGGTGCGTTCCTTCCGATACCGGGCAATGAATGGAACCGTATTGCCTTCATCCATGAGGCCTAATACCGCTTTGATCTGTTGCGGTTTAAACTTCGTTAGCGCGCGGTTCACTAACGTTAAAATCTGATTATCCATTATTTCACCCAATCTTTTAATCTCATCACTCATCACCGGGATGGCAGGTCGTCACCACTAATTTCGGTTAACAACCTAGATAGCCATCACGACTAACAGCCACCAACCTTGAACGACTGCGGTTCGACTTGTCTCAGCCGATAACCAGTCGCAACCTTCCAGCCGATTTTGCCAGCCGATGTTCTATTATATTATACGCGTTTTAGTCCGATTTTCCGCGTCCCCACCGCCAAAAACAATTGATGGTGGACTTAAAAATTGTCGGGCCAAAAAAGCACCTAGACCAACTTAGGTCCAGATACTTCATAAACAACGCCACTTGACGAAGCGCCCAAAAACGCCCAGCAACAGCGGACCGTTACTGAGCGTTTAACGACGTGATTAATTTTTAATCGTCCAAAGGCGTACTACCGAACTAGCTTACATCACAGTCGACATAATGCGTTGGACGTTGTTCGAAATCCGGCCCATTTCAGTTTCCTGGTCGCTTTCCGCTTGGTTAAAAGCAGCGACATCAATGGTCTGATTTTCGAGGTCCATGCTAGCCGTCATGGCCGCGCACGCCTTGGTATAAGCTTCATAGGCGTTGATCAAATTACGGTGCCGACCAATCAAGCGCGCCGGAACACCGACCTTTTTCAATTGGGCCAAATTCTGTTCGTACTGTTCCGTTCCGTCACTGAATTCCAGTTGAATATCGCTGAACTCAGCGGGAACCATTTCGGCGACCGCGTCGTCATCAATAGCTTTGCGGAGTTTTTCAAACGAAGGATTCAATTCTTCCCCCATCTTTTCCGTGCTTTCGATGATCTTTGATAGAACCGGCATATACGTTTGAACCGTTGCTTTTTTCATGGTTAGAACTCTTTTCTATTAATTAGTTAGTCTCATTCTACGCCAATTATGTGGATTAGGCGCGCCGCATGTGCCGACGTTGGAAGAACTTAACAATTTCAACGATGATTACCATTGAAAGTGCGGCGGCAGCGACGATCCCCCATTGGTAAGCGTCCAAGTGGGTCACGTGGAATAAGCCGTTCAACCCAGGAACAACGATCGTGATTGCCAACATGACAAAGGCGATCAGGACGGCCCAGTTGAAGAACTTGTTGCGGAACAGGCCGACCGTAAAGAGTGATTCGTGAATCGACTTCGAGTTGAAGGCGTGGAACAATTGAATCAATCCTAAGGTTGCGAAGGCCATCGTTAAGGCATCCGCGTGGGCCAAACTAGCACTTGCATGAACAGGGTACGTTAACGCCATCCAGTAAACAAATAGCGTGATTCCACCTTCGAGCAGCCCCTGGTAGATGATACTACTGAAGACCCCGCCGGAGAAGAAGTTCGAATTACGGCCCCGTGGCTTGTGCTGCATAATGTTCTTTTCAGTTGGTTCGACCCCTAACGCAATCGCTGGCAAGGTATCAGTGACCAAGTTGATCCACAAGATGTGGACTGGCGCTAAAATCTGCCAACCAAGCATCGTCATGACGAACAGTGTTAAGACTTCACCTAAGTTAGCCGACAAGAGGTATTGGATGGCCTTTTGAATGTTGGCAAAGACTTTCCGTCCTTCTTCAACGGCCACCACGATCGTCGCGAAGTTGTCATCCGCCAAGACCATATCACTGGCCCCTTTGGAAACTTCAGTCCCGGTGATTCCCATTCCGATACCGATATCAGCGGCTTTCAAGGCGGGCGCATCGTTGACCCCGTCACCTGTCATGGCAACGACTTTCCCACGTTTTTGCCAAGCATTCACGATTCGGACCTTATGTTCTGGCGCCACTCGAGCGTACACGGAATAGTCCCCAACTTTTTTACCAAATTCATCATCGCTCATGGCGTCCAACTCTGCCCCAGTAATCACGGCATCGTCTTCGCCCTCGTCGATGATTCCTAAACGAACCGCAATCGCTTCAGCCGTGTCCCGGTGGTCACCCGTAATCATTAATGGGCGAATCCCCGCAGACTTAGCTTCAGCAACGGCTTGTTCAACTTCTGGCCGTTCAGGGTCGATCATCCCGACCATCCCGGCAAAAATCAAGTCATTTTCGAGCGTGTCACTATTGACGGTAGCAGGCACTGACGTCACAATTTTGTAAGCAAATGCGAGCACTCGTAAGGCTTGCGTTGCTAATTCGTGGTTAACACTTAAAATCTGGTCACGACTGGTCTTAGTTAACGGTTCAACTTCGCCGTTCGTTTCGACCTGCGTCACCCGTTTGAGCAATTCATCCGGCGCACCCTTAACAGCGACCAAGAAGCGGCCGTCTTCCAGCGGATGAACCGTCGACATTAACTTCCGTTCTGAATCAAATGGTACTTCGTTGACCCGCGGACGTTGTTCTAATAACTGGTCGACTGGGTAGTTCTGATCCAGGTTATATTGAATCAAAGCCGTTTCGGTCGGGTCACCAGCTAAGCCATCCGACATGATCTTCGTATCATTACTTAAAATCATCACTTGTGCTAAGTGGCTATCAAGCGGTAATTCGGTCGTGCGGGCATCGACTAATTCCTGGTTGAGGACTAACTTTTCAACCGTCATCTTATTTTGTGTCAACGTCCCGGTCTTATCGGAAGCAATAATATCAGTACTACCAAGCGTTTCAACCGCTGGCAACTTACGAACTAAGGCGTGGCGTTTGGCCATCCGTTGCGTTCCTAAAGCCAAGGTAATCGTCACGATTGCGGGGAGTCCTTCTGGAATGGCCGCCACCGCTAACGAAATCGCCGTGAGCAGCATGTTGATCAGGCTCTCTTGGCCCCGCAACATCCCAATCCCAAAGACGACAGCCGCGATAACCAGAATCAAGATGGTCAACGACTTCCCTAATTGGGTCAAGTTGGCTTGCAGTGGCGTCGTCGTTTCATCAGCGGCTTCAATCATGCCGGCGATCCGACCAACTTCAGTCTGCATCCCAGTAGCAACCACGATCCCCGTTGCACGACCATAGGTAACATTACTGTTCATATAGGCCATGTTCAACCGGTCCCCGATTGGCAATTCGCCATCAGCCACCATTTCAGCCTGTTTTTCGACCGGAACGGATTCCCCGGTCAGTGTGGATTCCTCCACCTTGAGAGACGCGCTTTCAATCAATCGCAAATCAGCTGGAACGATGTCACCGGCTTCCAAGGAAACGATATCCCCAGGAACCAACGCATCACTCTTGACCGTTTGTAACTGACCATCACGTAACACCGTGGCATCCGGCGCCGACATCTCCTTCAACGCGTTGATGGCCTCTTCTGCCTTGGATTCTTGGAAAACCCCAAAAATCGCGTTCAAAACGACTACTAACAGGATGATGACCGCATCAACGGCTTCCCCGGTAAACGCGGCGATTAAAGCAGCCACTAATAACACGATAATCATGAAGTCCTTGAATTGGGCGATGAACTTTTGTAGCAGGGACGTGGTCTTCTGCTGGTTCAACGCATTCGGACCATATTGTTCTAGCCGTTGGGTAGCGGCGCTTTGCTGCAACCCATGTTCATCAGTTTCTAACTCCTGATATATGGCTGGCAATGACTGTTGATACTCAGGTTTTGTACTCATCTTATGCTCCTTTTCTGGCATCCGAGCCCCACTTCCTAAATGTTCTCCAGATAGAAAATGAGACTCATGTATGCACGCAAAATTGTGTGGACATGCATAAGTCTCACTATTTAAGACAATACCGGATTGGCTTCTTGCTGACGATATTGCCGCAGAATGACTCTGCTAGTTACTCCCTTATGATTGTAACGTAAGAATAACAGATTCTATGGGGGCTGTCTAGCAAAATAATCGCTTGAACGATCAATCACGCGATTTCAACTCCTGCGCACTTTATACCGTCAACGCCGTGATAACTTATGATGTTCCTGTTCTAGTACAGTCAAATGTTCACTTATTTTGTTAACCTCAATTTTAATACTTATATTAGCCCAAAGCCACGAAAACGGTATCAAACGCTAGATAAAACGGCTGTGTGCGCTTATGGTCCAAGTTCCGTTATGATGCGTGTGAGAATCGATGTCATGGCTCATGATTGAAACGTGCCAGTTAGTTGGTGTAATGTTCGTCAGCATTTGCGCATCCTACTCCGACTTCTGGGGCCGGCTGACAATTGCTGGAACGTAAGCCGACATCGATTTGAACTCACGCAGAAACCCACTGCGCAATTTCAAATACGAGTCTTATTCTAAGCCGGAAGCAGCCCACTTCCGACTAAGAATAATTTGGCTACTGATCATTGTCCGGCGGGCCGGACAGTCGGGAACCCGCTCGAATGGCTGATAAACGGCCACCTATTTGGGTGCAATTGACCACTGAATGTTGGAAGACCGGCCTTTCAGGCAAACTTTAAAGTGGTATCGTTGATACTTTACGACATTTAAGTACTGAGAAGATTGCTAAAATATGATTCATTAATTTCAACGGACACTAGTCTTGAATTTAATCGATAAAATTCTCTTCGTTTAGAATTCACGGTTTTATTATCTTAGGCAACATAGAAAGGTATGGAAAGTCCAGTGAACCCGATGATTTGAAGACCTAAAGACTAGGGAAAAAGTTTAGCTATCATTATGAACAAGTCTGACAGTTGAAGGTCAAAACGACTGTTTACTGCAAATCAGCGGACATTTCATTAAAAAGCTGGGTACACCCATGTCTGCCTTTCGAATACTGTCCCGGCTGGAAGGTATTTGGGGCAAGGCCCAGTGGTGAAATTTCACTTAGCAAGCGTTTTGTGCTTGGTTAGTGAAAGACCAGTATTTAAGACGTGGTTTGTCGGCTTAAATCTGCGTCCATCACGTTCCGGCCATTGCCCAGAATGCCTGGAAGCCGGACTAGGACGCAACTACAACAGAAAGTTTACGGTAACTCGCACTGCTTCCAGCGGGTCTAAGCTGGCTGCATTTGAACTTAAGAACCAGCACGTTTCAAAAGGCATCTGCGTTTGCTTACAATAGACCACGTTTCAGTTCCAACGCTAATAAATAAACCTGTGATATAACTGGTTTGAACACAAGCACCTAAAAAACGAGATTCGCATGGGCCGCTTCAAAAGGCTCATCCGAATCTCGTTTTTAACTAATCATTTGAATCTCAATTGTCATAATCAGACGAACTGGGGTTACTTCCAGAAATCGTCAAATACCGTAATGGCTGCGTGCCGCTTGTGAGCCGTCTTCAAGTACCAGGCTTCTATCTTTTCTGCAGCCGCGTCACTGATAGTCCGCCCTTCAAGGTAATCGTCGATGTCATCATAACGGACGCCAAGTGCAACTTCATCAGGTAAGGCTGGCCGGTCTTCTTCCAGGTCAGCGGTTGGGACCTTGTCGTACAAGTGCTTAGGTGCATTCAGGGCTGCCAGTAATTGCTTCCCTTGACGCTTGTTGAGCCGCCATAGCGGAACCACGTCGGCACCCCCGTCACCGTATTTAGTATAAAAACCAGTCACGGCTTCGGCAGCGTGGTCAGTTCCGACCACCGCCCCGTGCATCTCGCCTGCAATCCCATATTGAACGATCATCCGTTGACGGGCTTTAATATTACCCTTATTGAAATCGTGAATCGTCAGTTGGTTGGCTTCAAGTGCCGTGACCATCGCATCCGTTGCCGGTTGAATATCAACACGATCCGTCACGTCGGCTTGCATGAAGTCAATCGCTGCCATCGCATCCGCTTCATCCGCTTGATTGCCGTATGGTAACCGGACGGCGATGAATTGGTAACTGTCATCGCCCGTCTCTTGGCGCATTTCGGTGATTGCCATTTGCGTTAATTTACCAGCTAAGGTCGAGTCTTGCCCGCCTGAAATGCCGAGGACGTAACTCTTCAAAAACGTGTTTTTCTTGAGGTAGGCTTTTAAAAAGTCCACACTCCGCCGAATTTCGGTTTCTGGATCAATCGTTGGTGCTACATGTAACGCTTTGATAATTTCAGCTTGTAATGCCCGCATTAGTAGGCTCCTTCCTCATCTTTGTGGTTAACATAGTCTCTAACTGTATTAATAATATTCATTTTATGGTCATACAGCTTCTGTGACAAGTCGACTGGGTAATCCTGAGGGTTCAGGTCACGCTTGTACTCATCCCACAAGGCATCCAGACTTTCAAACGAATACTGACGAATTTCATCCAAGGTCGGCAGTTGATAAACTTGTTGGCCCCGGTCGTAAATTGGTACGAGTAATGGCCGCGCGTCAAAGTCACTGACCGTTTTGTTGATATACGTGTAGCTTGGATGGAACATGTAAATCGACTCTTCGTTACGAGGATCTTCGTCATACAAGGTCACGTAATCGCCTTCAGACTTGCCATCCGCACGTTTCGTAATCCGCCACACCTGCTTTTGGCCCGGCGTTGAAACTTTTTCCGCGTTATTCGACAGTTTGATCGTATCGACCATCTGATGGTGGTCATTTTCAATCGAAACCATCTTGTAGACGGCCCCCAGCGCTGGTTGGTCAAACGCCGTGATGAGTTTAGTTCCGACGCCCCAGACACTGATTTTGGCGCCTTGCATCTTCAAGTTTTGAATCGTCTTCTCGTCTAAATCGTTCGAGGCATAAATCTTGGCATCTGGGAAACCAGCTTCGTCCAGCTGCTCCCGCACCCGTTTAGACAAGTACGCCATATCACCACTATCAATGCGGACGCCTTGGAAATTGATCTTGTCGCCCATTTCCTTGGCCACCCGAATCGCACTTGGCACCCCGCTACGTAGCGTATCGTACGTATCGACTAAGAAGACACAGTTGTGATGTGTTTCGGCGTAGGCTTTGAACGCTTCATAATCATTTCGATAAGTCTGCACGAGCGCGTGTGCGTGCGTTCCGCTGATTGGAATACCAAAAATTTTGCCGGCCCGCACGTTACTCGTGGCATCGAAGCCACCGATATAAGCGGCCCGGGTGCCCCAAATCGCCGCGTCGAATTCTTGGGCACGCCGCGTCCCAAATTCTAGCAAGCCGTCTTCACCAACGACCGACTTGATACGCGCTGCTTTCGTCGCGATCAACGTCTGATAATTGATAATATTTAATAACGCTGTTTCAATCAATTGGCAGGTTGCCAGTGGCCCTTCGACTTGTAATAGCGGTTCGTTGTTAAAGACTAGGTCCCCTTCACGAACGGCCCGAATCGTGGCATCAAATTTAAAATTCTTTAAATAATCTAAAAAGCCATCTGAATAACCGCCGAGTTCGCGTAAGTACGCGATGTCGGTTGCCGTAAAATGTAAATGATTGATATAATTAACTACTCGTTCCAGACCCGCAAACACCGCGTAACCATTTTGGAACGGCATCTTACGGAAGAACACTTCAAACACCGCATGCTTGTTATGAATTCCTTGTTCCCAGTAGGTTTGGATCATATTGATCTGATAAGCATCCGTATGCAAGGTGAAACTATCATCCGGATAGATTTGCGTCATGAGTATAATTCTCCATTTCGTAGGTAATAACCGTATTTACAGTAAGTTAAGCTTATTTTAGCATTTTTTATAAAAGGAATGCGCTTAAGTACTCAAAAAGTTGCAGAATTCCGTGATTTACCTATACTTTAATTATGATTAGAAAGCGAGGTTCCTTATGTCAGCACCTTTTGACACGGTTGCCATCTTAAACGTCCCGTTTATCAAGACAACTAACGCTGGCTTCGTCCAGCAACTCCAAACGGATATTTTGGCCCACCATAACCGGTTCGTGGTGACCGCCAATCCTGAAATTCTGATGTATGCCCGTGAACATCCTGATTATCAGCACGTGCTCACCCAAGCCGATTATATTACGCCCGACGGCATCGGTGTCATCCAGGGCGCTCAGATTCTGGGCACGCCATTACCAGAGCGGATTACCGGCTACGATACGCTATTAACGTTGTTGAAATGGGGTGGCCAACAACACCAACGCATCTTTTTATTAGGTGCCAAACCAGCCGTCTTACAACAAGTTGCAACCATCGTTCAGCGCGACTATCCCGGGATCGTTGTTGCGGGCGCACGGGATGGCTATTATGATGACGAACAGGCCGTGGTGGATGAGATCGTTGCCGCCAAACCTGACATGATTTTTGTCGCGACTGGCTTCCCCAAGCAGGAATTCTTCATTGCGCAATATCGACAACGCGTCGATGCGCTCTGGATGGGTGTTGGCGGTAGCTTCGACGTGATCGCAGGTGCGGTCAAACGTGCGCCGTTATTCTGGCAAAAGCATCATATCGAATGGCTGTACCGCTTAATTCAAGAACCAACGCGTTTCAAACGCATGCTGGTCTTGCCCCGTTACTTGCGGCTGGTCAAAAAGATCGCCCGGCAGCAAGCCCACTAGTCAATCAGTCTAACTGATGAGTGGGGCATGTATTTTAGGCATCAAAATAGCTCGACTAGATTAATTTCTAGCCGAGCTATTTATTTTGACCTTTTCACCACCGGTAACGGTTTGACCACTGAGTCAGCACGTCACTGGTTACTTTTCGAGATAAAATTCGAACCGGTTGCCCACGTATTGCGTACGCACATATTCAAACGGTTCACCCGTTTGTAAATACGAAATTTGTCGTAATCGTAAGAGGGCGTCGCCACGGCGAACGGATAAATATTCCGCGATTCGTTCGGACGCTGACATCGCTGAAACCGTTTGTTGGGCCTTGCCGGGCATCAAACTCGCTTTTTCTTCTAATGTCCGGTATAGCGAACTGGTGATTTCATCCTTTGTAAATTGCTTAACGAGCCGTTCTGGCACCGTCGCAACCTCAAAACAAATCGGCACATCATCGCCGTAGCGAATCCGTTCCATCCGTAGCACTTGTTCGTTGGCTTTCAGGGCCAACTTTTCACTTTCAGACAGTGACGGACTGGTCACGTGGTAAGAAATCGTTTTACTCGATGGGACTTTGCCCTGAGCCAGCATTAAATCAGTAAAACTGGTGACACCGGACATCTTTTCTTGTACCTTTTGGTTGGCGACAAACGTGCCGGCGCCGACTCGCCGCTCTAATATTCCTTCGTCAACCAACGTTTGGATTGCTTGCCGAAGGGTCATCCGACTCACATCGAACTGACCGGCCAGTTCCCGCTCGGACGGAATCCGGTCACCAACGGCCCACCGACCTGCTTCAATCGCCTGCTTAATTTGGTTGTGGATTTGAATATAAATTGGCGAACTCATGGTACTCATCCCTTACTTCTAATTTATTTAGCTGCTTTTTTACCGTAGCTATAAGTTGCGACTAAGTCTTGGTTACCGTCCAGGATGTTGATATCCGCGTCCTTGCCGGCTTCCAAAGTCCCCTTCTTCGTTAATCCAAATTCACGCGCTTGGTTAACTGAGGCCATCTTAACGGCTTCCGCAATACCACAGCCAGTGAATTTTTGAATATTCTTGAAGGCGTTGATAAATGTTAAGACTGAACCAGCCAAGTTACCTTCTTCAAGGCGCGCTTGACCATCCTTAACGATCACTTTTTGGCCACCTAATTCACTAATGCCATCAGGTTCACCCTTGGCACGCATTGAATCAGTGACTAATTCGATCCGGTCGACCCCTTTTTGTTCATAGGCTAACTTAATCATATCTGGAACGATATGGAAGCCATCACAAATCAATTCGCAATACATGTTGTTTTCAAGCATGGCATGGCCAGTAACCCCTGGTTCGCGGTGCTTAAATTCACGTTGCGCATTGTATAAATGAGTGACGTGGGTCGCCTTACTTGCTAATAATTGTTCACGAGTCGCGTTACTGTGTCCAACTGAAGGCACGATACCGTTTTCCAAGCAATACTTTTCGAATTCACGCGAACCAGGATCTTCTGGTGCGTAAGTAATTAACTTGACGCGGCCACCAGATAACTTGTTCCAGTTGTCCAGTAAGTCAACGTTAGGATTCTTAATATACTTTTCTGGTTGGGCGCCTTTAAACGTGGCAGAAATGAATGGGCCTTCCAAATGAACCCCTTGGATCACTGGATTTTCTTCAGCCGCCTTATTGATGCCTTCCATCGAATGATCTAAGTTTTCGTTGGATTGGGTCATCGTCGTGCAGAAATATGACGTAATCCCTTCACGGGCAACCATATCATTAACCATTTCGTTAATTTCAGCTGGATTCCCGTCCATTGAATCAAAACTATAACCACCATGGCTATGAACATCGATAAAGCCCGGTACAATCGTCTTGCCACTCACAAATTCGATATCATCGTCGGGTTGGGCCACGTATTCATCCATTGGACCAACCGCTTCAATTTCCTTACCGAAACGAATGTAGCCGTCATCAATTTTTTCTAACCCCGTATAAATGATGGCATGTTTTAACACTTTGCTCATGAACAATTCCTCCTTGGATTTACTGGTTTAATTATAATCGGTATAGACCAAGCTTGCAACCACCAGCACCAAGTATTTTGTTATTCGCCGAGTTCTTTGGCGATCGTCGCATCGATTCCCTTCACGACAGCCGTCATAAAGCCAGCTTCTTCCATCGCTAATAAACCAGCGACCGTTGTGCCACCCGGTGACGAGACCTGGTCGATCAGATCAAACGGAATTTTGTCTGAAGCTAAGACATTTTGGGCACTGCCCAACGTTGCCTGAGCGGCGATTTTGGTCGCAGCATCCTTGCTTAGCCCATGCTTGACTCCCGCGCGCGCCATCGCATCAATAAAGAAGTAAATGTAAGCTGGCGAACTGCCGGCCAAGGCTGAAAAGGTTGGAAAGTCCTTTTCAGCGACTGCGCTGGTCGCACCAATCGCATCAAACAACCGTTGTCCCGCCGCATATTGTTCGGTCGTCAAGGCGTCATTACCAACTAGCGCCGTCATCCCGGCACCAATCGCCACGTTGACGTTTGGCATGATCCGCAGTACTGGCAAGTCAAGCATGACCGTCGCATAGTCTGCCAAATTGAGTCCAGAGACCATCGTGATGACCCACTTGCCCGTTAAAGCTGATTGAACTTCTTTGAGTGCGTCAAGCGCAATGTTGGGCTTCACCGCGAGTACGATCACGTCTGCCGCTTGTGCGACGGCCAGGTTCGTGTCACAGGCGTTCAACCCATTTGCTTGCGCGTAGGGTTGATAGCTCGCCGCATGGGCACTGTGCAGGTAGATATCTGCTGGGGTGACTGCTTGTTGTTTCAGCCACCCATCAATAATGGCCCGTCCCATGTTCCCGGCACCAATAAATCCGATTTTCATCCGTAAACCGCTCCTTCATCAATGACAATTTATTGTGATTATTATAAACCAATCTTCGTACCATCCGAGACTCAGACTCGATTCCCGGTTACTATTCTACTATACCAATATTTCAGTCAATGTGGGTGATTAATCGCTCGGCAAACTGAATCGTGCCATGAATAAATAAATATTGCCTACAGAGTTGAACGGGGCATCTCTTGGTTATGAATAGCCTCTTCCCCATTAACGTATTAATAACACGGTTTAACTGGCCCGCCCCACTGTTGACAGCCCCCCACAAACGGGCTAACGTGTAACATTAAATAAACAGCGTTGCTTCCGATCACGGCTGTCTAAAAACAACTAAGGAGTGTTATTTAATATGAATCAAAGCAAACGGGCACTGCACAATTTGAACATGCTAGTCCGGCAACTCAAGCAGGATGTCACCACGCTACCAACGGCGATGCGCGCCGTCTTCAACTGGCAACGGGGCGTTACCGAATTAAGAACGCTACGCCCAGCGACCAAACTGATGATGGCCACCATGTTGATCGTCACGATTTTAGGCTTTATCTTGGGAAAAGACTACAGCTTGCATGGCTGGATCGGTCTACTCACCGGGATTACCGTGGTCATCAACCTGATTTTAGTTGACCAGGGTCGCTTGACCAACTACAGCTGGGGCATCATTGCCTGTGCGGCGTGGCTGACCACTGCAATCACGAATCGGCTGATTGGTGACATTGCAGCGCAGTCCTTTTACCTCGTCATGCAGTTTGTTGGAATCACTGTCTGGCACCGCAAAATGGCAGCCCAAGCGGACTCCAGTGAATTGACTGGCCGCAAGCTCAGCAAACTTGCTGGGCTGAGCTGGTTCATCTTAGCAGTACTCGTCTATGCGATCGTCTTACACTTTAGTAAGCAACTGAACGGGAATCAAATCTACTTAGATGCGACGTTACTCCCACTAGGTATCGTCGGTAGCGTGTTGATGGTCAACGGCTATCGTTCTCAGTGGGTCGCTTGGATCACGTTGGACGTCATTAACGTCATCATTTGGTTCAACCAATTGAGAGGCTTCAGTCCAGCCGCGGCATCGATGTTGGCACTCCAACTCGTGATGTTGGCCAACGCGATTTATGGCGCTTATCTGTGGTTCTTTGGCCAGTCGGCACACCGGCATGACGCCTGATTATATGATGAACAATAATCGATAACAAATCAAAACGGTTTGAAGTTTGCGAGCTTCAAACCGTTTTTTTTTACTTTAACATGCCCGGTTCCCATTGCACCCCCGACACTGCTTAGCAAAACATCCACTGTCAAGCTGATTCCTGCAATGGCCTCGGATACGTCACCCACAGTCCGCCAGCTAAGCGAGGTTTGACGAGAGGGAGATGTATATCAGTTTACAGGTCCACCTTCAGTATGGTTAAGTTAAGGCCAATCTAGCTACGAGGAGGTGCGGGCCTTGGCGACCATTCTGAAGCGAACGTTACGCGACAAAATCTTCCTGATTACCTTAACTTGTGCCATTATGAGTCTGTTGATTGGCACGCCGAGCATCCAGGACATCAATTGGACAACTATCGGCACGCTATTTGCCTTGATGCTCTGCGTTCAATTATTGCGCGCACTACACCTGCTCAATCGTTTGAGTGACTGGCTTCTTCAAAAATCTGCAAACACCCGGCAAATGTGTCAGTTCTTCATCTTACTGGCCTTTGGCGGTGCCATGCTATTGACTAACGATGTCGCGATTTTAACACTAATTCCACTTTTTACGGTCGTTGCACGGCAGCAACGTTTGTCAATTGCTTACCCAGTCACCCTAATAGTCATGGCTGCTAATCTTGGCAGTGCATTTACGCCGATTGGCAATCCCCAAAACTTGTTTCTCGTAACCTTCTTCCACGTCAACTTAGGGCAATTTTTTCAGTTATCGACCCCGCTCATGTTAGCGAGTCTCGGCTTATTATTGGTCCTTAGTCACTGGTTACCACGACAACCACTAGTGCCACCGCAAACAGAGTGTCAATCTGTCGACACCAACAAAGCACTATTGACAGGTGCGCTCTTAATTCTCATAATGGCGGGTATCTTCGGCCTGATACCGATTTGGTTAGTGGTCCTGATCAGCATGCTCGTTGCCGCTGGAATCAACCGCCAAACTTTTTATGAAGTTGACTACGCACTGTTACTCACCTTCATCTGCTTCTTCGTCTCCGTGAGCGCCATCAGCCATAACACGACGGTCACGAAAGGGGTGGCTTGGCTAACTCAGACGCCATCAACCGTATATTTGACGAGTATCCTGACAAGCCAAGTCATCAGCAATGTCCCCGCTGTCATTTTACTCGCCCACTTCACCCAGCAGCTGCCAGCGCTATTTATCGGCGTCAACATCGGTGGCTTAGGGTCACTAGTGGCATCCCTGGCGAACTTGCTGGCACTCAAACAATTGTCCTTTGATGACCAACAACCACTCCGACACTTCTTAAAAGTCTTTACTGGTCTTAATTTATTGGCTCTAATTATTCTAGGTGGCTTAGGCTGGCTGTATCTCTTATAAGGGATACGGTTGCTAGTCAGCGTGCACAAACGGCCACCATCGGCTTCAATTGACCGATGGTGGCCGTTTTACTGACGTTTATGCGTGTGTGAGGTGCCATTAACTTTCATCTATGCAGGACTACGGAACGTCACTAACTCCCGCTAACCATTTCCGGCGTCACCAGTTGTTGGCCGTCGTAGATTTTACGGTTGATGACCCGTTTCATCCGGGCCACTTTACCTTGCGTTGTCAGTGTTAGCGCACAGATACCACCATCAAACAATCCGGAACGACTTCCACCGTCGATAACGTAACGAGGCGTGTCCTCTGCATCCGCCTGAAGCTTCACGTACCCCATCTGCGGATTTTCGAAGCTTTGAACCGGGGTATGACCGGTCACCAGTACTCGGTCAAATAAATTGCGGTGTGGCTGGCCGCCGCTATCAAAATAGTAGTCGTCGCGAATCCAAAGTAGCGTATCGCGGGTCTGTTGTGCCAACGGCCATCGCCAATCCACGCCTGCATGCATCGCAATTAAGTGTCCTTGTTGCCAAATCGTTGGTAAGCTTGCCAGAAATTTAGTCGCCGCTAATAGTGGTTCCTGATTCAGCGCACGCCGCACCGTGTTCAGATTCGAGGTATAAATGCCGAGTTTGCGCCGAGTTTGCGCCAAGTTCGGTGCCCGCCATTCAAAACCCAGGTCGCGGCAGCCTCATCATCACCGCGGGCCGTTTGCACCCAAAAATCATCGTGGTTGCCACACAATGCCACGTCACCATAATCTCTGACCCGCTGCTGAACTTGAGCTATCACACCCAACGGATCCAGCGGTGCTGGTTGCGTGAGATGGCCCAAATGACGACCAGCCGTTCCATCTATGTAATCACCCAGGAAAATCAGCCGCGTTTGCGTAATGCTCGTATCAGCTAGCAATACGGCCAGGTCATCCGCCGCACTGTGAATGTCACCAATGAAGGTATATTCGGCCATCGGACCACCGTCCCTTTCCCATAAGCACCCGTCTAAGCTGGTTTGACGACCACCAGCAACATCTGAAAGCCTTCCACCGCATACAACGAATGCCGCGCGTCCTTAGGAATTACGATGGACTGCCCCGCCGTCAAGCGATATACCGTTTCTTCAATGGTCACTTCCGCGATACCGCTCAAAACATTGACCATGGCGTCACCTTGCGCCGAATGACCGCCAATCTCTTGGTCGGTCGCGATTGAAAAAAGCGTCATACTCAAATCGTCACGCTGAACCAACGTCCGACTATTAACTTGATCCTCATCTAGTGGAATTTGGTCCGTCAATTTAAGCACTTTGGCATGGTCGATTTTGTCGATTAAACTCATTGAAATTCCTCCTCAATAGGCTTACTGATTAACTTGATAGTACCTTACTTGGTCTCGAATTGAATAAACTGGCAGGGCTGCGCTGCGAGCAAAGTATGCACCGTATTCGCAGGTACTACCAGCATTTCTCCAGTGGCGACGGTCTGTTGGCTCTCATCCGCAAACTGTACGGTCAACGTTCCATCTACAACTTCAAAGAGTCGCGTCAAGGTCGACTGTTCGGCACTGATACTTTCACCGGCGGCCATCGCGTACATTGCAAATGGTAAGTCGATACCGAGTTTGCGGGAAAATGATTTACTCGTAATCGCATGTTCGCGGTAGGTCATGGTTTCATGTAACTTAATTTTTGTAACTGGCATTCGTGGTTCCTCCTCGTCATGATTTAGTTAGCAAGGCCTGCTTCGCTAAAAACGAATCAGGCTTGAACTAAGCTTACCGCTAACGGTAATTTTGCGCGAGTGGCAATTTGTCCCCCATCAGCCTAGAAAAGTTCCTTAAAGTGCGTCCCACTAATCATGGATAAAAAGGCACCAAACTCTACAAACGCACATAGTAACGCTCGCCAAGCCCGTAAACTGCCATTTACCAGTGACATCTACTTGGCCTATATCCATTTATACCCGAACTTGGATTTAAACGCCGTCACTATCCCTTTAAGGCGTGAAAAGTGGCGCTGTTCAGGTGCTCCAAGCGCATTATCGTAATGCTGGTTTTGTTGCTCCAGGCGAGGTTTAACTGCCAACTTCAATCTTATCTTACCGTATCAGCAAAGAAAGCGATACCAGTTTTGCGTATAAAAATTCATTCTTTTTGAGGATATCTTCGAATGAAGCAATTAAAATGGCGGCTGCTCAGCGGCTAAGCTAATCACACCGAAAGCCATGATCAATCGCCCACATTCTGCTCGAGTTGAAGTCATTCACAGCATTCGGTTGCATCTAATGTCGTCCTTAAATCCTGCTCTAGCACTTAGCACCATCCGATACGGATTCAATCACCAAGGGAGATGACGATATTTGAACTTGGGACCCTACTTCATAAAGATTGTCTCAACTCCACTTGACGAAGAGCCGGAACCCTTTGCATCTCAGCGTAGCCGTTTCGAGCACTTGCAAATTGCAATTTTGGCGACAAAAAAACCGGCAATCAAGGCTTTTACACCTGATTGCCGGTTATCGAATTTCCCTAATTGGGCTAGCTGGGTTCGAACCAGTCTTATATATAAATGCTGATATACCAATGATAACGAGTGTTTTCAGGCTTCAAAAATAGTCCGTGGTGCACTTTTTGGTGCATTTTATCTTCAAAACACATAAATTTACCGATTAATCATGCTGGCGGGCAATACATAAAGTCATCTTAACGGATGGCTTTTTTGTTGCACCATTATTTACAACCGTATAAGCCGTTACACTTGCACCCTAACATTTCCTAACATTTTAGGATCGGTACAACAGGCGTACCCTCTGTACGGTTGTTAATAAAATAACAATGCTATGGCTATGATAACAGAGTTCAATGGCATTGCTATATCAGTGTTTACGATTAATCCAAAACACGCTAAAACTCCAGTTTTCTCTAACTTATTTGTGTTGATTGATTAACTGCAACCATTCACGCATAGCCTGCTTACGGATGACATAATATTGCGACTTACTTAGTCCCGATAGTTCATAGGCCACCCGTTGGCTACCATCCGCCACAATGAACTCATTACGCAATAGATTGGCTTGACGTTCATCACGGATGCTATCAATTGCATTAGTAACCCGCTGACAATACAACTCCATTTGTTGCAATCGCTTGGGCTTCTCTGCCCCTTCCCAGTCATTAACTGCCTGCTCAACAATCCCATGGTAAAAACGGTACTGCTTTAAATATTGGCGTGCGCTACGATACCACTGTTCCATGCTTTCGCTCCCTAAAAGACTAAAAAGCGCCAGCATTTACAGCTGACGTTTTCTAGCCCTACTCCTTAAACCCATCATACCACTTGCTAATCATCAAAAAAAGGGACGCTAGCCACCCCGCAAACATCCCTTTTAACGTATGTTGCCATTCCTGGCAACGCTACAATTAATCCCCACAATCGAATTATAACATGGTGTCCGTGCTACTTCACGAACGACTGTCTGCATTATATGCACACAAGTAGCCCAACCAGTAACCCAACGCCATCTAAGCCAGCTGACATACTCATCCGTTTTTACATTCCTACATTTTCCAACATTTTCATTTATTTAAAACAGCTCTAAGGCCAGTCATAACAAGCATTCAAGCTATTAACTAACTAGTGATGTTCAATTTCCAGTATTTTCCAGTAAAAAATCCGACATAATCCGACATTTTACGAGTTCTCATTAGCCATCAAGCGTTGATATAACAGCACTCCGGCCAAATATACCATCTAACCGTGTCGGGTTACTTTTCACTTACTATATGGTGTCCGTTTTGTACGAATAATATCAACATTTACCAACATAGGGTTGCACCATATTGTTGAAATATCGGTGTTACGGGGTGCACCCTATGAGTTTGCAAAACAATGTCATGTTTTGTCAAGTTGTAGACGTGCTTAATCAATTGTAGCGATCACTTTTTTTAACTCTGTACAGGACAAGTCGAAATTTTCGACCTACAATCAATCCAACGAGCAGTCCACACATTAGCAGAAACAAGCAGTTTACACAGCAAAACAATAATAGGTTTTAATAGGTCGTTCCGCATAAGGCTTTATAAGGCTTTCCAGTCTTCACAATACTATCCATTTAGTAAACTTTTGTAACCCCTATTCGGCTTTTAGGTTAGCAATTGTTAGCATTATCCCGTTTTTTATTTCTAACATTTTCTAACATTTTGATTCCATTATTTTCCAATATTTTATATTGCCATCAAAGCCTTTTAACCATTGATATAACAAGCCATTTTCATATAAATAACTAACGGGACAACTTCGCTCAACTAAAAAAAGCATCGTACTTTTTAGCACGATACTCGTTTATGCTTATTAACTAAACCATTCAATCTCTTGTAGCGCATGACGGGCGAATGCGCGTTGTTCTTCGCTACTGTCCGGATCATGCAGTGCTTTAAGTGATAACGACTTCATCACATAGCTGTCAATCACCCAGCCTTGCTTCGTATGGCTGAAATGGCTATCATCATACTCCTTATAGCATGGGTGCATTGCTTTAAACTCGGCCAGCGTATCAGGTTCATAATCTAGCTCGCTATCACCATCAATGAAGCCCCGATCAATAGCTGTCTGTGTTGGTTCGCCATTCTCATCAATTATCCCGTCATTAACCATCTTGCTGTATATCTCTGACTTAACAGCGTTAGGCGCATTCTTAACGGCTGGTTCAGCCTTAGCAATGTAATTATAGGCTTCTTCAACTAACTTAGGGTAAAGTACTCGCATACTAGTTAGCCTCCTTATCGTGGCTTACTTGTGTCTCTAAGCGCTTAATGTCTGGTCTTAGGGCTTTCTCCCAGCCGTTCAAGTCAGCTTGCTCTATGGCTCTAATACGGGCGTTCATCGTAGTAACTTGGTTCTTAAACGAAGTGACCCCGATATTCAACTCGGCTTCATCCGTTGCAATAAACATCCCCGTATTATGACCGCTCCGGTTAGCGACAATTGGCACGCCGTGTTGATTAATTAAGATACTAATGGCTTCTCTGACATCCCGTTCTTTAAGCCCGGTTACCTTGCAGATATTAGGTGTTGTCATTGGGTAACCTGCACCACGAGGCAACATGTTTAACACTTTAAATTCAGTCATTGATAACGTCATTTTAATGGCACCTACCTTTTCTTATTTGACGGATGAACTCAATACACCCAGATTAGACATCGTACACTCGTAACAGTGCCGTTGAGTATTCAACATCGCGGCCATCACTATTAATCCGGTTCTCATTGGTGTAACTGACGACTTCAAAATCCATACCATTCTTTGCTAATTGCTTTAGCTGGTCACTCAACCGGCAAGGAGCTGGTAACGAATCATTACCGTCTAGCCATTGGTCTTCTACTAATTCATAATGCTGGGGCTTAGCTCGTTCCATAATCACAGTTACCACGTACTCATTGTTTAAATACTGGGTTTGAATACTGTTAACTTGATAATCTTTGCCTTGCTTGGCTGTATGTGCTTGGTTAATTAATTGATCCAAGTCTTTGCCATGAAGCACTGTCCAAATTCGCTCTTTTTTCATTTTTAAATTCCTCCATGTTGTTTTTTATCGTTTCATTTATCTGCTTTATTTCATTTTTTACCTTTTTACAAACTCAAATACCCGTGTAACGTGTGTACCTGTGTAAAACGCTGATATAGCAACGTTTATTTCAAACCATAGCCGTGTGTAACGTGTCTCAACGTGTGTAGTTTCTACACGGGTTAACACACGTATCACACGCGTTCACTGAATCCTAAACCTTGATATATCAATGATTACACACGTTACACAGGTTACACGGGTTATTTACTAAAGTACCAATTAAGGACGTTGATACCCCCGACTACGCTTGCTGTTAATAACTAAATTTTGGCTGTATTCCCAGCCCTCTGTATGATCTATGATTAGCTTTATTTCATTTTTTACCTTTTTAAAAGCCGAAAAACGTGTCACACGCGTCACAGTGTTGCAAAGCTTGATATAACAACGTTTAAGTGAAGATGTTACCTGTCTCAACGTGTCATAACGTGTCACAATATGTGCCGGGTAGTGACACGTTGTGACGGGTACGTGTCACACGCCTTAGCCCTATTGTTTCAAGGTTTATAGACTATCTGTGACACGATGACACGTTAAACAAGTAAAAAAAGATTAATTTAATCTTACGTAGCCTCGTGTCTGTTTATTGCTCATTCTTGTTCGCCTATATTCCCAGCCCTCCATATTATCCATAATCAACTTAATCTTCTTAGCTTCGGTGTTAGTCCGACCACTAAAATACTTGTTAGTCGCATGGTCAAAAACAACAGCCATGATCTCACGGGTAGTCGTGCGCTGAATTGGTTCTTTATTCGGTGCTAGTTTTGCATGTAGCCAGCTTTCTGAATCCGAATCAATCGGATTACCATTCTCAATAGCCGTGAAATATGATTGTTTAACACTAATCGTTAATTCTTCCCAATTAGTCGGTACCATCATTGTCAGATAATCATTCACAGCCTCACGCATGGGATCAATAACTTGGGCTTCTTGTTGATAGGTTTTGGCCTCATTAAGCGTCTGCTGGTCAAAATAAAGCTTTTCGCCAGCGTCAAACCAAGTCTTAGCTTCGGCAAGGATTTGTAACATATCAGCTTGCTTCGCCTTTAGTGGGTTCTTAGTAACGGGCTGTACCCCACATTTAATTGGATAAAAGCGCCGTTCACCAGTGGCGTCTTTTAAATAGTCTCGATGGTTGGTCGAACCAATAAAGACATTCCGGCGCGGATGTTGTTCTGGCCGGCGTGCATAAGTGTTGCGGTAATAGTCAGACTGGGCACTAGTAAAATTCTTAATGCTCTCAATATCAGTCTTATTCATGGCTGACAGTTCAGCAAGTTCAATAATCCAGCTCCCCATTAACTTTTGGTAGTCGTCTTTGTCTTTCATGCTCTTCATGTCATCACTGAAGTAATCGGGTGCCAACTGACGCACCAAGGTACTCTTCCCAAGCCCTTGAGCGCCCTCTAAGATTGGGATAATATCAAATTTCACTCCAGGAAGATAAACCCTTGCAATCGCCCCAGCTAACCACTTGCGAGTTACCATCCGTGTATAGTGATTATCCTCGGCACCAAGGTAATCAATGAAAAAGGTTTCCGCCCTTGGCTGGCCGTCCCACTGCACTGCTTCAATCCGTTCTTTCATCGGGTCAAAGCCATGTTCCTGTGACGCTTTAACAATGCTATCCAGCAAGTTATCCTTTGACAGCAAAATGTTATATTGTGCGTCACAATAAAACCGTAGTAAGGAGTCATCCGTATCTCGCCAATCGCCCTTTTTTAGTCC
The DNA here is from genome assembly GCF_018991255.1 of Lactiplantibacillus sp. 30.2.29. Lineage (NCBI taxonomy): Bacteria > Bacillati > Bacillota > Bacilli > Lactobacillales > Lactobacillaceae > Lactiplantibacillus > Lactiplantibacillus sp. 30.2.29. The sequence continues at coordinate 8,006 of NZ_JAGYGU010000012.1, read as the reverse complement.
CGTTTTATCATTAGAACGTAACTTCACCACTCGATCCGAGAACTCGTTATAGGCCAACACACCTTTTAAATTCGGGTCATTTTCAATAAACAGTAAAATATTGTATAGCGAACTCCGCCGAATAGCCCCTTGGGTCGTTAATCGGAGTTGGTCTTGCCAATCATCACCCTTTAAAGCTGTGACGTTATTAATCCGCTTGTCATGCTCTTGGATGGCTTGCTTTAAGTTCTTATCCTCTGACACATTGACACCTCCTACGTCCGTTTAATAATAGATTTGAAAATGGTATTAACCTCTTTATCCGGTAGTGGCGGTTGCAATCGCTCGTTAGCATATTGCAGTAGCTCGTAGGCCGTCATTCCATTACAGCCAGTCCGTAGTATCTTCCCTAATAACGAAGTCAGGTAGCTGTTGCGACTACCCTCGCCAGTACCAGCCACTAAGTCATCAAGCATCCGCCCCGCCCATGTCTTTTGAATCTGTGAGGCGTGCTGTGGTGTCTTGTTCATCCGTTGATTGGGTAGCAGATCATTAAGTAACCACTGGGGCGCCGTAGCAATATCGTTAGTTGGTTCAATCGCCCTATAAGCACTACCATTAATCACGCTCGGTGCTACTAATACGAAGTCAGCCAGCACATCAATACCCGGATATAGACCTGTTCGCCGTTTCATATCTAGCTTAACCGGCAACTTAAAGAAGTAATGTAAGCCATCATTCGGGGTCTGCTCAATATAAGTGTCACTCGGTAAGGGTTTGCCTTGCTGATTAAGTTTTCTCAATGTTTCCGTGCCATCAATATCACCATGTCGGTCAATATCCACCACGATTAACTTAGCTTGGTCTAAACGGATGCCAAGGTTCGCCCTTGGGACATGCTCAAACCAACCTTTAATCGTTTCTACATCCGTGGTAGCGTCCTTATAGCCCTGTGTGCCTTTTAACGGCACTTTGCTGTTACTTGCTAAGGGGTAAACCACAACACCGTCACGAGCAAGCTGTAGTGCTCTCGTCAGTCTATCATTAGTTTTCATTCGCTCACCATCCTACTTTGCTATCCCGACTAACGGGACTTCATAGACGGATGCAAGTTGTTTCAATGCGCCTTGGTTGTTCACTTCAATGTTATGGATTTGCTGGCTAATTTTAGTCCGCTGACTATCACGCATTACCGTTTGATTGACTAGCTCTTGTAAGTAGTCCAGTTGCAATAAAGTACCTTGTAAAGTCGGTCTAGCATGGTTTAGTCGGGTTTGCGCATTATTCATGATCAGTCGCCCCCTGTGAGTTATCATCGCTGTAATCCGAGTTAACACCATCCAAAATAGAATTAATATCGTCATTAATCCCGTTTACAGTGCTATTAATGTCATCAATAACCCCGCTTATAGCGGCTGTTTTGCTATCAATAAGCGCTGATAATTCGTCCATTTCTGTTAATACACACATCGTGTTATAGATGGTATTGCCTTGCTCATCGATGAAGTCTCGCAACTCGTCGTCATTTAATTCAAAATAATTAACGTTATCGTCACCAGTGATTGCCTGTTTCAAGGTTGGGGTAACTAATTCGCTGATAGCTGAAATACTAGCATTCGCCACATTAACCCGTTCTATCGTGATAGCGGCCTGCTTGCACGCCTTACTAATATCATTTAACTTTGATAATTCATAAATTGGTTTGCCCATTGTGTTTACTCCTCATTTTGTAGTAAAATGAGTATACAAAAAGCCCATAACAGTAGTGTTTTCAGGCTGTCCGTGTTACTCGCCAAAGTAAAGACACGGACTTTTTTGTACGCTCATTCATGTTCTAACCCCTTAATCTACCTAACCGAAATACTTACCCGGATTAGCAATCAATTTAAATGACACGTTGCCAACCGCTGAAATAATCATAAACTTAACTAAACTCATCAATAGTGTTCCAATCATAGTTACCATCCTCACTCGAATTTATTATGTGTTCATCAACCGCAATTGCCCGCCAGCCGGATTTTATTACTTCATTTTCCCATTGTGATTGATATAAAAATCTATGTCGTGCTTATTAAATAGCACCGATCCATTAATGACGTGACCTACTAATCCTTGCTTCGTCCAACCTGCAAACGTTCCCTCTGATACATCCGCATACGCCGCCGCTTTCTTCTTGCGTAACCACTGCTGACTAGCACCCACATCACGCTTAGCCTGACTGATTGAATCCGTAGTTAGCTGGTATACGAAGTCTCGTAGTGCCTGCGCCTGTTCATCACTTAATAACACCTTAATCGGTTCTGTAATTATCCTCACCGCCTTTCAATCCTTATCAATCAGGTTCCAGTGTCGGTAAAGCCAATTTTGCCTATTTGACGGATGCTTTAGCTGGCAATTGCAACTCAATACGGTAAATCACGCCTTGAATCTGCAATGCTTGTTTGATTTGCTGGTAGTCCATCTTCATTTCAAGCAGCGTTCTAATTTGCTGCTTAACCCGCTTGACTGCATCCGCCTCACTAGAACTTAAGTAGTGAGTAATAGCCTCAGTCTTAGGAATATCGCGAGCTTTGCGCAACTCGTTCACGTTAACCCCCAGTGCCTGCTTATACACCAACTTGTTGATATTCACATACAAATGGCCGTGTTCACCTAGCGCCGGGCTTTCTCTAATTGCTTCATGCAATGACTTAGAAAAGTCCTTTCCCAGTTCAAACTTAGCCTGACGCAAAATTATTTCGCGTTTCATTACTGCAAACTGGTTTACTAGTCGCTCCTGAAACTTTTCAACTTGTGGCGTGTGGCTCAAATAGAAAAATAGCAGCATTGTTTGACGCTCGTTTAGCTGATAAGAAACTGCCGTCTGCCCGCTTGATAAAGGTGTGAATACCGTTCCCACCTTTCCAAAATGTTCTAACCGTCCTTTATGGTTTTGAATCGTACGTTTTAACGAACGGCGGTTAATTCCAGTATTATCCGCAATAATATCGGATGTCGTGTACGCCGTGGCGTCCAACCGCTGTGACGTCAGTGTGACTAAATCGTTCATACTTGGCCTCCTTTACTTGGCTACTGGTTTCGGCTTGTATTCGATCAGCTCACTAAGTGGAATCTGCAAATAGTCGCAGAGTTTCCGTAACGTATCAAATTTAGTGTTTTTTGTTCTTCTATAATACAAATCAGTAAGTGTTTTACGCGAAATTCCCGTTGCTTCTTGTACGGTTGAAATTGAAATCAGTCGTGCACCTAAGATTTCAGAAAAATTATTATTCATAGCGTATTCCTTTCCTATGGGTATCATTATATCTGTTATATGTATGCGATATACCCAGGACAATTCTTGTGCAACCCATAATTCACATAATTTGTTGATTTTGTTACCTTTAAGTGCAATAATGTGTAATAAATCAATATAGTTAGGAGCCATTCACTATGATCGAAAGTGATTTACGTTCAATTCTAAACAGGAACGATATATCAATCTCGGAACTATCAAAATTAACTAAAATATCCAGAAAAACACTGACACAGCTTGCAGATAATAAAAGTAACGGAATTAAGTTTTCCACACTAAATACCTTAATTAATGTGCTTGGAACGTCTGCAAATGAAATATTAAGTTTTTCCAGTGACGAAGTTATCACTATATCTGCTTTAACAATTACTGATGATAACGTTGTAACTTTTCTAGCTGAACACAGCAATAAAACAACTCATGAAAGCAAGTCAATGTTATTAACAACTACCTTTACGTATTTCGATAGTATGTTTTCTTTCTCATGTCCTACCCCAGTGAGCGGGGAAAATAATTGGGCTGCATTCTTCAAACTGGTAACAAACTCCAAGGACACTCCAACGCTATCAACTAAAAATTACTTACATGCGCCACTTCCACACAATTTAGAAGATATAGATTGCACTTATAATAAGCAATCCAATCGGTTTTCTAATCTTTTGGAAGAATCAAATCAATTAGAAAAAAAACTGGTGCATGATTTTTCAATCGAGTTTTTACTTCGATTTTGTATGGTAATCGGGAATTCCAAGCGCAAATATAACGATGAAATTTGGAAAATAAAAAATACAGGGTTACCTGCCTATATTATTCATTGGAAGTTGAAAGAAAACGAAGCTGCTACTGAACACGAATTTATTACTGTTTACAAACAACGAGATGTTGTTGAATATATGCGTCACGAAGATGTGCTGTTTTAACTTTTGCCCTACATACCTTGCCCGCCAGCTGGTATGAAAGGAATAATCAATATGGCTACATTCAAGCAGTATAAAACTAAGTCTGGTGCTTTCTGGGAGGCTTTTACATCCGTGGGTAAAGATACCAACGGCAAAGCCAAACGGATGCACAAGCGTGGTTTTAAGACAAAAAAAGAAGCCCAATTATGGACTTCCAATGTTCAGACAGATTTTACTAGAAAAGGTTATGTATCAAGCAACGATATTACTTTTAATGAGTTATACGAAAAGTGGTTCAGCGAGGACTACCAATCACAAGTCAAAGAATCAACATGGGCTAAGACAGCAGATATATTCAGATTGCATATATTGCCCGTATTAGGATCTCAACGGGTTAAACGTATCACTGTCGCCCAATGCCAATCAATCGTGCATAGCTGGCTTAATCAAGGTCTCAAACAGTACCGCCGCTTCAGGACGTATGTCATCAGCGTCTTTGATTTTGGTGTCCGGATGGAATTAACTACCCGTAACCCAATGGCTAAGACTAGTATTCCTAAACAAAAGAAGCACCAGCAAGCACCTCACATAGATTTTTATGAGAAGTCCGAGCTAGTGCATTTTCTTGATTGTGCCTACGATTATGACAACCCACAAGCTTTTATGTTGTTCCGTCTGTTAGCGTTCACTGGTCTACGCCGTGGCGAGGCACTAGCATTACAGTGGCGGGACATTAACTTTGAAACCAACGAAATAACGGTTAATAAGACACAATCACTAGGTAAGAACTGGCGAATTGTTGTGCAGACGCCTAAGACAAACAGCAGCTATCGCACTATCACGATTGACCCTAAGACGTTGCAATGGCTTCATAAGTGGCGGATGACCCAAGCTAGGCAATACTTCGAACTAGGATTCAATTCAAAAAGCCCTAAACAGCTTGTTTTTGCTAGCAACGATAATCAACCACTTTCACCGAGTATGCCTGACCATTGGAATCGTAGTATCTGTAAAAGATACGATCTAAGACGCATAAAGATTCATGCTTTTAGACACACTTTTTGTACTTTATCATTCGAAGCCGGTGCCACTATTAACGAAGTATCTAAAACTCTCGGTCATGCTGATTTAAAGATCACACAACAGATCTATTTACACGTTACCAAAAAACAACGAAACGAGGCGGCTTCTAAGCTAGCTCGTTACATGGACATTTAATATAAATCCGTGGTGCATTCTGTGGTGCACTTTTGGTGCAATTGTGGTGCATTTTATTTGTGCCCTATTGTGCCTTATTGTGTGTCATTGGCAACAAAAAAGCCGTCATACAAGGCTCATTGAGTCTCATTGACGACTATTGTGTGTTATCTATTGGGCTAGCTGGGTTCGAACCAGCGCATCACGGGATCAAAACCCGTTGCCTTACCACTTGGCTATAGCCCAAAAATGAAATGGAGGGGAGTGGATTCGAACCACCGAACCCGAAGGAGCGGATTTACAGTCCGCCGCGTTTAGCCAGACTTCGCTACCCCTCCGTGAATCATTCAACTATATTAGAATACATAATTTTGAATAAAAAATCAAGGCTTTTTCAAAACTTTTTTTGAATTTATTTTAAATCAATGATTTGGGTATCTTGATACCACTCTGCCATGAAATTAGTTGCCCGCCATTCATTGATTCGTTTGAGGCCATATCCGACCGCCTGATCGTAGTAAGTCGTCTGTCCAAAGGTCCGTGGCTTCGGATGAACGTGTAAGTGCCCAAACAAGACGTGGGCGACATTAAACTGTTCCAATAATTCGCCTAAACGTGGCGTCCCCATCAACGCGTTGGCCATATTCCAAAACCGCTTCCCGGTTGCAAACTGCAAGTAGTCGGCCCGCGGCACAAAGTGAGTCATAAACACCACTTGTTTCTGTTCAGCGGCTGCCAGGACCAATTGCGCTTTGACTTGATTCAGCATTAACGCCGTCCGTTCCCCATCGCTCATTGGTTGTTTAATGGCCCGGTCAATCCAAAACGCATTTTTCCAGTGCAAGAAGTCGGCCGTCGTCGTGTCGGGCTCCTGGGCGGCGTACTGATAATCATACCAGCCGTTATTGCCAATCACGCGCCAGTCCGTCCCGGGAATATCAACGTAGCGGTTATGGAGATAGCCCGCAAATCGGCCCGTTTCAAGCTCGTCAAACGAAACACCGTGAACCATGTCATGATTACCCGCAATCCAGTAAACGTGGGTCTGATCGCCTAATAACGCCTGTAAATCGACAATAAACTGTTCGCTGCGCTGAAAATCATTGAACAAGTCGCCAGCAACTAAATACCACTGAACGCCTTGTTGCAATAAACAGGTCGCTTGGGCGCGCATCATCGCGGCCGCATCGATCCGATTCACATCAAAATGATTATCACTACTGAAAGCTAGCCGTACGATGTCAATTCCTCCTCACAAAAAAAAGATATGCTATCAATAAGATAACATACCTTCATTAAAATTGCGTTTAACGAACGCCTTGCATTGACCGTTTGATCATCGGTACCATCGTAAACAGCACGATCCCGAGTAAGACGCTGACGATCCCAATAATTGCGAAGTATGGCACTTCAGTCTTCGTTGAGTAGAAGCGAACAATCTGCGCATTAACTGCACTACCAACAGAGTCGGTCAGGAACCACATACTCATCATCTGTGAAGCGAACGCTTTTGGCGCTAACTTAGTCGTCACAGATAACCCAATTGGTGAAATCAGCATTTCGGCGATTTCAACGACTGCCCAGCTAGCCACTAACCAGAGTGGGCTAACTTTACCGGCAGTTCCGAAGAGCGCACCTGGCATGGCCATGATCAAGTATGAAGCACCGGCGAATACTAACCCAACCGCAAACTTGGCTGGTGAGCTAGGTTGCTTCTTACCCCACTTCGTCCATAACCAAACGAACGGTGTGGTGTAAATCATGATGAACAGTGGGTTCAACATTTGGAAATCAGAGGCAGCTAAGTGAAAAATACCAATGTTAAGGTTAACGCGGTTGGCGGCAAACAATGCCAACACGGCTGATCCTTGTTCTTCAATGGCCCAGAATAACGCTGCGGCAATAAACAATGGAATGTAGGCACGAACCCGTGAACGTTCAGTTGCATTCGTCTTTTCAGACGTTAACATCAAGATAAAGTAGACGATTGGGGTCAAAATAACCAGAATACTGATCAAACTGATCACGTTGTCGAGTGTCAAGGCATGCATTAACCACATTAAGAGTAAGATTAACGCAATTCCGATGACACCCAGTGTGGTCCGTGTGGTGATTTTCTTCATATCACCGGGTTCCAATGGATCAGTTGGGTAAAGGCTAGCCGTACTTAAGTTCTTCTTACCATCAAAGTAGTACTGTAACAGGCCAAAGAACATCCCGATGGCGGCTAATGAGAACCCTAAGTGGAAGTTCACGCTCAATCCGATTCGGCCAACTAATATTGGTGCGACCAGTGAACCTAAGTTAATCCCGAAGACGAAAATACTAAAGCCGGCATCCCGGCGCGTATCTTCAGCGGTGTATAATTGACCAACCATATCTGAAACGTTGGGCTTTAATAACCCGGTCCCAATAACGATCAGTGCGATGGAAACAAATAGTGCGCCAACGCCAAATGGGGTTGAGAGCACGATATGCCCCAACATGATGAAGACCCCACCAATAAAGACGGTCTTACGGCTCCCCCAGACCCGGTCACTTAAAAAGCCACCGAGAACACTAGAAACGTAAACTAAGGCCGAATAAATTGACATGATTGATGCGGCGGTGACTTGGTCGAATCCCAAGCCACCCTT